>JAJCXP010000135.1 GCA_029263375.1 Acidobacteriota bacterium | reverse complement strand
CAGGAGCGTCGTCTTGCCCGAGCCGTTGGCGCCCGCGAGCAGCAGGCTCTCGCCGCGGCCGACGTTCAGGTCGACGTGGGCGAGCACCCAGCGCGAACCGAAACGGCGACCGAGCTCCCGGCACGAAACGGCTGGTGCGGTCTCCTCCATGGCGGCCCTAGCCTAGCTGGTTGGGGGCGGCATCCCTACTACCCCGAGGGACTGTGACAGAAAGCTGGCGATCGGACTATCGTCGCCGGGGGAGGAATCTCGGCACCCGCCGTGAGTAGTCGACGTAGGCCGCGCCGAAACGCTGCCTGAGCTCGCGCTCCTCGAGCAGTACCAGACCGAAGATCGCCGGCACGAACAGCAGTAGGAGCAGGTAGACCGCCCGGTAGTTGAGGAAGAGCGCGACGCCGGCCACTCCGAGGGTCAACGACACGTAGCGCGGGTGCCGGATCCGGCCGTAGATCCCTCCCTGCAGCAGCTTGCCCGGACTGTCCTTCGAGAGTTCTGGTGCGCCGGCCAGGATGTGGAACTTCAGGTGCTTGCGACACTGGATCTCGAGGTAGACCGCGGCCAGATAGGGCGCCACGCCGAGAGCCGAGAGCAAGGGATCGAACCCGTAGTCGGCTGCCAGGAGCTGGTCGCGCAGCCGGAAGATCGCATAGACCGCCGTCAGGCAGATGCCGCTGACGACCAGATAGGCGGGCAGGCGGCCGACCTTCCGCCAGGTGGTGGCGAACGGGTGGATGAGGTACCAGTAGAGCAGTGCCGGGGGCAGCGTGGCCACGGTGAGCACTGCCAGCCAGTAGCGGATGGTGTCGACCACTGGGTCGACTCTACCGCACGTGACGAACTGATTCGGCGCCGGTTGTCACCTACAAAGTTGAGGGCCCGGTCCTCGGTCGTTGCTAACATATGAACGAGAGGAGCTCTGCATGCCGAAGTTCGTCATCGCGAGAGAGATTCCCAACTTGGGTCGGATGAGCGAAGAGGAGATCCAGAGCGCGGTGCGGAAGTCGATCGAGGCACTGGAGAGCCTGGGTCCCAAGATCCAGTGGCTGCACAGCTGGGTCACCGACAATAAGCTTTACTGCCTTTACATCGCACCCAACGAGGAGATGGTCCGCGAGCACGCGCGAATGGCCAATGTGCCGGCCGACCGGGTATCCGCGGTTCGGAGGATGCTCGATCCGACGAGCGCCGAGAGTCGCTAGAACCCGAGCGCTTCACGCACCACGGCGTCGACGGTCCAGCTCAGGCCGCGGCCCCAGGCCTCGTCGGCCATCGGCCCGGCGGCCCGTCTCATACGCTCGACTTCGCCCTGGAGGACTGCGGCTACGTCCTCCGAGAGGCGCACGCCGAGCCCCTGCCTCATGCACTCGGCGCAGCCAGCCAGTATCAATCCGGTCTCCGCACGTCCTTCCCCGTGTGCGGTGACCGCCAGCGCGTCGAGCAGTCGCGAGATGCCGCGCTTGTGGCCGATCTCGACGAAGATCTGCAGCGCTCGTCGAGCGAGGGCTTTCGCTTCGCCGGGATCGTTCTCGCGCCCGGCGACCGAGGCGAGATCCGCCAGCGTGGTGGCGATACCCCAGTGATAGCCGAGCTCCTCGAATCGCTCCAGCGCGTCACGGTAGAGTCGGCAGCCGTCATCGAGATCTCCGTTCTCGATCGCGACGTCCGCCTCGTGATTCATGGCCCAGGCGGCATCGATTGCTTTGCCGCCGGAGTCGAACAGCTCACGAGCCTGGCGGTAGATCCGACGCGCCTCTTCGCGTTCGCCCACGGTTTTCAGCACCCAGGCGAGGTTGGAGAGCGAGCCGGTGAAGCCGGTCTCGTCTCCGATCTCACGCCAAAGCTCGAGTGCGCGGGTGAACGCGTCGCGCGCGCGGGCGATGTCCGCGGTATCGGACGAAGCCGCGATCCCGATCGCGTTGAGGGTCACCGCCTGCCCACGCAGGTCGCCGAGCTCCCGGTAAAGCTCATAGGCCTCGCTCTGCAGCTCAGCTGCCTCGGTCGGCAATCCGCGGTGCACGGCGAAAGCGGCTGCGGAGAAGAGGCCTGCTGCCCGCAGGGCGCTGTGCTCGTGAGAGCTGTCGAGCGCCAGCAGCTTTGAGAAGCGGAGCTGCCCCTCGATCAGCTGTCCCGAGCGATCCCAGAAGTCGAACAGGCCGAGTGCCAGCCGCAGACCCCAGTCGACCTGCTCGTGCTCGGTCAGCCACTCGAGAGCGGCGCGGCAATTGTCCTGCTCGACCCGGAGTGCGAGCAACCACTCGGCGCTGCTCTCGCGTGCGAGCGCGGCGCCGCCCTCCTCGGCTAACACTACGAAGTAGGCTGCGTGAGCCCGTGCGATCCGGTCGCGTTCACCGTGCTCGACCAGCTTCCCGTAGCTGAACTCGCGAATGGTCTCGAGGAGGATGAAGCGATTCTCATTGCCCGGCCCCTCGACGGCTTGGATCAGGCTCTTGTCGACCAGCGAGGCGACCGCTTCGATGACGTCGCCGTCCAGGTCCTGATAGCCGTCGGCGACCGCTTCGACCGCCTCCAGGCTGAAGCCGCCGACGAACACACCGAGCCGGCGGAAGAGCTTCATCTGCGCATCGTCGAGTAGCTCGTGGCTCCATTCGATGGTGGCGCGCAGAGTCTGCTGCCGAGCCGGCAGGTCGCGGGC
The DNA here is from genome assembly GCA_029263375.1 of Acidobacteriota bacterium. Classification (GTDB taxonomy): domain Bacteria; phylum Acidobacteriota; class Thermoanaerobaculia; order Multivoradales; family JAHEKO01; genus JAHEKO01. The sequence goes on along the minus strand of JAJCXP010000135.1, from coordinate 40,413 downwards.
GCCGGTAGCTAGCAGACTCCTGTGGCCTGAGAGTCGTTTCAGCATCGCTCGCGGCGACAGCATCCGAGCGCGCGCGGCTGCCAGCTCGAGAGCCAGGGGCAGGCCGTCGAGACGGGCGCATAGCTCGACCACCGCCGCCGCGTTCTCCGCGGTGAGCTCGAACGAGGGCGTGGCGGCGCGAGCCCGAGCGACGAACAGGGCCACGGCCGGGTAGAGAACCAGCTCCGCCAACGGCGGCATCGTGTTCCCGCGCGGAAATGCCAGCGGCTCTACCGGGAAATCGTACTCGCCGTAGATGCGGAGAATTTCGCGGCTGGTCACCAGCAGCGCGAGATTGTCGACCTTGGCCAGCAGCTCGCCCAGGTCTCGGCCCGCCTGTGTCAGGTGCTCGAAGTTGTCCAGGATCACCAGGCTCGGCGCGGTCGTTCCCGAGAGCTCCACACGGATCGCGTTGATCGGGCTGTGCTCGCCACCGGCCCCGAGGGCGCGCGCGATGGTCGGCAGGACCAGTCTCGGGTCGCGGATGGCGGCGAGCTCGACGAAGAAGACGCGCGACCCGAACGCCTCGGATAGGTCGCGTGCGACCTCCATGGCCAGACGCGTCTTGCCACTGCCCCCCGGCCCGGTCAGCGTGACCAGCCGGACGCGCTGGTCGACCAGCAGCCGGCGGACCGCCTCTCTCTCGTTGTCTCGGCCGATCAGCTCGGTACGCGGCTTGGGCAGGCTCGCGGCGATCAGCCCGGGGGAGAGCCGCGCCTCGGCGAGTGCGCTGAGAATCGCGTGCAGCTCCGACGTCTGTTCGAAACGGTCTTCGGGCCGGCACGCGAGGCAACGCACGATCGCCGCGCGCAGCTCGGGCGGAGTGCCGCTCAGCGCCTGAAGATCGGGCGGCTCGTCGGAAAGCGTAGCTGCCGCCATCTGCTTGGGCGTCTTGCCCTCGAACAGCCGCTTGCCCGTGGCCATCTCGTAGAGGATTGCTCCGAGCGCGAACTGATCCGCCCGATGGTCAGTCGGACCCCCGGACAGAGCCTCCGGCGACATGTAGCCGAAGGTGCCCATGATCATGCCGACGGTGGTGGCGCCGGGCGCGGACTCGCTGGAGGCCTCAGCGCCGTGGCGTGCCAGGCCGAAGTCGACGATCCGAGCCCTGTTCTCGACGTCGATGATCACATTCTCGGGCTTGAGATCGCGGTGCGCGACCCCTGCGCCATGCGCGGCGCTCAGGGCGGCGGCGATCTGGACTCCCCAGGGCAGCCAATGCTCGGCTGCGCCACCCGACGACAGCCTGCTGCGCAGAGTCTCGCCTTCTACCAGCTCCATGACGATGAACGGTTTGCCGCTGTCCTCTCCGACATCGTGAATGGTCACGATGTTCGGATGCTTGAGGGCGGCCGACGCGCGGGCTTCACGCTCGAACCGCACTCGCCCCGACGGCGTTGCCAGCACCGCCGGGTTGAGCAGCTTGATCGCCACCTCGCGTCCCAGAGCTGGATCTCGAGCGCGGTAGACGTGCCCGACGCCCCCCCGGCCCAGCGCCGCAATCACCTCGTAGCGACCTACCGTCGAGCCCGGCGCGACGCTCTCGAAGGCGACGTCGGCCGCGGCGGAGCCGACTACGCGCTCGATGAGCAGCGTCGACTCGTTCGCGACCAGGAGTGCGGCGACCCGCGCGCGGAGTTCGCCGTCCTCGCCGCAGGAGCGGTTCAGATAGTCGGCGCGCTCGGCCTCGGGCAGGGTGAGCGCCTCCTCGAAGAGCTCTTGCAGGCGCCGCCAGTTCTCGCTGGGCATCTCGTCGTAGAGGCTCGGTGGGGTTCCCGGCGGTACCAGGGTCCGCCGCCGGCACCCGAGCCTCAATCGGGTAAGCGACGTTGGGAACGCTATCCGATCATCGAGCTCGATCGCTACGTAGATCGTCGAGCAGCCAGGCCTTCGCGAACCGCAGCTCGCGGTTCACCGTCGCGACCGAGGTTCCCAACGCCTCGGCGGTCTCGTCGTAGGTCATGCCGCCGAAGAAATGCAGCTCGAGCGCTCGGCTCATCCGCTGGTCGTGCTCGGCGAGGCGGCGGAGTGAGCGATCGAGGTCGAGGACGTCGATGGCGTTCTCGGCGCCGATCCTCGAGTCGGCCCAGGTCACGCGGACCTGGTCGCCACCCCGCTTGAGGGCCGCTCTGGCCTTGGCGTGATCGATCAGGACGCGGCGCATCGTGGTCGCCGCGATGGCCAGAAAGTGCACCCGGTCAGCGTAGTGCACGTCGGCTTCGAGCAGCCGGAGATAGACCTCGTTGATGAGCGCGGTCGGCTGTAGGGTGTGCTCCCGGCGCTCGGGCCGGAGGTAGCGGCCGGCAAGTTGCCGAAGCTCGGGGTAGATCGCCGAGATGAGCTGGTCGGCGGCACCATTCTCCCCACCGCGCCAGCGGTGCAAGAGCTCGGTCAGGGAAGAGCTGTGCTCGGAGGCCATGCGTTGGAGGGGCGGAGCCCGAGCGTTGAGCTCAGACCGACGCCGGTAGCTCCTCGCCCGGATTCACGAACAGGTTGCGCTCGAGCGCGTACTGCTTGTCGTGGAGCTCTTTGTAGCGACCGTCGTGCGCGATCAGCTGCGCGTGGTTGCCACGCTCGACGACCTCGCCGTCTTCCATCACCAGGATCTGATCGGCGCCGCGGATCGTCGACAGGCGGTGCGCGATCACGAAGCTGGTGCGCCCCTTCTTGAGCTCTTTCAGGCCCTGCTGGATGAGCGCCTCGTTCTCGGTGTCGAGGCTCGATGTGGCCTCGTCGAGGATCAGGATGCGGGGGTCGGCGAGGATCGCGCGGGCGATCGCCAGCCGCTGCCGCTGACCGCCCGAGAGCTTCACGCCGCGCTCGCCGATGATCGTCTCGTAGCCCTTCTCGAAGCCCTCCACGAACTCGGCGCAGCGGGCGAGGCGTCCGGCCTCTTCCAGATCCTCGCGCGTCGCTCCCGGCCGGCTGTAGAGAATGTTGTCGGCGATCGTGCCGTCGAACAGGAAGTCGTCCTGGAGCACCACCGCGAACTGCTTGCGGTAGTCGCGTAGCCGAACGTCCTTGAGATCATGCCCGTCGACCAGGATGCGTCCGGTCTGCGGCCGGCGGAACGCCATGATCAGGTTGATGACCGTGGTCTTTCCGGCGCCGCTCGAGCCGACCAGGGCGGTGGTGGTGCCGGCGCCCGCCACGAAGCTCACGCCGCGGAGCACCGGCAGCCCCTCCTGATAGGCGAAGGTTACGTTGTCGAACTCGACGTTGCCCGTCAGGCGGCTGAGGCTCTGGCGCTGCTCGTCGCCGTCGTCCTCGGTCGGTCTGGAGAGAATTCCGCGGATCCGGTCCAGCCCCGCGAACGCCTCGGTGATCTGGGTGCCGATGGCGCTCATCTGGATCAGCGGCGTCACCATCAGGCCGGTGAACACCATGAACATGAAGATGTCGCCGACGGTCACCCGTCCGGCCAACACCTCGCGCGCGCCGAAGACGCTCAGTGAGATGCCGACCATGCCGAACAGCAGGCTCGAGACGCTGGTGATCGCCGAAACTCCGCGCATCGTGCCGATGACGTTGCGCAGTAGTTTGTGCGCCAGATGGGCGAAGATCCGCTCCTCGCGCTTCTCGGAGGTGTAGGCCTTGACCACCTTGACGCCGCCCAGGGCCTCGGTCAGCCGGCCGGTCAGATCGGCGTTGAGCTTGCTGCGCTTGCGAAACAGCGGCCGCAGCCGGCTGAAGCCGACCACCATGATGCCGCCGAAGGTGAGCAGCAGGACGACGGTGACGGCGGTGAGCCGCCAGTTGATCCAGAACAGCACCCCGAGCGCCAGGCTCGACGTGACGACGCCGCCGATCAGCTGCACGAAGCCGGTGCCGACCAGGTTTCGCACCCCCTCGGCGTCGTACATGATCCGCGAGATCAACTCGCCGCTCTTGTTCTCCTCGAAGAACTTCACCGGCAGCCGCAGCACGTGCTGATGGACCTTGATCCGTAGGTCGTTGATCGAGCGCTGCGCGGCGATGCCCAGGATCAGCGAGAGCATGAACGAAGTACTCGCCTGAACGACCGTCGCGATCCCGGCCGCGACCGCGATCCAGAGCAGCAGATCGGCGCGGTTCTTGCCGATCACGTCGTCGATCAGGAGCTTGGTGGTCGCCGGCAGCACCATCGCCGACAGCCGGCTGACCAGGAGCAGCGCGAGCCCGATTCCCAAGCGCTTGCGGCGCGCCCAGATGATCTCCTTCGACTCCGTCCAGACGACGCCTAGGGTGATCTTCTTCTTTTTCTTGCCGTCGTCGGGGGCGGACATGCAGGGAGGTTATCGCAGGGGGCGCGGTCGCCCGAGCAACTCATGCGCAGGGCCTATCGCGGCCATGAAGACCCTTCGAGGAGAACGGACGTAACTAGAGGTAATCTGACCGTCACCATGCCCACTCCCGACACCAGCTGGCAATCCACCGCCTGCAACCTCTGCAGCCTCAACTGCGGCGTCGAGATCCAGGTCGAGGACGGTCGCTTCGCCCGCATTCGCGGCGATCGCGCGCATCCGTCATCCCAGGGCTACGTCTGTCAGAAGGCGTCGCGCCTCGACTACTACCAGAACCACGGCGCCCGACTGACGCAGCCGCTGCGCCGGCGACCGGACGGCAGCTTCGAGCCCATCGACTGGGACACCGCGATCCGCGAGGTCGCCGCGAAGCTGTCGGCGATCCGCGGCGAGCACGGTGGTCACACGATCGCCTACTACGGCGGCGGCGGCCAGGGGAATCACCTGGGCGGGGCCTACGCGGTGCCGTTCCGGGCAGCGCTAGGCACGCCCTACGTCTACAACTCTCTGGCCCAGGAGAAGACCGGCGACTTCTGGGTCAACGGCGAGCTGTTCGGGCGTCAGACCTGTCATCTCACCGAGGGCATCGAGGAGAGCGCTTACACGATCATCATCGGCGCCAACCCCTGGCAGTCGCACGGAATCCCTCAGGCCAGGAAGGTGCTGCAAGAGATCTCGAAGGATCCGAGCCGGACGCTGGTGGTGGTCGACCCGCGGCGCACCCGCACCGCCGAGCTGGCCGATGTCCATCTCCAGGTTCGGCCCGGCACCGACGCCTTCCTGATGACCGCCATGCTGGGCGTGATCGCTCAGGAGGGGCTCGAGGATCGGGAGTTCCTGGAGCGCCGGACGATGGGCGCCGAGCGGTTGCTCGAGATGCTGCGCCGGGTACCGGTCGACGACTACTCGGCCCGGGCCGGGATCGAGCCCGAGGTCGTCCGCCGGGTCGCGCGCGGCTTCGCGGCCGCCGAGTCGGCCTGCACGCGGCACGATCTGGGCATCGAGCACAGCCTGCACTCGACGCTCAACACCTATCTCGAGAAGCTGTTCTCGATCCTGACCGGCAACGTCGGCGTCGAGGGTGGCAACAACCTGCACACGCAGTTCGTGCCGCTGATCGGTCACTCGAAGTCTCCCGCCGAGGGCGGCCCGAAGACCCGTGTCACCGGTATGCGCGAGATCAGCAAGTTCTACCCGCCGAACATCCTGCCGCTCGAGGTAAACACCGACCACCCCGAGCGGGTGCGCGCGCTGGTCGTCGACTCCTCGAACCCGATGCAGACCGCGGCTGACACCGGGGCATACGAGGAGATGATGGAGCGTCTCGAGTTGGTCGTCGCAATCGACGTCGCCGAGACCGAGACCACGCGCTGTGCCGACTACGTCCTGCCGGCGCAGTCGCAGTACGAGAAGTGGGAAGCGACCTTCTTCACGCTCTCGTTCCCGACCAACCACTTCCATCTGCGCCGGCCGATCGTCGAGCCGGCGGGAGACACGCTGCCGGAGCCCGAGATCTACCGCCGGCTGATGGTGGCGATGGGTGATCTGCCCGACCGGTTCCCGATGCTCGAGCGGGTCGCCAAACTGCATTTGAAGGCTCCTGCGCTCGGCCTGTTCCCGAAAGCTCTCGGCCTGACGCTCCAGCGTAATCCCGGACTGAAGAAGCTCGCTAGCATGGTGCTCTATTCGACGCTCGGCAGGGCGCTTCCGGACGGCGCGGCGTCGGCGGCGGTGATCTGGGGCTCGTGTCAGTTCTACTTCAGGCGCTACGGTACGCAGGTGCGACGTGCCGGTCACGCGAACGCCGAGGCGCTCTTCCGGGCGATCGTCGACACCGGGACCGCGGTGCCGCTCAGCACCCACGAGTACGACGAGATGTGGGAGCTCGTGCGCCACGACGACGGCCGGATCCAGGTTGCGATCCCCGAGATGTTGAGCGAGCTCGAAGCGCTTGCCGCCGAACCGCGTGAACGCCGCGATGGCGGCGAGTTCCCGTTCATTCTCGCCACCGGCGAGCGGCGCTCGTACAACGCCAACCAGATCATCCGCGACCCCGCCTGGCGGCGCTCGGACCCCGACGGTGCGCTGCGCGTGAATCCGGCGGACGCCGCGCGCCTGGGGCTCGAGGATGGCGGCTCGGCGATGTGCGAGTCGCGGGCGGCGGCGATCGAGGTTCGGGTGGCGTTCGACGACTCCGTGCAGCCGGGCTGCCTGTCGATTCCGCACGGCTACGGCATGACCGACCCGGAGTCCGACGCCAGCGAGGGAAATCGGATCGGGCCCAGGATCAACGTTCTGACCTCCTCGGACCACTGCGATCCACTCGCCAAGACGCCGTACCACAAGTACGTACCCGTCCGGCTGCGCCCGGTCGCCCACCAGGCTGTCGCCAGCGCGAGTCAGTCGTGATCTCCAGGTGCGCCGGCAGACTCCGGCGGGGTCCAGGGAGACAGGTCAGTCAGGACGCGACGATTCGTGGCGTACTTGAATCCCGCCAGCGGTCGAGGGCGCTCGCGCGGTCGTCGGCCTGCCAAGCCGTCGAGGGCACGCTCCCGGTCGTATGGCCGCCCAGTCTCGGTGGACCCTGGTGAACAATATTCTGAGAGACCATAGCTAGCTGATGGGTGAATTCCGGGCAGCCTGGTTCGCGCGCGACTACGAGGCGTCGGTCGCGTTCTACCGGAGCGGGCTCGAGCTGGCGGTGGTCGAGGACTGGGACCGGGGACCGGACGACCGGGGGACGATCTTCGAGGCCGGCGACGGTCGTATCGAGATCCTGGCGCGACCCGCCCAACCCGACCCGGGCTCGGCCTGGGATCATCGGCCCCCGCGGGGCGTGACGCTGGTGATCGAGCGCGACGACGTCGAGGAGCTCTTCGTCCGCGTCGAGGCGAGCGGCCTGGCATTCAACGAGCGGCTCACGACTCAGCCGTGGGGGCACCTGAGCTTCACGGTGAGCGATCCGGATGATGTGGGGATCTACGTCTTCCGGAGCGTGTAGTCGCGGGCCGTCGCGCCTGCCGCTCGTTTGACAGAGAATCGTCCGACATTCTAGGGTCGGTTGATCACAAGTGTTGGACGGCTCGCGGCGGGTTCCCAGCGGCGGGTCGGAAGCCGGTGCCTTCGGCAGGTCGCTGCCGGAAGCCGTGCCGATTCTTTTCTGAAGCAGAGCCTGGGGGGAGTTCATGCGTCGAAGAGATGGGTCCATCCGACGGCATCGCCAAAGCCTGGAGCAGCGACCGACAAAGCGGTTGCTTCATTGTTTCCTAGCGGGGCTCTTGCTGCTGCCCCAGACGGTCGTTCCCGCGACGATCACCGTCGACGCGAGCTGCTCGCTGGCTGACGCGATCACCTCGGCCAACACCGACGCCTCGGTCGGCGGCTGCGCCGCCGGCTCGGGCAGCGACGAGATCGTTCTCACGACCGACGTGACCCTGACCACGATCGACAACGGGTTCGAGAACGGGCTGCCGGTCGTGGAGAGCGACATCCTGATCGAGGGCGGTGGGCTCACCATCTCGCGAGACCCGGGCGCCGCCGAGTTCCGGATCCTGGACGTGCAGATGCCGGGGTCGCTGGTACTGCGCAACACCACTCTTTCCGGCGGTGGCGCCAGAACGGGTAGCGCCATCAGGGCCTATGCCCCACTGACGATCGAGAACGACACGATCACCGGCAGCACCGGAAACCCGGCGATCAGCGGACGAGGGTATCCGCTGGTCGTTGTCGACTCCCTCGTCACTCAGGGCTCATTCGACGGGATCAAAGTGACCTCTGGTGCGACGGAAACCCCGGTGACGATCGCCAACAGCACTATCAGTGAGAACAAGATCGGCCTGCACGTGTTCGGGGCGAACATATCGCTGGTCGTCGACAACAGCCAGATCCTGGACAACAGAACAATCGGGATCGTGGCCCAGGGAGCCGGGGGCAACGGGACCGCTCTGATCGTGGAAACGCGATTCTCCGGGAACGCTTCAGCCATACAGGACGACGGAGCGGAAGTGACGATCGTCGACTCGACGATCACGGAGAACATCGGCGCCGGGCATGTGGGGATCGTCTCCGATGACCACTTCAGCTCGACCACGATCGTCGGCACGACCATCTCGGGGAACACCACCACCAGTAGCAACAACGCCACCAGCGCGATCTACGGCTCCTACGGCAGCGTGCGGCTCGTGAACAGCACGGTGAGCGGCAACGATGCCTCGTACGGGTTCTTCGGAGCGACGATCCACGGCTACATGATCTACGATTTCGTCATCGAGAACAGCACCATCACCGGCAATTCGGGCGCCGCGGTGGTCTACTCGTATGCCAGCGACAACGTCGAGATGAACCGCTCGATCGTGGCGGGGAACACGACCACCAGCGGCAACTGCTTCAGTGTCTTCTCGTCCGCGGGGAGCAACTTCGACGACGACGGCTCCTGCCCGGGCGCCAGCCCGATCGTCGGCGGTGTCGACTTCGACACCGCCCTGGCCGACAACGGCGGGCCGACCGCGACCCACGCGCTGCTTGCCGGCAGCGTGGCGATCGACGCCGCCGGCGCCTGCGGCCTGATCGAGGACCAGCGCGGCTTCGGTCGCGACGCCCTGTGCGACAGCGGTGCCTACGAGCTGGCGTCGATTGCCGACGGCGACGGCGACGGCATCGCGGACGACGACGACAACTGCCCGGCGAATGCCAACGCCGGCCAATCGGACATCGACGCCGACGGCGTCGGCGACGTGTGCGACCCCTGTCCGGCGTTCTCGGATCCGACGAGCTGTGAGCAGGACGGTTCGACAGCCGAAGAAGTGGATCTGGATGAGGGAGGCTTGGTGGAGACGCCCGACGGTGGGCTCAGCGTCGACATCCCGCCGCAGGCGGGCGGCGGGACGACCACGATCTCGGTCACCGAGGTCGCCTTCAACGACCCGGCGGCGGACGTCTCGCTCGGCACCGGAGGGGGCGGTTTCGGACAGCGGATCACGGTCTACGACCTGAAGCCCGACGGCCAGGCCTTCGATCCCCCGGCGGTCCTGACCATCGAGGCGGAGGTCGGCAGCCTGTCCCAGTCCCAGATCGACAAGCTCGACCTCTACCTGGAGAACGCGAGCGGAGTCTTCGAGCCTCTCGGCGCCGCCTGCAGCGTCGCTGGCGGCATCGCGTCCTGCGTGGTCGAGATCAGCCACTTCTCGGTCTACTCGATGATCGCGCCGCTCGACAGCGACGGCGACGACATCTGGGACGCGTTCGACGATCTAGTCGACGTCTGCCCCGAGGATCCCAACCTGGTCGACGGTCTGCTGCCGCCGATGGCGGAGCTCGTGCCCGAGGGCGAAGCGGAAACGCCGCTGCCCGACAAGGCGTTCAAGGCTAACCGGACCATCCCGCTCAAGCTCGAGTACTCGTGCGGCGCGGTACCGGTGACCGGCGCGGACGACGTGTCTCCTCCCGAGCTGGAGGAGGTCTGGCTGGTCGGCGCCGCGGAGCCCTTGGAGATCATCAATCCCGAGGAGGGAGACGACGTGGACAGCGGAACGTCGTTCCGATTCTCCGATTCGCACTGGATCTACAACCTGAGCACCCGAGGGTTCGAGCCCGGCACCTACGAGCTGATCCTGACGGTGCCCGACGGTCGGCGCTTCAAGACCGGGTTCGTCCTGCGTTGACGGGCTCTCGGAGGTGACGGCGGCGGAGCCCTGAGGGGCAGACGAGCTCCTCAGGGGACGAACGTTGCGATCTCGGTCCAGTCGCGGCAGCGCTCGAGGCGGGCAACGGTGGGCTGCGGCAGGGCCGATACGTCACGGTTCCAGGGCTTGTCGACCAGCAGGATGCGCGCGGTCGTGTTCTCGGCCAGGTACGACGCGGTCTTGAGACTGTCCTCGACCACCAGGTCGTAACGGTCGCCGTGCAGTTCCTCGAGCTGGAGCACGCGGCCGTGACCGTCCCAGGCCGCCTCGTCGTAGCGCGTGTACTTGTCGACGAAGAAGAGTTCGCGATGCGGCACCAAGTGCCGGTCGAGCCAGGCGCGCGTGACCTCGGTCGAGGCCGGCGGCCGCCCGGTCAGGACGTCGATTAGCCAGCCTCGCTCGCTCCACCGGTCGAGCACCGGTACGGCCCCCTCCATCGGCTCGATCTCCATCAGCCGCTCGGGCCGGTGCGCCTCGAGCATGAACGCGTCCAGCTCCTCCGGCCCGAGGTCGAACGACACGCTGAGATCGAACGAGGTGATCTCCTCGAGCCCCACTCGCTTGCCGAAGCTCTCCTCGAGGATGCGGGTGAAGGCGAGCGCGGTCTGCGACAGCACGTCGTCGATGTCGACGTAGATGCGCTGCATCGCCGCGCAGCGTAGCAAAGGCCTGAGCCGATCGCGGCTCGAGACCGTGACGGCCGCGCTTTGCCGTATCATCCGACTCGATGAGTCGGGTGAATAGGATCCGCTGGTGGCCGCTGTTCGTCGTCGACGTACTGGCCGCCGGCTGCCTGGCCTGGATCTGGCTCATCTGGGGCGAGATCCGCCAGTACAAGGTGATGGCGAGCATCGCCACGCTGATCTTCGCGCTGCTCCTGGCGACAATCTGGTTCCTGCTCCTGTCGCGTTTGCGCTGGAAGGTGCGGTTGGTCGGGCTCGGCGTTCTGGTGCTGGCGGTCTTCGGGTTCACGCAGCTGGTGGAGATCCGCGGCGTGACCGGCGATCTGCGGCCGATCCTGAGCTGGAAGGGCGGGCGCTCGGAGGTCGAGAAGCTCGATCCAGGCAGCGTCGCGGCGCCGGTGATCGCCGCCTCGGCGCACGACTCGCCCCAGTTCCTCGGGCCGAGGCGCGACGCCACCATCTCCGGCGTCCGCCTGGCGCGCGAGTGGCGGACCGAGGCGCCGAGAGAGATCTGGCGCACCGAGGTTGGTGACGGTTGGGCCTCGTACGCGATCTGGGGCGATCTCGCGATCACTCAGGAGCAACGGGGCCAGGACGAGCTGGTGGTCGCCTACGACCTGGCGACCGGAGCGGTGCGCTGGGAGCACGCCGACCCGGGTCGCTTCGACACAACGATCGGCGGCATCGGGCCCCGGGCGACGCCGGCGATCGACGGCACGCGGGTCTACGCCATGGGCGCCACCGGCGTGCTCAATGCGCTCGACATCGCGACCGGCCGAGAGCTCTGGTCGCACGATCTGATCGCCGAGTACGGCGGCGCTCTGCCCGAGTGGGGCAAGAGCTGTTCGCCGCTGCTGGTCGATGGTCTGGTCGTGGTGAGCGCCGGCGGTGACAAGGGGCGCTCACTGGTCGCTTTCGATCGGGAGACCGGCGCCGAGATCTGGCGCGGTGGCGACGACCGCTCGAGCTACGCCTCACCGCTGGTGACGACGCTCGTCGGGGTGCGCCAGATCGTGATGTTCAACGGCGCCAGCATCGCCGGACACGACCCGGCCGATGGGCGCGTGCTCTGGAGCTACCCCTGGTCCGGGGAGCAGCCGAACGTGGCCCAGCCGCTGCCGCTGCCCGGCGATCGGCTGCTGGTCTCGTCCGGCTACGGCGTGGGCGCGAAGATGCTCCGGCTTTCTAGAGGCGCTGACGACGCGTTCGGCGTCGAGCTGATCTGGGAGACGCCGCGCCTGAAGGCGAAGTTCGCGCACTACGTCGAGTTCCAGGGCAGTATCTACGGTCTCGACGACGGCGTCTTCACCTGTCTCGACCCCGCCACCGGCGAGCGGCGCTGGAAACGCGGCCGCTACGGCCACGGTCAGCTGCTCCTGGTCGGCGATCTCATAGTGCTCCAGGCGGAGAGCGGTGACGTCGTGCTGATCGAGCCCAATCCCGAGGAACTGCGCGAGGTCGGTCGCTTCACAGCGTTCGATCGCAAGACCTGGAATATCCCGACGCTCGCTGGTCCGTATCTATTAGTGCGCAACGATCGGGAGGCGGCTCTGTTCGAGCTGCCCCTGGACGGCGCCTAGCCCGAATTCCCGAATCGCACACGAGAGGTTCTCAGATGATCAGGTATCGGCTCGCAATCACGATCTCCGCCCTGCTGTTGGGCGTCGCACTCGTCGCCTGTGGCTCCCCCGGCGGTGAAGGTGAATCGAAGGCTCCGGAGCGTCGGTTCTTGAGTCTCGGCACGGCCCCTCCGGGCGGCGCCTTCTTTCCGGTCGGCGGCGCCCTGAGCGACGTCCTGAACCAGTTCGGTGCCGAGTACGGTTGGCAGGTAACCGCCGAAGCGACCAAGGGCACGCAGGAGAACATCCGTCGACTCTCGGCGGGTGATCTCGACTTCGCGTTGGCCAACGCGGCGATCACCTATTTCGCCGTGCGCGGTGAGGAAGGTTGGGAGAAGCCGCACGATATGCGCGCGGTGATGACCCTGGCGCCGAACGTGGCGCTGTTCATCACGCCGGCCGACAGCGGCGTCGCGGCCATGCGCGACCTGGTCGGCAAGCGGGTGGTGATCGGACCGGCGGGCGCCGGGTTCCACTTCTTTGTCCGACCCATCCTCGAGGCGCACGGCGTCGCCTGGGACGCAATCGACGTCCTCTACGACACCCAGGCAGGCGCGGTCGGCCTGCTGTCGGATCGCTCGGCGGCGGCAGCGTTTCTGGGCGGCGCGGTGCCTACCGCCTCGATCACCCAGGCAACCGCCTCCGATGACATTCACTTCGTGCCGTTCGAGCCCAGCGCTGTCGACGAGCTCGTGGCGGGCTATCCCTTCTTCGACCGTTACACGATCGAAGCGGGGAAGTACCGCGGGCAGGATGAGCCGTTCGCGGGCATGAACGTCGGCTCGATGCATCTGATCGCCGCTGCCGGAGCGGACGAGGAGTTGGTCTACCGGGCGACTCGCGCGATCTACGAGAACCGCGCGGCGGTGGTCGAGAAGCATCCCGCCGGTCGTGCGATCCAGCCGCAGGTGGTGGTTCGCGACACCGGCATCGAGTTCCATCCGGGCGCGGTGCGCTACTACCGGGAGATCGGGATCTGGCCGGACGCCGAGTAGCTCGGCCTAGAATCGACATCAGTTGACCGATCGAACGGGGGTCTCCGACCGAATCGAGCGAGTCCGGGCAGCTCTGGCGCTCGGCTGTGCTTTGGCGTTGCCGGTATTCACCCTGGTCGAGGCGAACTATCCCAATCTGAGCACGCAGGGGCAGCTGGGGGTGTTCGCCCTGCTCGGTCTGACGCTGGCCTTCGCCGGCCCGCGCCCGCAGGGCTCGCGTACGGTCCGTCTGGCCGACCTGGGCCTGGCGGGGCTCGCCGTGTTGGTCTGCGGCTACGTGGTCGTGCAGAGCGAGGAGATCTTCTCGGGGCTCTGGAGCGGCGGCCAGGCGCTCGGTGACCGCGCTGGGCTCGAGACCGGCGCCGACATCGTGGTCGGGGTGCTCGGCGTCGTGCTGGTGCTGGAAGCGACCCGGCGGACGATCGGCTGGGCGCTGCCGATCCTGTCGCTGGCCTTCATCTTGTATGCGCGCTTCGGATCGAGCCTCCCCGGATGGCTGATGCCTCATCGCGGCTACGACCTCGAGCGCATCGTCAGCCAGACCTTCCTGCACAGCCAGGGGGTCTTCGGGATCGCGCTCAAGGTGATGTTCTCCTACGTGTTTCTGTTCGTGGTGTTCGGCGCGCTGCTCGAAGCGACCGGAGCGACCGGCTTCATCGTCGGCGCCGGCCGGCGGCTGTTCGGAAGATCCACCGGTGGCCCGGCGAAGGTCGCGGTGTTCTCGAGCGGGCTTCTGGGCTCTCTGTCCGGCAGCGCGGTGGCCAATACCGCGACCACCGGGACCTTCACGATTCCGATGATGCGCAGCGCCGGTTTCCGACCGGCGCTGGCGGCGGGAGTCGAGGCCGCGGCCAGCTCGGGCGGCGCGCTGATGCCGCCGGTGATGGGCGCCGGCGCCTACATGATGCTCGAGCTGGTCGAGCCGCAGGTCACCTATCTGCAGATCATTCAGGCCGCGCTGCTGCCGGCGATCCTCTATTACCTGTCGATTTTCATGATCGTGCACTTCTACTCGCAGCGCGTCGGTTCGACCGTGGTCGACGCCGAGGCGCCGACGCGGCTCGTGCAGTGGGAGGCCGCCGTGGTGATCGGCGCGATCGGCACCCTGGTGGCGCTGTTGCTCGCCGGCTTCACCGTCTTCCGTGCGGTCAGCGTCGCGCTCGCGGTGGTACTCCTGCTGAGCGCGCTGCACCGGCGGACCCGGATCGGCTGGCGGCGTTTTGTCGAGGCGCTGACCGGTGCGTCGTATGCCGGCGTGCCGCTGATCGGCGCCGCGGCGTGCGTCGGCCTGGTTGTCGGGGTTGTGACCCTGACCGGCGCCGGCACCCGTCTGCCCAGCCTGATCCTGCCCCTGGCGCAGAACAACCTCTTTGGCGCCCTGCTGCTGATCATGGCGTCGTCGATCGTGCTTGGCATGGGCCTGCCTTCGGCGGTGTGCTACCTGTTGCTGGCGACGCTGATCGGGCCGATCCTGGGCCGGCTCGGCGTGGTGCCGCTGGCGGCACACTTCTTCATCTTCTACTTCGGCCTGATGTCGATGGTGACGCCGCCAGTGGCTCTTGCGGCCTACGCGGCCAGCTCGATCGCGCGTTCGAACTTCTTCGAGACCAGCGTCGCGGCGTTCCGGTTCGCGCTGGTCGGCTTCACGCTGCCGTACATGTTCGTCTACCGGCCGCAGCTCCTGATGTTGAGCGCCTCGGGGGAGCCCGCGGCGCTGGTCGAGGTGGCGCTCGCGGTGGGCTTGGCGGTGGCCGGTATCGTGCCGCTGGCGGCGGCCCTGGCGGGATATCTCTTCGGCGTCCTCGCGGTGTGGGAGCGCAGCCTGCTGTTCCTGTCCGCCGCGCTCTCGCTCTTCCCCGGAGGCTTCGTCTTCGTCGGCGGCAGGGACGTCTCCATCACGAACCTGGTCGGCGTTGGGCTGGTCGTCGCCATTGCCGTCTGGCGGGCTACTCGGCCGTCGCGGTAGCCGCTCGAGAGCCCATCGCAAGCGACGGGGTGAGAAGGGCTGGCTAGGTCTCGGGATCGGGCGGCTTCGCCGGCCGAGCCGCGTCGATCAACTGGTTCAGCTCTCGGAGCACCGCCGTCGTGTCTTTGAGAGCGACACCCATGCCGCGCAGGGTCGATTCGCTGTGGGCCGCGCCGGGATCGCTGAGAGTGACCACGACGGCGTCGACGTAGATCGTGCGCTTGATCGGCGCCGGCAGAGCCAGCGCGACGCGCACGTCCTCCTGGAGACCGGCGGGCGAATCGGTGGCGACGAACACGCCACCGAAGCGGATCTCCTCTTCGATCGTGTTCAGAAGGTAGCCGACGTTGCGGAACCCGACCGTGTAGACCTGCGAGTCGCTCCTTTTGGATGCGCGTGACCGGGTCGAGCCTTCCGAGGTCCGATCGGTGTCGGAAGCGGCCGAGTCGGAGCCCGGGATGGGCTCAGTCTCCTCGGAGTGAAACGGCAGCATCGTGCTCACCAGTTCGGACGCGCTGAGAAAGCGTATGCCCATGCCCGAGGCTCGAATGCTCTGCAGCGAGGTCGACACGCGCGCCGCGTGGGTGACCACCGACTCGACGATGAACCCCTGGTCGCCGGTGAACTCGAGCCGCAATCGGGTGCCGGGCGCCGACGGCGCGTTGGTGGCAACGAAGGCGCCCTGGATCGAGACGTTGGTCGTATAGCTGCTGCGGATCTGGTCGTCGCCGGCCAGCCAGTAGTTGATCTGAAGGCGGCGGGAGAAGCGCTTCTTGCGTCGTCGCTCCATGGCCCTAGTCGGCCTTTAGCGCGGGCAGCAGCGGCACCCGGAGCGTGCCGGCCACCGCCAGGATGCTGGCGAGCATGCCGATCACGAAGACGACCAGCAGCGTCACGAGGAGCGAGGCCCACGGCAGCCGGGAGCCGGCCGAGATCAGGTACGGGGCCGATGCCACCAGCCCGGCGACCGTGCCGACTCCGATGCCGGTGACCAGCAGCGCGCCGTTCTCGCTCAGCACCATCCATGACAGCGTCGACCGGCGGTAGCCGAACGCCCGCAGGGTCGCCAGCTCGCCGCGCCGCTCGAGCACGTTGCGCAGGAGCACGATACCGAGGCCGACCGTGCCCAGGATCAGGCCGAGCCCACCGAGCGTCTGGAAGGTCGACATATAGGTGTGCTCGACCGCCAGGAACGATGCGATGCGCTCACCTGTGCCGGTGACGTCGAAGCCGTAGTCCTCGAGGTTCGCTTCCAGCGTCGCGCTGATCTCGGCCGACCTGGCGAGCGGTGGATCGGCTAGAAAGACCGAGTGACCGGAGCGGCTCGGGAAGTGACGCGTGAAGTTCTCCTCGGAGATCAGCACCTCGCTCTGGAAGAGGCTCCGCGCCAGCAACCCGACCAGCCGCAGCCTTACCTCTCGCCCGGCCTCGTCCTGCATCACGATGTCGTCGCCGAGGCCGAGGTGCAGCACCCACAGCGCCGAGTTGTTGTCGGCGAAGGCCGGAATCACGCCCGGCTCGAGGTCGGTCTCGAGCAGCCGCCAACGGTTCTCGAGCTCCTCACCGGCGGCGGCCACCTGCTGGAACGCGAAGCCACCGCGCTCGATCAGGTCCCCGGGAACGCCGAGGACCCGAGGCCGCTCCGGGCGGTAGAGGTTCAGGCAGCTGACGTCCTCGCCGGGCAGCAGCCGCAGCGGATAGAAACCGACCCCTTCGAGCCGCTGCGAGTCCTGGTCCGAGAAACCGAGATCCGCGCGCCGATCGGGGCGGTTGAGGTCGGTGACCAGCGGCACGTCGGACTGCGCGATCAGGGTGAAGCCGCCGGCGCCCGAGGCCGGGTCCTCGACGTCGATTTCGTGTCCGACCCGATTGGCCGCGACCACGACAATGATGAAGCAGGCGCTGGCCACCAGGGCGACGCTCAGCAAGCTCCGCCCCCGGTTGCGGCCGCTGTTGCGAGCCCCCATGCCGATCACCGCCATCGAGCCGAGAGCGTTCTCGCGCCGGCTGCCGCCACCGATCCGGTATGAAAACCAGGCGAGGCCGCCGACCAGGAGCGACGCTCCGATGCCGAAGGCGGGACCGGAGGTGACCGCGCCATCGATCACGGCCCAGACCGTGAGCAGCAGCGCGATCGCCGCGCACACCAGGGCCAGCGCTCGGGCACGGCGTGGTCGTGCGGCCGAGTCGACCACTGCGGTCGATCCGGCGAGCAGTGCCGGCGCCGGAATCCTGTGCAGCTTGCGAAGCGACCACCAGACGCTCAGCAGGACGACCGCTACCGACGCGGTCCAACCGATGATCAGGCTAGACGGCTCGGCGTGCAGGAAGAGGACCGGTGTGCCGACGGCGGGCAGCCACCAGGTTCGTAGCCCCGCCAGCATCGCCCAGGCATAGAGGATTGCCAGACCGAGGCCGAGCGACGCGCCGATCACCGCCAGCAGTCCGCCCTCCCCGAGCAGCGCGCGGCGCACCGAGCTCACCCGAAACCCGACCGAGCGCAGCAGGCCGACCTCGCGCGCCCGCTGCTCGACACCGAGCCGGAAGAGCAGGCCAACCAGCATCGCCGCCGCGGCGATCAGGAACATGCTGAGAGCGAGGAACAGTCCAGCGAAGTCGGTGGCGCCCTGCGAGCCGCGCAGCCCCTCTTCTCGCAGTGGCCGGAAGGTGAGACCGGCGGCGTTCAGATCGACGTGGCCGGCGAGAGTGCGGTCGAGGTCGGCCTCGAGCTCGTCGACGGTCGCGCCGTCCGGCGGCGCCAAGCGGATCGAAGTGAGGTCCCCGAAGCGGCTGCGCCAGAGCCGGCGACCGGTCGCTTCCGAGACGAACGCCTTGGGCGCGGCGCCGTAGTCGTCCCAGAACTCTTCGTCGCGATCTCGAATCGCGTCGAGATCCACCGGGAACGGCGGGTTCCATGCCGACATGTCGTC
This sequence comes from Acidobacteriota bacterium, assembly GCA_029263375.1. Lineage (GTDB taxonomy): Bacteria > Acidobacteriota > Thermoanaerobaculia > Multivoradales > JAHEKO01 > JAHEKO01. The sequence continues at coordinate 22,217 of JAJCXP010000135.1, read as the reverse complement.
GGCGTCGTGGATGCCGGGAAACTCCGGCGTCAGCCGGCGGTCGATAGCCAGCCCCTCCATGGTGACCACGCCGCGCAGGCGGAAGCGACTCGATTCGACCGACAGCTCGTCGCGCTCGCCGACGCGATAGTAGGTCATCTCGACCTCGTCGCCGGGGGCCGCCCCCAGGTCGTCCGCAGTCCAGGCAGTGAGCAGGATCTCGTCTTCGGCCAGCGCCGGCGCGGGCGAGCCGTCGATCAGCCGGAAGGTCCCGAGCGACTCGACGGCGGGCGGATCGAGCGCGGTCACCGTCGAATAGGGAACCGAGCGGTCGCCCGAGGAGATCGAGTTGGCCAGGTAGGTCAGCACCGGCTGCGCCGGCGCGTCGCGCTCGGCGGCGAACGCTGTCAGGGCATCACCGAGCACCGGGCGGAGCACGAACTCACGGCTCAGGATCGCCAGGCGATCGTCCTGCCGCTCGACGATCAAGCCGATGTCGTCGTTGGTCAGGACCGCCGACAGGGCGTCGGCCAGGGTCTGATCGGAGGGCACCCGGTCGGCAGGTGCCAGGGACTTGTCGATCAGCAAGAGGTTCACCCGCTCGCGGTCGTCGCTGTCGAAGAGAGCCCTCTGGAGCCGGTCAAGCGGCAGGTAGGCATTGAACGGCTGGCTCTGGTGCGCGGTCAGAGCGAAGCCGCCGGGGCCGCGATTGGGGGCGATCGCAACCACCGAAAGGCGCATCACGCGGATGGTCTCCGAGGCGTCCTGGCGGCCGACCAGGGTCTCGCGCGGGATCTCCGCCGGACGCTCGAACGACAGCAGGACCTGATCTCCTATCGCAGCGTCCAGCTCGCGCGCCAAGGCGCGATTCAGCACCACCGGCGGGAAGATCGGTCGCTCCTCGCTGTCGAACTCGATCGGTGGCGAGTCGGGGTAGAGCTCCGAGAAGCGGCCGTCGACACCCAGCAGGCTGACGGTCGAAGCGCGTGCTCGCGTGTCGCCGTGGGTGGCGCTGCCGCGCAGCATCAGGACCGGCGCGACGCGGACGGAAGGGTCGAGAGCCGCGGCCAGCCGCGCTCCCAGGGTCTCTCCAAACGGCCGGTCGCCGATCAGCGCATCGTCGATCTCGCCGAGCCGCGAGAGTGCCAGATCGCGCAGGCTGCCGCGCACGGAATCGCCGACCAGCAGCGCCCCGGTGAGCACCGCGGTGGCGACCGCGGCGCCGCAGGCGATCGCCAGGTTGGTGCGCCAGAAGTAGATCAGGCTTCGACGCATCGCCCCTCGTCCAACCTCCCGCGCCGGGCGAACCGCTGTGCGATCTCATCGCTGTGGGTGACCACGATGACGATTCGGTCCGAGCCCGCGCCCAGCTCCGAGTGAAGATCGAGAATCAGGTCCATGACGCCGTCGGCGTTGCCCTTGTCGAGGTTGCCGGTCGGCTCGTCGCAGAGTAGCAGCGCGGGCCGGTTGACCAGCGCGCGCGCCACCGCGACGCGTTGCCGCTCGCCGCCCGAGAGCTCGGCCGGTCGGTGCGCCAGACGGCCGCCGAGTCCCACGCGGTCGAGCAGCTCGCGAGCCCAGCCCTCGTCGCCGCCCTCGCCCGGAAAGGCCAGGGTCGGGATCATCACGTTCTCGAGCACGGTGTACTGCGGCAGGAGGTGGTGGTCCTGGAAGATAAAGCCGACCGTTCGGTTGCGGAAACGCGCCAGCTTCGGCTCGGAGAGCGCGAATGGATCCTCGCCGCCGATCCGGATGGCCCCCGAGGTGGGTGCGTCGAGAGTGCCGACCAGGTGGAGTAGCGTGCTCTTACCGGAGCCGGAACGGCCGGTGATCGCCAGGGCGTCGCCTGCGTCGAGGGTCATGGAACAGTCGCGCAGGACGTGGAGCTCCTGCGGACCGAGCGTGAACGTCTTGGATACGTTGTCGAGAATCAGGTTGGTGGCTGGCAAGGGTGGTCTCCGTGGAGAGTCTATCGCTGCTGGGAGTGGTGCCTACGAGCCTGCGGATTCGAGGTTCTGGCTCGGGAGCGCGGCCATGAATCCACCCGCGGCAGTGGCTCTGACTCGGGTCACACGCTCGAGGCCGCGGACCTTTTCGGGAGCGGAGTGGCCCGGAAACCCGGGTGCCGTGAGCCGGAGACGCATGACCTGGCCCGCGCGGACGTAGAAAAGCGAACCGCCGTCCGCTGACCAGAATGGGTCGGAGCCGCCGCGTGGAGAGATCCGTACCGGTGTCGAGGCTCCGGCGCCGTCCTGGACGTAGATCTCGAACGCGCCAGTGGCGTCCGACGCGAAGATCAGCCACGACCCGTCGGGCGAGTAGGAGCCGAGGTACTCGTGGTGAGGCGTGGCTCTCAAGGATCGAGGCCGCCAGGTGTCGTCCTCGAGCTCGAGCACGGCGAGGTCGAGCCCGCCGCCGGCACCGGTCTCGGAATAGACCAGGCGCCGCCCGTCAGCTGACCAGCTTTCGGGATACTGATCACCCGGCGCCGAGAGCAGGGTCTCGATCGGGCCCGAGCCGTCGGTCCGTCGACGCACCAGGTCGAACGAGCGCCCGCTCCGACTGGCCCACGCCACCCACTGGCCGTCGGCCGTCCATACCGCCTCGCTGTTGTCGCCGCCCTGCGAGAGCCGGGACAACACCCGGCTGGAGCGGTCGAACACCCAGATGTCTCCGTCCATCGAGTTGCCGGTCGAGAACGCCAGGTGGCGGCCGTCGGGGCTGGGAACCAGGTCGCGCACCGCGAACCGCGGCAACGGCAACTCCTCGATCACGTCGCCGTCGGCCGAGAGCTCGGCGATCCGGGCAGTCTCGAAAGGATCGGGCTCGCCAATTCCGGTCCAGGCCAGTGCGGCCGCGACCAGCAGGCCGGCCGCCGCGGCGGCGAGCAGCGGCCGTCGCCGGTGCGCCGCCGGCGCGCGCACCGGGGCGATGAAGCGATAGCCTCGGCCGGCGAGCGTCTCCACGTAGCGCGGTCGCTGGGCGTCGTCACCGAGCGCGCCCCTCAGACGGCTCATCGCCTCGGTCAGTGAGCTCGCGGTCACGTGGGTGCCCGGCCAGCCCGCTTCGAACATCTCCTCTTTGGAAACCAGCTCGCCGGCACGTTCGACGAGCAGGTCGAGTAGAGCTAGCGCGCGCTGTGGCACTTCTTGGTTGCGACCGTCTCTGAAGAGCTCGCGACTGTCCCTTCTGAAGCGGAACGGCCCGAAGTCGACGGTGGGGTCAGTAAATCGCACAGCGGCCTCCCATGGTGTTCGAGTCGATCTTCGAGTCGACGTTAGCGGAAAGTTAAGCCCTTGGTGCGAGCGAAGAGCTGTATACGTAGGCTGCGATGCCAAAAACTCTCCGTCAGCCGACTTCGAGCTCCCCAACGTCCTACGGATGTCTCCTCCTCAGGTTCTCGCTCGCGGTCGGGCTGGCGATGGCGCCGACCGGTTGCGAGAGGTCCGCCGCACCCCCGGTGTCGGCAGCCGACCTCGAGCGCGGCGCCTACCTCGTAAACCAGGTGACTCTCTGCACGACCTGCCACGCGGAGCGCGACTGGTCGCTCTACTCGGGGCCGCCGGTACCGGGGAGCGAAGGCCGCGGTGGAATCGTGGGCGTGTTCGGGTCGAGCGACTTCGCACCGCGGATCGACGCTGAAGCTTTGGCGCCGCTCTCGGTCAAGGAGCTGGCGTCCAGGCTGGGGGCCCGGAAGGGGGTGGGCGGGCGGGTCATCCACCTCAGCCCGTTCCTGTCGGGCCTCGAGCAGCTGACGCCGGAAGACGCTCGGGTGATCGCGGCCTACCTCAAGAGCCCGACACCTGTCGTCGAGAGCTCGCCTCCCGATCCGAGCCGCCCGGTCGCCGAGCTCCACGACCCGATCGACACGCGCGCGCGGGGTGAGTATCTGATGCGGATCGGCAGATGCGCGGCGTGCCACGGCCCCGACCTGAGCGGTGGTGTCGAGATCGAGATTCCGCTCGGCCGGTCGCTCCCGTCCGCGAACATCACGATCCATCCCACCGCCGGCATCGGTCGGATGAACCGCGCCGAGTTCATCGACTACTTCAAGTCGCTCGACTCCCCTGACATGCTCCGGGTGGTGGTGCCGGAAGGCGAGCTCAACACCGCGATGCCGTGGCCGTGGCTCGCCGGCATGGCGCGCGAGGACCTGGGCTCGATCTACGACTACCTGGCGACGCAACCTGCGGTCGACCGCGCGGTCGCGATCCACTGACACGCATTGGCTCGGGCGGTCGGTCCGCACCGACCCGGATGACCTCGAGCCGATCCGTGTGGCGCCCCGGATAGCTGTCGAAGCGCAGGTGCCGATCGGGGATCCTCTGGTCGGCATACCTGATCCGCCGCCCGTTTTCGAGCCGACTGAGGTCCTACGAGTCGGCTGGGATGTAGAGGCGCCCGTGCGGCTCTACTCGCCGCCACCTCGCTATCCTGAGCTCGCCCGACGGGCACGGATCGAAGGTCGGGTCGTGATCGAGGCGATCATCGACGAGAGCGGTCGCGTAACCGGCTCAAAGATCCTCGCAGGACTACCTCTGGGTATCGACCAGGCGGCCCTGGAAGCGCTCGAATCGTGGCGATTCGAGCCCGCCACGCTGCGGGGCAAGCCGGTCGCCGTGTTCTACAACCTGACGATCAAGTTCGAGCTCCACTGAGCTCGACCAGCCGGTTCGGCAGCAGCTGAGCCGCGCGATCAGCGGTCTGGAGCGAGACCACCCACGCTCGACCGATACTCTTCGTCATCGGCCTTGTAGGATCGACAATCCCGCGGACGCGGGCGTCGACGCTTACGGCCTTCCGTACGGCGACGAGAATGGCTTTCGGTACATCTTCTACGAATTCTGAAAGGAGGCTCCTTCGATGATGGGATCTCTCGAGCGCTGGGCTCGCGCGCTATCGCCGGTGTTGCTATTGGCACTGACTCTCGGTGCGTGCGGTGACACAGCGCCGCCCGCTCCCGAACCGACGCTTCGCTTCACGGCGATCCCTGACCAGAACACGACCGAGCTGATCGAGAAGTTCGCTCCGCTCGCCGACCACCTCGGCGAACTGCTCGGTGTGCCGGTGGAGTACCTTCCGGCGCGCGACTATCAGGCGTCGGTCGAGATGTTCAAGAACGGCGACGCCCACCTGGCGTGGTTCGGGGGTCTGACCGGTGTGCAGGCGCGGCAGGCCGTTGCCGGGGCGCGGGCGATCGCCCAGGGCGAGGCCGACCCGAAGTACTTCAGCTATTTCATCGCTCATCGGGACACCGGGCTCGAGCCGTCGACCGACTTCCCGGGCGCGATCGCCGGCTACCGCTTCACCTTCGGGTCGGAGAGCTCGACCTCGGGACGACTGATGCCCGAGTTCTTCATCCGGGAGTTCGGTGGCGCCGGTCCGGACGAGTTCTTCGAAGAGCCGCCCGGCTTCTCCGGCAGCCACGACAAGACGATCGAACTGGTAGAGAGCGGGCAGTACCAGGTGGGCGCCGTCAACTACAAGGTCTACGACAAGCGGGTGGCTAACGGTGACACCGATCCCGAGGTCGTGCGCGCGATCTGGAGCACGCCCTACTATGCCGACTACAACTGGACGGCGCATCCGGAGCTCGAGATCCTGTTCGGTGCCGGTTTCACTCAGCGTCTGCAAGACGCGTTGATCTCGATCGACGACCCGTCGCTGCTGGCGGCGCTGCCGCGAAACCGGCTGATCGTCGCGGAGAACGCGGACTTCGAAGGAATCCGCCAGGTCGCGCTGGAGCTGGGCATGATCCGGTGAGTGGGGTGGTGGGGGAGTTCACGTGAGGCGTGGCGGCCTGGCCTTCCAGATCGACGACGTCACCGTGCGCTTCGGCGACCTGGAGGCGCTCCGGAAGGTCTCGACCAGCATCGGTGCCGGTGAGCCGGTAGCGGTCGTCGGCCCGAGTGGCGCCGGCAAGTCAACCTTTCTGCGCCTCTTGAACGGGCAGACGCGCGCCTCGATGGGCGACGTGATCGTCGACGGCCGGCCGCTCTCCGATCTTGGTCCGGGAGCGCTCCGCGAGCTCCGTTCCCGCGTCGGGTTCGTTCACCAGGACCTGCGTCTGATTCCGCCCGTGCGGGTGATCAAGAACGTGCTCGCCGGGCGTCTCGGTCGATGGTCCTTCCTGCGCTCGATCGCCGCGATGGCGCTGCCGTCGAGGGCGCAGGCGCTCGCGATTCATGAGCTGCTCGAGCGTGTCGGTATCGGGGACAAGCTCTACGAGCGCACGGACCGACTTTCGGGCGGCGAGCAGCAGCGCGTGGCCATTGCCAGAGCGCTCTATCAGGAGCCCCGGGCGCTGCTAGCCGACGAGCCGATCGCCAGCGTCGACCCGAAGCGCGCGAGCGCTGTGCTGCGACTCCTGACCGAGGTCTGCCGCGAGGCCGGCCTGACTCTGGTCGTGAGCCTTCACGACATCGAGCGGGCCCAGGAGTTCTTCCCCCGCCTGATCGGCTTGCGCTACGGACGTCTGGTCTTCGACCGTCCCACGAGTGAAGTGTCGTCGGAGACGCTCCGCGATCTCTACAGCCTCGAGGGCGATCGGCAGGGGGATCGAGCCGGAAGAGCGCTGTCGTGAGCGGTGGCTGGGTCGGAACCGCGAACCGCTTGCCGGGAGCTCGCGCCGGGGTCATTCTGCTGATCCTGACGGCGGGTTCCGGCGCCGCCGCATACCTGCGGCTGGAGCTCCGCGACCTGCTGCCGACCGAAGCTGGCTTGAGCCTGATGCGCGAGTTCTTCGCGGCGGCTTTGACGCCGGCCGTGCGCTACCAGGCGGAGGGCGTGCCGCCGGGGACGATGCCGCTGCTGATCAAGGTGCTCTCGGCAGCCGTGGCGACCGTGCGCTTCGCCGTCGCCGCGGTCACGCTCTCCATGCTGATCGGCATACCCCTGGGTACCTTTGCCTCGGAGAGCTTCTGGCGCGCGACCGCGGAGGAGGGGCGAGCCAACGCCCGCATCCGACGGGCGGTGTCGCGCGCGCTGTATCTCGCCGCCCGCGTGGCGATCGCGATTCTGCGCTCCGTCCACGAGTTGCTGTGGGCGGTGCTGCTGCTCGCCGCGCTCGGCTTCACTCCGATGGCGGCGGTGGTGGCGATCGGTGTGCCGTACGGGGCGATGTTGGCGAAGATCTTCTCCGAGATCCTGGACGAGGCGCCTCAGGGTGCGAGCCGTGCCCTGCGCGCCGGCGGCGCCGGGCGCCTGCAGATCTTCTGCTTCGGGCTGGTGCCGCTCGCGCTGGCCGATCTCGTCGCCTACGCGCTCTATCGATTCGAGTGCGCGGTGCGCTCCTCGGCCGTCCTCGGGTTCTTCGGCTTCCCGACACTCGGCTACTACCTGGTGGCCGCGTTCGAGAACCTGCACTACGGCGAGGTCTGGACCTACCTCTACGCGCTGTTCGGTGTCGTCCTGTTCTTCGACTGGTGGAGTGGTCGCCTGCGGCGGAGCCTGGCGACATGACGGGAACCGAACGCCGGCAGCAGGTGCGAGCGCTCTGGCACGACCGGCCGCGACGCCCGTTCTGGCGCCGGAGCATGCTCGCCCTTCTGGCGTTGATTCTCTGGTCCCTTTGGACTGGCGGCTTCGTCGGAACCGACGTGCTGTCCGAGCGCCGGCTGGCGAGCGTTGCCCGATTCGTGAGCGAGCTCACGCCTTATCCCCTGCGCGAGAGCGGCGTCTCGGTGAGCGGTTGGCTCGCCTGGGCCGGCGATCTGTGGGCCCAGCGCGGCCAGACGGCGGCGCTCTCCACGCTCTCGATCTCGGTGGTGGCGATCATTCTTGCGGCGGGCCTGGGAGCGCTGCTGACGCTCGGGGCGACACGTACGCTGGCCACGGCCGAGCCCTATCTGCCCAGCGGTCGCAGGGTTCCTGGCACGGTGTGCCGCGCCTGGCGGTTGCTGGTCTTCGCCACACGAATGGTACTGGCCCTGCTGCGGGCGATTCCGGAGTACGTCTGGGTGTTCGTGCTCATCGGAGTGCTCGGGCCTACGCCCTGGGCGGCGATCCTGGCGTTGGCGCTGCACAATGGCGGCATTCTCGGCCGTCTCAACGCGGAGGTCATCGAGGATCTGGAGCCGGAACGACTGGCGGCGCTGCGTGCGACCGGGGCCGGGCGGCTGCAGATCGCGGGCTGGGGCGTGGCGCCACTCGCCCTGCCTCGGCTCCTGCTCTTCTTCTTCTACCGCTGGGAGAGTTGCGTTCGGGAGGCGACGGTGCTCGGCCTGCTGGGCATCGTTTCGATCGGTTTCTGGATCCAGGATGCGCGGGCCCGCCAGCAGCCCGACACGATGCTGTTCTTCATCCTGGTGGGCGCGCTGCTGGTGGTGCTCGGCGACCTGCTGTCGGCCCTCGCCCGCCGCTGGGTGCGCGACGGGCGCTAGCCTGCCCTTCTCACCCCGTCCCGACTGCGCGGGCGTATGCACCTGGATCTGCAGCACTTCCCTCGGTCGGGCGTCCTCGACGTATGTCGAATACGCCTGCGGCGCCCTCGGTCGGCAAGTCCCGCATCTCCAGGCACCTACGCCCGCTCGCTACGGGACGGGGTGAGAAGAGCAGGCTAGACCTGATCCGCGATCAGCGCCGGGATCTCGATTGCCCGAATTCCGCCCGGCTCGTCGAGCACGCAGCACACCGCCGTGATCTCGCCGCGCGCGGCCAGGGTCTCGCCCTTCATGAATTCGAAGCCGTAGGTCATCGACTTGGTTCCCTTGCGGGTGACGCTGACGCGGATCTCGAGCTCGTCGCGGAAGTGGATCGGACTGATGTACTCACAGGTCGCCTTGACCCGCGGCCAGCCGATCTCGTGGCCGTCGTGCTGCATGTGGACCTCGGCGCCCAGCGAGCGCAGGAACTGGTGCTCGGCGGTCTCCATGAACACGAACAGGCGCGAGAAGTGCACCAGGCCGCTGACGTCGGTGTCGGCGAATTCGACCCGCCGGCTGGTCGTCCAGTAGCTCATCGTTATTCCGCCAGAGCGTAGAGCAGGTCGACGTAGAACTTCTCGATCTCGGCCAGGCCGGCGACCGCGGAGCCCTCTTTCGGCTCGACCACCATGTACTCGTTGGGCGCGTGCGCGCCCGAGCCGTGGCCGATGCCGCCGGCGATCAACGGCAGACCGAGATCGGTGAACACGTAGTACGGTGCGCTGCCGCCGATGCGAGGAGTCACGTCGGGCGTCAGGCCGTACTTGTTGTAGACCCGGATCGCCGCTTGGACCAGGGGCGCTGACACCGAGGTCTGGGCGGGCGGATAGCCCGACAGCTGCCGGATCTCGAGATCGCCGAAGCCGTTGTCTTCGAGGTGCTTGCGGATCAGCGCCAGCGCCTCGTCGGGCTTCTGGTTCGGCGCTAGGCGCGAGTCCATCTTGGCGGTCGCCATGTGCGGCAGGATGGTCTTCGTGCCCTCCTCGGTGTAGCCGCCCCAGATGCCGTCGACATTCAGAGTCGTCGTGTAGAGGTAACGCATCAGGAGATCGCGGCCGGTCAGGTCGTCGGCGAACTTGTCGACCGCGAACGCCTGCTTCATCAGCAGCTCCTGGCCGGCCCAGTCGTCGAGCTGCGTGTTGATCAGCGTCTCCTCCTCGTGGGTCGGCGCACGGATCGGATCGTAGTAGCCGGGGATCGTGATCGTGTTGCCGTCGACGGTGGTCATCGAGGCGATCGCCTGGATCAGCCGCAGGACGGGCGCGTCGACCATCGCCTTGAGCGAGCCGTGGATCTCGGCCTGCTTTGGGCCGCCGGTCTCATTGCCACGCGCCTCGAGCTCGAAGTAGAGGATGCCTTTGACGCCGAGGAACATGCTGACGTCGCCCTTCGGATCCTGTGAGTTGAAGGGGAAGAACACCCCGTCGGCGCTGCGCAGGCGATCCTCGTACTTGGCGATCACCTCGGGGTAGTTCGGCGAGCCGATCTCCTCCTCGCCCTCGGCGGCAATCATCAGATTGACCGGCAAGGTGCCCTCGACCGCCAGGATCGAGTCGAGCGCGTTGAAGAATGCCCGCTCCGGTCCCTTCTGGTTGGTTGCCGCGCGCGCCATGATGACCCTGCCCAGCGGATGATCGATCACCTCGGCGGCGAACGGCGGCGACTCCCAGTCCTCGGGGTCCACCGGCTGAACGTCGTACATCAGGTAGATCACCAGCGTCTTGTCGGCACCGGCGTCGTAGTATCCCCAGACTCCCGGGTGGCCGCTGGTCTCGACCAGCTCGGCCTCGGCGAAGCCCATCGACTCGAGGTCGCTGCGCAGCATCTCGGCCATCTCGAGAATGCCGTCGTTCTGCGCGCTGATCGAGCGCTGCCTCAGCCAACGCTGAAGCTGGCTGAGGTGGGCGTCTAGGTTCTGGTCGATATGCGCGTAGATCGCCGCGTGGTCGCCGCTGTAGCTGCCGACCGCGACCGGGTCGAACTTCTCGTCGGTGGTGGCTGGGAAGTCGGGCGGGCCGGCAGCCGCCGCGGCCGGAATGGTGACGAGCAGAGCGATCGTCAGGAGCTGGGGGATCAGGTTTTGTCGCATCGTTGTTCGCCTCCTTGAAGCTGGCGAATGATACATGCGGGCGGCGGCCTTCCACGTCCGCGTCACACCGCCCCGAGGATCCCGGCGCGAGCCAGTTCGTCAGGACGCGCCTGGGCGAGTGACCGAGGGCTCTACGTGGCGGTGGCGATCAGTCGCTCGTAGACGCGCAGCACGGCGTCGGCGTTGGACTGGTCGTCGAACCGCTCGCGCACCGCGCGCTGACCGCGCCCGCCCAGCTCCTGGCGTCGGTCCGGGTCAACGACCAGCTCCCGGATACCGGCGGCGAGCGACTCGGTCGAACCCGGCTCGGTCAGGAGCCCGCCGCCGGTCGCTTCGATCATCTCGGGGAAGGAGCCGTGATCGGGCAGCACCACGGGCACCCCGTCGGCCAGCGCCTCGAGCACGAAGATCCCCTTCGACTCGTGGTAGATCGTAGGCACCGACAGGATGTCGAGCGAGCGCAGGAAGGCGAGTTTTCCCTCGAGGTCGACCTCACCGACGTAGTCGACGCGATCCGCGAGGCCGGCGCGGTCGATCGCCGCCATGCACTCGTCCTTGTAGGCGACGTCGCGTGGGCCGAGGTAGCCGGCGATCCGCAATCGCAGCGCGTCGCAGTCGGGCAGCTTGCCGAGCTCGACGAACGCCTCGACCAGTTGATGAAGTCCCTTCTCGGGCGAGATCCTGGCGAGGAAGCCCAGGTTGACGGCGTCGGTTCCGCGCGGCTCGCGCTCCGCGCCGTGGCCATCCAAGCGGATGCCGAGCGGCACGACAGCGATCGAATCGGGCGCGACGCCGAGGACGCCCGCCATGTGCTCGGCGTAGTAGCGGCTTGGCGAGATGAAGAGATCCGCGTCGCCGGCGCGCTGGCGCATCTCCTCGACGACGGTCGAGTGGAACGGCTCGGGGAGGTCGTCGATGAACAGATCTTCCCCTTGCAGGGCGACTACCACCGGCACGCCGACTTCTTCGCGAATCCGCTTCACCATGCCGAGGAACATCGAGTTCGTGATGTGCACGATGTCGGGCTTGTACTCGTCGCGCAGCCAGGTGACCAGCCGCTCGAGCTCCTTGTTCTGATGACCGGCCTCGCCCTTGAGCACGTCGAGGGCCATCCAGCCCAGGTCCTTGGGGTCGGTCGTCGAGCCGAGCTTCGACACCAGCTTGAGCAGGCCCGGCCGGTCGAGCAGCCAGTCGAGGGCGCGCGGGGTATGGCGGAAGAGCGAAGACTTGCCCTGGAGATAGACGTTGAGAGCGCCGTAGAACACCCGGCCGGTACTGACGTTCGTCTCGTCGGTGCGCATCGGCGTGTAGGTGGGCATCAACGCCACTTCGTGGCCCTTGCGCAGTAGCGCCGCCGCGAGGGTGTTGTCGTGGATGCAGGTGCCGCAGTACATGCCCCCGGCGCCAGCTGCGATGTAGGCGATTCTCATCGGTCGACTCGAGTTCTTTTACTCAGATTCGGGGCCCGAGGTTGCGACCGGACTGCGAGCCGGCCTGGCGACGCAGTCTACCCTTCGCTACCTCGGTTCGAGCGGGCCTGGAGCCACAGATTCGCTGGGTCGGATCAAAGTGAGCGACAATCGGCCTGTGGCGATCGACTCCCAAGCGACGGTAGCGCCTGTCAGGCGGGTGCTGGCCGGTGTTCTGGTTCTGAATCTCCTGGTCGCCGTCGCCAAGCTGCTCGTTGGCACGCTGATCCACAGCATCAGCATGGTGGCCGACGGATTCCACTCCCTGATCGACTCGGCCTCGAACGTCGTCGGGCTGATCGCGATCGCTTGGGCCTCGGCGCCACCCGATGAAGACCACCCCTACGGACACTGGAAGTACGAGACGCTCGCGGCGCTCCTGATCGGCGGCCTGCTGACGTTGACCGCCTGGGAGGTGTTGCGCAGCAGCCTCGCGCGGCTCACGTCGGGCGGCTCACCCGACGTGCAGCCGCTGGCGTTCGCGGTGATGGTCGCGACGATGCTGGTCAATCTCGCGGTCGCGAATTTCGAGCAGCGCCGAGGACGGGAGCTGAACAGCGACCTGCTGAGTGCCGATGCGTCGCACACCCGCAGCGACGTCTTCGTGTCGCTCGCGGTCATCGCCAGCCTGGTGGCGTCGCGCGCTGGCTATCCGCAGGTGGACGCTCTGGTGGCTCTCGTGATCACTCTGGTGATCGGCCGCGCCGCGGTCCGTATCCTGCGACGCAGCGCCGAGCGGTTGACCGACACGGCGGCAGTTCCGTCGGCCAAGGTCCGCGAGGTGGCGCTCGAAGTTCCCGAGGTGGTGAGCGTGCACAAGATCCGGTCACGCACCGGCCCGGCGGGAGCGCACGCGGACCTCCACGTCCAGGTGTCACCCGATCTCCGGCTGGACGAAGCCCACGCCATCGGTCACCGGGTGGCGGATCGGCTGCATGAAGAGCTCGGTCTGGAAGACGTTGTCACGCACGTCGAGCCGCACAAGGAACGAGACCAGACGAACGAGCCGGATCGGGAGAACGAGTCGGACTGATCCGAGGCCCGCACGGCTCGGGGCTACAGGGCCGCACCCGCGTCGCGTCAGCGGCGACTACTCGCAGACCACTTCGACGCGCCGATTCAGCGCCCGGCCGTTCTCGTCCCTGTTCGAGGCGATCGGCGCCAGCTCGCCGCGTCCGGCCGCGGTGATGCGCGCCGCGTCGATCCCGCGTCTCACCAGAGCGTCTACCACGGCCTGGGCACGGCGCTCGGAGAGGCCCTGATTGTAAGCCTCGCTGCCTTCGCTCGAGGTGTGGCCTTCGATCGTGATCGAGACGTCGGTCGTTGCCTTCAGGCCGTCGAACAGGTCGCTGATGACCGGTGCGGACTCCGGGCGCAGCGCCGCCGAGTCGAACTCGAACTGTACGTAGACCGTCGAGCCGCAGCCGAGCTCCGGCTCGGGGACGTCGGAGCACTCGGTGGCGCTGCCCTCGGGCGCGACCGGGCCGCCGAACAGCCGGAACGGACCGTTGTTGAAGTTGGCCGAGCCGCGCAGGGCGCGGTCTGAGTCGATCAGCACTACATACTGGCTCGGCGTGCCGTCATCCCTACCGACGCCCTGGGCACGCAACAGGTTGCCGCTGACGGTGCCGGTGATGGTCGAGTTCTGGTAGCAGCCGGTGACGGCGACGCCCGACTGCTTGAGCTCGATCAACCCCGCGGAGCGGTCGATGTCGGGCAGCCTGGTATCCCAGATGCCGCTGAAGCCCTCTTCCAGAGGTACTTCCTCCTGGGTGCCATTGCCGATCAGCTCGCTGAACTGCAGGAACATGTTGTCGGGAACGGCGGGGTCGAGGGCGCCGTGCAGAACCAGCTTGAGCCAGCGAACCGGCTTCTGCGCGACGATCTCGAGGTCGGTCTCCAGGCCGCGCTGCCTGTGGGCTTCCAGCGTCGCCTTGGCGAGCAGTTCGTAGCCGTCGGCGGGCCCTGTGGTCGTGCCGTAGACCTCGACATCTCGAAAGAAGGTGGTATTCGCGCTCGGGACCTCAGCGACCTCGGGCACCGCGAAACGATCGAAGGTCGTCAGCGCAGGCAGTTCGTACACCAACTCGACCCGCGCCCCGTCGCCTGCTTTCGACACCATCCCACGGGGGGTCGAGAATCCATCGTATGTCTCGAACGCCTGGTTCCGCGACGGGCCTCTCTCGGCGCCGCTGAACGAGATCGACACGAGCCAGACGCCCTGCGCCGCCACCACGTAATCGGTCCGGATGGCTTCCTCGTCCGAGGCACCGATCGGCAGGATCGATGTGAAGAGGAGGATCACGCCGCAGGCGGCGGACCGCGCGGTTCGCCTGTTTGTACGCCCTGTTCGGTTCATCTCCGACAATCTTAGCCGACGAATGTGCCCTCAGAAAGGTGCCACTCGAAGGTCAGCCCGCCTCACGAGAGATACGACACGAACGTCCGAAGTGGTGCCGATCCCCCCGGAGTGGTGCCACACGAATGTTCAGGGGGCGGCCTGTTGCATACTTGCCGAAACATCGAAAGCGGTCCGCCGCGCAGCTAGGGGAGGGCATCATGCATCTCAGAAGTTCTGAAATCGCCATCGCGCTTCTCGCCGGTCTTGGACTGGCCGGTATCGCTTCGGGACAGGAGCTCGTCGTGACACAGAGCGGCAACTCTGTTGTACTGGCTCCCTTCCAGGGGCAGCAGGGCGGCATCCACATCAGGGAGGACGGAGTTGACGTCGGGTTTTTCATTCACAACCTGGCGCAGTGGTTCATCTTTCCGGCCACCCTTCTTGCTCTCGACCCTCCTGTCTCCGGCGATCCGGTACAGATCGGCACCCTCTCCGGGCAGTCCGTCTTTGTGAGCACCGACCTAACCCAGCGCTACGTGACCGACCTCGGTGGCAATGGCCTCTTTGCCAGCCATATCTGGCATGTGTCGAGCCCCGACAACGAGGACCGGCTGATGGTGCTCTCGGCCACCGACCAGGGCGACCTCTCGATCGGAGGGCAGTTGACACAGAATGCGATGTTCGGGCTCGCGGAGAGCTTCTGGGAGGCTGAGCCCATCGAGCCCGGAGAGCTGGTGGCGATCGATCCGAGCCAGCCTGGCGCGGTGAGGCGGACCCGCGATGCCTACGAACGGGGAGTGATTGGCGTGGCGAGCGGTCGCCCGGCGATCGTCCTTGGGGGTGGGGCCTTTTCGCGGGACGCGCTCAGGCGTACCTGGGGAGAAGAGATCGCGGCCGAGTTCGAGCGCTCGCGTCCGGCGCTCGAGCTGCGAGCCTACGCGGACCACCCGAGCCTGCTGGCCGAGGCCGGGCGCCTGGAGTCTCCCTTTTCCCTCGAGACACATCCTCGCGCCGCGTCCGAGCTTCGACCGGAGAGGCCGCGAATAGAGCCCTCGCCTGAGCAGCTCACGGAGTCCCATGCGGCCGCACGCGAGCGGCACGAGGCGAGGCTCTTCGATGCGACCATCGATCTCTTCTTCTCCGAGCGCTTCGCGGCGGTCGCCATGGCGGGGCGGACCGAGGTGAAGGCCGACGCATCGTTCGGCGTCATCAGCCCTGGCGACCTGCTGACCGCCAGTCCAGATCCCGGCGTGGCAATGAAGGCGACGGCCGCTGGGCCGATCGTCGGCACCGCGCTCGAAGCGCTGTCGAGCGGCACCGGTAGCATCACGATGCTCGTCCACAGGGGCTGGTTCGGTGGCGAAGAGGGAGCTCGCGGGGGCGTGGCCCTAGCCAGCGACACCGGCGGGGACGCAAAGGGCCGGGAGATTGCGGACCTTCGGCGCCGGTTGGCAGCGCTCGAAGAGCGGCTGAATCGGCTGGAGTCCCCGACCCTGCGTACGGCCGCCGAAGGGCAAGCCCCCACCAGCGGACGCTAGCTCCCGGCGACGAGGTGGCTCCTAGGAGAAGAAGCGTCCCAGGTGCTCGGGTGCCGGCGGCCGGCTCGCGAGAGAGCCGACGACCATCGCCAGGATCGAAGCTCCCAGGAGCGGCACTACGGGCATCAGGCCGGCGACCGTGTAACCGGGCTGGCCGGTTCCCTGGATGAAGAACCAGGTCCACAAGACGGCGACGGTGATGACCGACGCAAAGGCGCCGACGGCGGTCGATCGCTTCCAGAAGATCGCCGCGAACGGCAGCGGGGTGAGCGCCGCGAAGCCGCTGAACGACCAGACCCCGAGGGCGAAGATGCTGCGGTTGGCTGCCATCGACACCGCGAACGTGACCGCCAGGACACCGACCACGAACAGCCGTCCGAGCAGCACCTGCCGCTTGTCGCTGATGCCGCCGGAGCTGTAGTGCCCGACGACGTCGCGCGTGAACATGGTCGACACCGCCAGCACCTGGGAGTCGAGCGACGACATCACGGCCGCGAACACGCCGGCTGCGAGCAGGCCCGCCAGCAGCTCGGGAGCGTGGATGCCGATCAGCTGCACCAGGATCGTGTTCGCCGCGGGCCCCTGGAGGCCCGAGAGCTGCGCGGCGCCGATGACACCGAGCAGAACGCTCGGCACCCACACGATAACCAGGCAGATCGGATAGGCCACGATCGCCAGCTTGAACGAGTCGGCTCGTTTCGCGGTCAGCCAGTGCATGAAGATGTGCGGGAACATGCCGATCGACATTGGGATCGCGGTGTAGCTCAGGAGCTTGACCGGCGAGATCAGGTCGCCGCGGGCGAGCAGTTCCGGACGAGCCTGGGCGACGCTCTCCATCGCGCCGGCGAGACCGCCCGATTCGCGCAGGATGACGAAGAAGGTGAGTCCACCGAGAACCATGAAGACCAGCGTCTGGAACGTATTCGCCCAGGCCGTGCCGCGCATGCCCCCCAACGTCACGTAGGTCAGGACGACCACGCACATCGCCAGGCTGCCGACCCATTCCGGGACCAGGCCGCCGCTGATCTGGTCGAGGGTGATGCCGCCCCCCTTGACGCCGATCAGGAGATAGGGGACCAGCAGGCCGATCAGCACGAGAAAGAGCAGGCTGCCGAGCGCGTTCGAGCCCCAGCGATCGCGGAAGTACTCGATCTGCGTCACGTAGCCGAAGCGCTTGCCGAGCGCCCAGACGCGCGGCCCGAGCAGATAGATGAATACCGGCGAGATGATCGCGGTCGACGACGCCATGAGCGCGAAGACGCCGATGCCGCGATGGTAGGCCTCGCCCGACGCGCCGAGCAACGAGAACGCCGTCATGTTGGTGCCGAAAAGCGTCATCAGCAGGATGAACGGCCCGATCGTGCGGGTGGCGAGAAAGTAGTCCTCGCCGGAGCCGCGAAAGAGTCGATGGCTGAAGACGCCGATCGCCAAAACCAGCAAGA
The DNA here is from genome assembly GCA_029263375.1 of Acidobacteriota bacterium. Classification (GTDB taxonomy): domain Bacteria; phylum Acidobacteriota; class Thermoanaerobaculia; order Multivoradales; family JAHEKO01; genus JAHEKO01. The sequence goes on along the minus strand of JAJCXP010000135.1, from coordinate 4,936 downwards.
GATAGGCGACGATGACCGTGACGACGGTCAACGAGACTTCCCGCCGGGATCCGTGGGGGCGCCGGTAGGTTCGAAGTCCGGCCACGCCCACTTGACCAGTGCCGCGAGCAGTATCGCCGTCACGATGCAGTACCCGACGTGGTACGCGAGACCGACCGGCAGGCCGAGCACCAGTCGCGTGTCGTTCCAGAGCCAGAGGTCGTTGTGCAGCAGGAAGAGCACGAACAGGGCGCCGTACAGCAAGCGACGAGGGGTCATGGCCTACAGCTCCATTCCTGGTTCGCGTTACGCATCGGGCCAGATTGTAGTACCTGCCCCGCAGTTGGCCCGCCTAGGCCGCGAGGAAGGAGCAGGCGAGCAGGATCAGTGCCGGCAGACCAAGGAATCCGAGGACGAAGAATACGACGTCTCGGTAGCGGGATCTCGCGGTGGCCGCCGGTGCCGCGGGCACGGCGGCCTCGGGGGGTGGTCGGAACCGGTAGCCGCGGGTCGGTACCGTTTCGATGAACCTCGGAGCGCGCGGGTCGTCGTCGAGCGCTCGCCGCAGCTGCCGGATCACCTGATGGATCCCGGTCTCCCACTCGACGACGGTGGAGCCCCAGATCGCACTCTTCAGCTGCTCGCGGCTGACCAGCCGGTTCGAGCGTTCGAGCAGCAGCTTCAGGGCTCGGGACGCCTGGGGGCGGAGGCGCACCGGGCGACCGAGGCGCGTCAGCTCGTCCGCGTCGGAGTCGAACTCGAAGTCGTCGAACCGGTGAATGGTCATCTGGGAATCGTACGCTCTGAGCGGGGCTTTGTTCTACATCCGAGGCCGCCGTCCGGACCCGTGTGAGGCCCGAAGTCAGAGAAACATCAGGCTCCGGAATGCATCCTGCGCCGCGCCATGCCGTACTGTGAAGCGTCTTGATGGAGAAATGGCTCGCTCGCGCGTTCCTCTGGCTGGGGGCTCTCCTGGTCGTCGCCTGGCGCCTCGTGGCGCTCTGGCATCCCCATCCGGCCCAGACCGACCCCGCGGCGATCCGTCACGCGATGGCGCTGATGGGCCTCTGGTTCCTCGTCTGCGGCGTCCTCACGGCACTGCGCGTTCCGGGGCGGCTGGCCATGCTGTTCGGCTGGTACGGAGTCGCGATGGGAATGCACTGGGGCGGACCGGTCGGATTCGGCCCGGAGAGGGTGCAGAGTGTCCAGCTGGCGCTCTATCTCGTCATAACCAGCATTCTCGCGCAGGCGCTCTTCCTACACGTTGCCGTCGCCTTTGACAGACCGCGGTCGCCGGCCCGCCGTCGTCTGACTCTGACTCTCGTCTACCTGCCGTCGGTCGTCGGCGGGGTGCTGTTTCTGGTCCAGCTCACGATCTCCGGGAACCGGTCCCTGTTCGAGGCCTTTCCGATCCTGGCTCTCGCGGCGACGCTCTCGAGCCTGGTCGGCGCCGGGGTGTGGATCGCGCGCTGGAAGCGAGCGTCGCGGGTGGAGCGGCACGCCCGCGGACTGACCCGAGTGGCCGCGGCAATCGTCGTCGGCTGGCTGCCCTACACACTCGTGTCGCTGGGGCTCGACCCCTGGCCCGACTACAGCGGACTGTTCAACCTGCCGATGGTGCTCGAGCCGACAGCGGTCGCGATGGCCGTCTTCGCCCACCGGAGATCGGCAACCGAGAGCGCCGGCGACCGCGAAGCGCCGGTCGCCAACACCTCCGACTAACCGGTCTCGCCGGTCGCCGCAACGATGCTCGGCGGCAGCTCGACCGCCTCGTCGAGCGCCTGCAGCAACTCGTCGACCGGCTTGCGGAACACGTTGCCCATCAGCAGGTCGATCAACTGGCTCCGGCACTGCGGGTGCTCTTTCAGGAAGCTGGCGAAGTGGAAGTCGCGATCGTAGAACGCGTACACCAGCTTGCGCATCGCCTCGACGCCGCCGCGGAACTCCGACTCGAACGTCGACAGACGCTCGTGCGAGACGTCGCCGGCCTCGAGCCCGGCGTGGATGGCGTCAGCGGCGAGCTCGCCCGACTTCAAGGCCAGGAAGACGCCGGTCGAGTAGATCGGATCGATGAATCCGAAGGCGTCACCGATCAGTACCCAGCCGTCGCCGGCACCCTGGGTCGAGTGGTAGGAAAAGTCTCGCGTCGCCCGGATCGGCTTGATCCGCTCGGCGCCGGCCAGCTTGGCTACCAGCGGCTTGCAGTGCGCGAGCTCCTCGTCGAAGACCTGCTCCGGGTTGCCGGCGCGGCCCTTGACCAGCGAGCCCACCGGGCCGACCACGCCGACGCTCATCTGATCGTCGGGGAGCGGGATGTACCAGAACCAGCTGTCGCCGCTCTCGGTGTGGAAGATCACGGTGGCGCCTTCGTCGATGCCGGTACCGCGCTCGGCGCCCTGGTAGCGGGTGAAGTAGGAGACGTGCCGGAGGTGCCGCTCGATCTTGCGCAGATTGCGCTTGGTGGCCAGGAAGTGGCTCTGGCCGGTGGCGTCCACCAGCACCCGGCAGGGGATGTCGACTTCGCTGCCGTTCTCGGAGATGCGTGCGCCGACTGCCCGGTCACCGTCGAAGATGACCTCGCGCAAGCTGGCGCCGCGCCGCACGTCGACGCCGTGCTCAGTGGCGTTGTCGAGCAGCATCTGATCGAACTCGGAGCGCAGCACCTGCCAGGTGTGCGAGCTCTCGTGCGGGTCGACCTCCTTGAAGTAGAACGGATCGGTCGCGCGCCCGTCGGGGGTGAAGAACTGGACGCTGCCCTTCTCGACGAAGTGGCTCGCGCGCATCTTGTCGAGCATCCCGAGGCGCTCGAGCGTCCAGTAGGTGGCCGGCATCAGGGATTCGCCCACCTTCTCCTCGGGTTCGGCCGAGCGCTCGCACAGGAGCACCGAATGCCCGTGCTGCGCCAGCAGTGTCGCGGCGGCAGAGCCAGCTGGCCCGCCGCCAGCGACGATCACGTCGAAGCCGTCACCGTTCAACCCTAGAACCGCCTTTCGATACCGAAATAGGCCGCGGTCGGGTTACCCGGGATCAACGAGCTGGAGCCGAAGCCGCGGGTCTCGTACTCCTGGTCGGTGAGGTTTTCGAGGTGCAGACGAAGGCGCCACTTGTCGAAGGTGTAGGAGAGCGCCGCGTCGACCAGAGCGTGGCTGTCGATGGTCGAGACGTTGTCCTCGGCGATGAACTGATCGTCAAGGAAGCGTACGCCGCCAGCGACATTGAGACCGTTGCCGAAACGCTTGCTGAGCCAGAGCCTACCGAGGTGCTCGGGCGCGAAGGCCGAGCTGTTGCCCGAGCGGTCGAAGACCACGCCGATGAAGGGATCCTGCGAGACGATGATGAACTCGGAGAAGCGAGTCAGCTCGGAGTCCGTGTAGGCGTAGACGAAGGTGCCCTTGACGCCGCGCGGCAGGTCGAACGCGGCCTCGAGCTCGATGCCCTGACTCTCCTGATCACCGATCTGTTGGGTGAAGCCGTTATCGTCGGCGATCGGAATATTCTCGCGATCGAGCTGGAATGCCGCCAGGGTCGTCCGGATTCGGCCGTCGCGGAACTCCTTGCGCACGCCGACCTCCAACTGTTGGCTCTCTTCTGGCTGGCTGATGCCGGAAGCGCGCGGCGAGGGCGGCGCGAACGACTGAGCCGCGTTGGCGTAGATCGAGAGGCCCTCGAACGGCGAGTAGGCGATGCCGACCAGTGGGCTCAGCTCGCTGTCGCTGCGCGACTGGTTGCGGGCCGGATCCTCGAAGTCGATGTTGTCGAAGCGCAGGCCGAGCATCACCTGGACCTTCTCGGAAAGGGTGATCTGGTCGACGAAGTAGGGCGCGATGATGTCGCTCTGCGCGTCGCCCACCACCGACTGGCCGGGAATGAAGAACAGCGGCCGGGTAGCGGTCTCGATCGGGTTGTCGAGGCCGATGAACGGCAGCGCCGCCACGTCGAGCGTGAACTCGTCGCTGTAGCGAGCCACCTCGATGCCGGCCAGCAGGCTGTGCCGGATCTTGCCGGTCGAGCCCTCGTAGAGGAACTCGAACTGGTTGCCCAGAAAATCCTGCTGGTCGTCGAGCAGAGTCAGCGTACGTGCGACCAGGGTGCCGAACTGCGAGGGGAACGCGCCCAACAGGATGGTGCCGTCGCTACGCCAGTCGAGAGAGCGCGAATAGAACTTGTTGCGGATGCTCCGGTTGTCGGACAGCTCGAGCTCGTAGTCGATCTGGAACCGGGTGATGTCCTGTTCAGAGAAGTCGAAAGGCGAGCCGTAGGAGCGCTCGCGATCGACGTTCGGAACTGTGCCGCGCGGCAACAGCAGCGGCAGGCCGGAGTCAGGCAGGTAGTCCGAGGTCGCCAGCTCGAGGTTGATGTTGAGCCTGCTGCGGTCGTTGGGATTCCAGGTGAGCGCGGGATTGATCGCCGTCACCTCGCTCTCGGTGCGGTCCCGATAGCCGTCGCTCTCACGATAGAGCCCGTTGAGCCGGAAGCTCAGCTCGCCCGAGCTCGACGCCTGGTTGACGTCGAAGGTGCCCTCGACCGTACCGAAGCTGCCGGCCGAGATGCCGGCGACGCCGAAGTCGGCCGGTACCGGCTGCTTGCGCACCACGTTGACCGCGCCGGAGAGCGGGTTGCTGCCGTAGAGGAAGCCGGCCGGACCCTTGAACACCTCGACCCGCTCGGCGTTGTACATCTGGTAGAAGGTCGCCTCGGGCTCCGGCGCGCCGTCCGTGAGCACCAGGCCGCTCGACAGCGAATCAAACCCGCGCACGACGAAGTAGTCGAACACGCCCGAGAAGCTCTGGGTGTTGACGCCGCTCACGTTGTTGAGGGCGTCGGTCAGCACCAGGTTGTTCTGCTCGTCGATGAGCTCGGCGGGCACCACGCCGACGTTGGCGGGCGTCCAGCGCAGCTCGACCGGCAGCTTGGTGGCGATCGTGTTCGAGGTCGGGATGAACGGCATGCTGTCCCG
>JAJCXP010000134.1 GCA_029263375.1 Acidobacteriota bacterium | reverse complement strand
AGATCCACCCAGAAGCGCAACACCCCGGCCTCGACCGCCGGGTAGATCCGCGCCACCCGGCCCGCCAGGCGGTCTCGTCCGGTGGTCACGACCCAGGCCGCCTGTCCCTCCCGGATCCGGGACGCATGAACGTCCGAGAGTGCAGCCTCGACGCGGAAGCTGTCGAGATCGGCGATTCGCGCCAGCACCGCCCCCTCTCGCACCGTCGCACCCTCCTCGTCCAACACCCAGGTCAGAACGCCCGGTCGGTCGGCGCGGGTCGTCGCCCGCTCGAGCCTGCCGGCAATAGCCTCGCGCTCGCGAGAGAAGACCACGCGCGCCGAGTCGAGGCTCGTGATCCTCGCCTCGAGGCTCCTGCGCGAGTGCTCGATCGAGCGCTCGACCCGCGCCAGCTCGATGCGCGCCTTCTCAGTGAGCGTCGCGCTGCGCTTTAGAGTCGCCTCCGAGACCAGCCCCTGGGCGTAGAGCTCGCGGTCCTGCTCTTCCTGGTAGCTCAGCTGCTGGAGGTCCAGCGCCGTGACGTCGTGCAGACTGCGTTTCTCGCTGAGCATCTCCTCGAGATCCGCCTCGAGCTCCCTCCGGCGAGCGCGCGCCTGGGCGAGCTCTCCGTCCAGCCGCTCGAGCTCCAGCCGAGAGCCGGTGACGTCGAGATCGAGAATCGGGTCACCAACCTCGAGCATGGCTCCCGGGTGCCGGAGAACGCGCAGCAGGCGGCCCTCGACGGGACTCGCGACGATCCGCTCGGCAGCCGGCTGCACTGTCCCCGAGGCGCTCAGAACCGCCTCGATCGGACCGCGCTCAACCAGGGCGGTGCGCAACCGCTCACGCTTCAACGTCGGGCGCACGAGGCCGGCGAGCCAGATGCCGGCGAGAAGCAACGCGGCGATGATCGCCGTCGGTGCCAGCGAGCGCCGAAGGCGAATTCGCAGGCGTGCGGAGCTTTCGATTTCCCGGTCCATGTTCGTCCGCACGAGCGAAAAGCAAGCGCCATGCCTACGACCAAACTACTGAAATCACGCGACTTGCCCGAACATTCGTGTGGCACCTCGCGTACGATGGCGCACATCGGTGTCCGATTCCGGACAGGCCACGGCAGCCCGTCAAGCGGGGCTAGACGCCCTGCGAGTGGCGGCGATAGAACCGTTGGGCCTTGGCCCGGTTGCCGCAGTCCGACATGTCGCACCAGCGGCGGCTGCGATTGCGGCTCTCGTCGATGAACATCCACGAGCAGGTCTCTCCGCCGCACTCCTTCAACCGGTCGAGTCGGTCGGAGCGCAGCAGGTCGGCGGCCGAGAGCGCGATCGGCTGAAGCAGCTCCGCGAGTCGCTTCGGCGGCTCGCTCATGCGCCAGCTGAAGCGGCCGGAGCTGGAGACGAACTGGAGTCTCGCCAGCGACCTCGTGAGATACCCGTCGAGGATCTCGACGTCCGCCTTCTCGGGCTCTCCTCCCGCCACCAGCTCGGAGAAGATGCGGTAGAGCGATTCGCGGAGCGCACGAGCGCTCGCCAGGAAGGCGGCCCCGTCCTTCCGGGCGTCCGGGGCCCGCCTGAGAGCGGCCGCTCCCGTGGCGTCGATCAGCTCCTTGCCGATCGCCCAGTCCAGGAAGAGGTCCAGAGCCTCGAGGCGGTCGGGCGGGCTGTTGCGCTCGACGCCTTCGGTGTTGACGAAATCGAGGCACAGCCCGGCTGCTGCGACGCCTAGACCGGGCGTCGGGGAGGAGTTGCGCGGGCGTGAATGCTTGGTCGGCATAACCACTAAAAACACCTTGACAGGTTAGATTGAAGAGGCGTACCATCAAACCGTCAAAGCGACTATAGGTGGTTATAGTCGAAAGCACAAGGGCCCAGAACCGATGACAGAAAAGAACGAATTGGCCGGTGCCGCAGCTCTCCTCGGAGCCTCCGCGATCTGGGGTGCTTCGTTCGTTCTCGCCAAGCTGGCGTTCCACGAGCTGACCGTCCCGCACGTACTCCTCTACCGATTCATCTTCGCGGTTCTGCCCTTCCTGCCCATCCTGCTCGCCCGCGGCGCGCGACCCGAGCGGCGCGACCTATGGCTGTTCGCGCTCACCGGGTTTCTGATGGTCCCGGTGACCTTCCTGCTTCAGTTCGGTGGCTTGATGTTGACCAGCGCCACCAGCACGGCGCTGCTGATCGGAACCGGCGCTCCGCTACTCGCCCTCGCTGCCGTCCTCTTCGAAGGTGAGCATCTGGGCAAGCGTGGCTGGGTCGCCGTGGCGGTCTCGTGCCTGGGCGTGCTGATGCTGGTCGGCGCTCCGGGAGCGAAAGGCGACTGGCGCGGAGATCTCATGGTCCTCGGCTCGATGTTGATCGCCACGGTCTGGGTGATCATGAGCAAACGGCTGGTTGGACGCTACCGGGCGCTCCACGCCACCGGCTGGATCCTGCTGTTCGGCACACTCTTCCTGATACCGATCTCGCTCTTCTGGAGCGGACTGCCACCGGTCGACATCTCGGCAACGACCTGGGCCTCGCTTCTGGCGCTCGGTCTCGGCTGCACGACGCTCGCATACGTCCTCTGGAACTGGGGGGTCGCAAACGCCGGCGCCGCGCGCGCCGGGGTTTACCTGAACCTCGAGCCGATCGTTGGTGCGCTGATGGGGATTCTGCTCATGGGCGATCCCCTCAGCGTCGGCGTCGTCGCGGGAGGCGCCCTGATCGTCGTCGCGGCCGGGATCGTCTCCGGCGACAAGGCGGAGCCGATACCGGTACGGGCCAGTAAAACTACGACACCTCCGTGGTGGCAGAGCGCTTGTCCCTCCGTACACGCCGAGTTCGCCATCCGGCTCTACGGCGGCAGGCCGAGGGAGCTGACGAGCAGCGGCGGAGAGACCGCCGACAACAAGACCATCTCCACGGCGATTCCCTGTCGAACCGATGCAGAGCGGAGAAGCTGGCGTCCCGACGAAGCGCAACCCGCAACGGCGTGCCGCGTATCCTTCTGGTAGCTCGTTCGTTGTCAACTACCGGATCGGAGCATCGCCGTATGATCGACTCAGCCGAGCGCCTGCTCGACCAATACGCCGCCGGTCGCATCAGCCGACGTGAAGCGGCTCGCGCCCTCGTCGGACTGGCCCTCGCTCCGCTCGGCGTGGCCAGCACACTAAACGCGGCGCCGGTCGGTGAGCCGACCTTCCAAGCCACCGGACTCAACCACCTCGGCCTGAGGGTGAGCGACGTCGCTCGCTCGCGGGATTTCTACCGACAGCACCTCGGCATGTCGGTGATCCGGGACAGCGCTCCCGGTCTCTGCTTCCTGAGCTCGGGCGACAACTATCTGGGGCTCTTCCGGTCGAGCTCGCCCGCGGTCGATCACTTCTGCTACACCGTCGAGGGCTACGACGCGGACAGAGCGGTCGAGACTCTCGCAAGAGCCGGCTTCGAATCGCGCCGGGACGAGAACCGGGTCTACTTCGACGATCCGGATGGACTCGAGATCCAGCTCGACAGCCCGTTCGGCTCGTGGCCCGGACCGCGACCCGCCGCGAGCCGCTAGTCGCCCTCGGACTCGAGCGCTCTGCGACCGGGCGGGATCTCGTACCGGTCGCGCGTCGTGCAGTAACCGAAGCCGCCCATCCGACCGATCGCCGCCAGCTTCTCGGGATCGACATGCATGCGCTCGTTCACCAGATCATCGCGGACGTGGACATGGACGACCCGACCCAGGACCACGTTGCCGCCGGCGGGCTGTCCGGGATTCGTACGGATCACCTGGAGCGTCCGGCATTCGAAAGCGACCGGCGCTTCGGCGACGCGCGGCGCCTGCACCCGCTGCGAGCGACCCGGCGTGAGCCCGATGAGATCGAACTCGCTCTCGCCCCAGGCGAGGGGCTCGGCCGCCGCCGCCACCTGCCGCCTGTACACCTCGACCGAGGCGTTGACGACAAACTCACCGGTGCCGCCCTCCTCGACCGGCTTGCAGTTGCGCAAAGTGTCCTTCTCCGAGCCTTGCGCGTCGTTCCCCGGGCAGAAGAGCAGCGTCATCGGATTCGAGCCGATGCCGTTGAAGAAGGAGAAGGGCGCCAGGTTGAACCTACCCTCGGTCGAGACCGTCGAGACGAACGCGATCGGCCGCGGCACGATGCAGCCGATCAGCAGCTTGTCGCGCTCGTGGACGGCCAGCTCTTCCGGGTTGATCTCCATGATCGGAGTCTACCCAAGGGGCAACCCGAGCCGATCGCTGCTAGAGTCGTTACAGACCAGCCTGAGAACGATGCCTGCCTCAACGATCGACGAGGTTCTCGACCGACTCGATGACCTGATCGGGAGCGCGCGGCACAGGAGCAGCCGCCGCGGCTACTTCCCCGCTCTGTACCGCAAGGTCACCGCGAGTGTGAAGCAGGGCATCCACGACGGGATCTTCGACGACGGCGAGCGAATGGAGCGTCTCGACGTCGCGTTCGCGAATCGCTATCTCGAGGCGGTCGAGGTCGACGAGCGCGGCGAGGCCCCGACTCACTCCTGGCAGGTGGCCTTCGAAGCCGCCGACACGTGGCGGCCGATCGTGCTGCAGCACCTGCTCCTCGGGATGAACGCGCACATCAACCTCGACCTGGGCATCGCGGCCGCCGTCGCCGCGCCCGGGGCCGAGCTCCAGAGCCTCCACGATGATTTCAATCGGATCAACGGCGTGCTCGCGAGCCTGGTGGACGGTGTCCGCGAGGGGCTGTCGAGGGTCTGGCCGGCGCTGCGCCTGCTGGATCGACTGGCGGGCGACAAGGAGGACCGAATCATCAACTTCTCAATGACCCGCGCGCGCGACAAGGCGTGGCAGCACGCTCAGCGACTCGCTCCGCTCACAGAGGCCGAGCGCCGAGCGCAGATCGAGTCGCTCGACGGCTGGGTCTCGGACTTCGGCCGGCTCGTCCAGCGGCCCGGCTTCAAGGCGCGCATGATCACTCTGTGGATCCGGCTACGCGAGCGCGGCAGCGTGCCAGAGATCATCGATCTGTTGCGGTAGCCAAGAGTTGCGCACCGGGTTCTGCCATAGACTGAGTACCTGTTCACGACACCGGTCCTGGAGACCGGACGGCATGCGGCCGCTCGTTCGAGGCCGCTCTCGAGCCGTGCGGCACTTCTGCTCGCGCTCGTTGCGCACGCACTCCACAGGGCTGGTCGAGGCGTTGTCGAGGCTGAGGCAGAGGAGCCGTTATGAAGAAGTTCTCGATCTTGTTCGTCCCGGGAGCCCTGATCGCTCTGCTTACCGCTACGAGCACCTTCTCGGATGGTCATCGATGGCTCCGCTCCGCGGGCCACGATCTGGAGTCCCGACTGGTCGAAGCGAAGGAACGCATCTTCGCCAAGAGGGCGGCACGACGGAAGGCCGGACGCCTGGTGCTCGACCCTGCTTCCGACGGGGCAGCGAGCCAGCCCGATCGCTCGCGGACCGCGCCGCGGCAAGAGACGCCTTCGCCCGGTGCGGAATCCCTCGCCGTGCCTGCGGGCGTTGATCCCTCCGTGACGGTCGACCGCGACCTCGCTCTCGGCGCTTCGAGCAACATCTACAAGGACGGCGAGATCTTCCTATGGGACGAAACCGGCGGAGGCAACCTGGGTGTTGGGCGCAACGCCCTCTCTGCCAACACGGGAGGCGCGAACACCGGCGTCGGAACCAACGCTCTCAAATCGAACATCTACGGCGACTTCAACACCGCGGTTGGCAGCGGAGCTCTCTACTCCAACATCAGCGGCAACTGGAACACGGCCGGCGGGTGGGGAGCGCTGGTCTGGAATCAGGAGGGCACCTCCAACTCCGGTTTCGGCGCCCGAGCCCTGTTCGGAAACCTCGAAGGAGACGGCAACACCGGCGTCGGTGTCTACGCGCTGGGCTCGAATCTCTACTCGTCGTACAACACCGCCGTCGGTCTCAACGCGCTGCGCCTCAACAGTTCAGACGTCGGCTACGGCATGAACACCGCCGTCGGCGCCTTCGCATTGGTGTTCGACACCAGCGGAGCTTTCAATACGGCCATGGGCTACCGGGCTCTCGGAATCCTGAACGGTGCCGACTACTCGTTCAGCTCGTTCAACACGGCGATCGGCCACGAGGCGCTCGGTTCGCTCGAGTCCGGCGTCATGAACACGGCGCTCGGATACGGAGCCGGCACCAACGTCCAGACCGGCAACGGCAACATCCACATCGCGAGCTACGGCTCGACCTATGACGACTCCGTCACGCGCATCGGTATGAGTCAGACCGCCACCTACGTCGCAGGCATCCATGGCGCCACGACCGGGATAGACGACGCGATCGGAGTCCTGATCGACAGCGCCGGCCAGCTGGGAACGATCTCGTCGTCGCGGCGCGCCAAAGAAGGCATCGAGGACCTCGGGCGAGGCAGCGAGAACCTGCTCGATCTGCGGCCCGTCTCCTTCCGTTACAAGCGCGCGTTCAAAAGTGGGGAGAAGCCCATCCAGTACGGCCTGATCGCCGAAGAGGTCGCCGAGGTCTTCCCCGAGCTGGTGGTCTACGACGATCAGGGGCGACCTGAGACCGTCAAGTACCACCTGCTGTCGGTCCTGCTCTTGAACGAGCTTCAACAGCACGACCGAGAGCTCTCGCAGTTGGAAGCACTGAGAGCCGAGGTGGCCAGGCTTCGACAGCTCGAGACTCGGCTGGCCCGGCTCGAGGTGAGGAACGAATGACGAGCAACGAGAATGCCTGAGTGGAGGGGTTGGTAACCACGCCGGGGCTGGTGCCAGCCGACCGTCTCTGCCGCGGCTCGCGAGAACTCTCCGCCACGTTCTTCGTACCAGCATACAAAGGCCTCGCACAATTCCAGAATCGGTGCCGCCGGAATGACAACCAGCTCTGTGCTCTCTATCGGAGGAGGATCCTCATGAACACCACGCTCAAGGCGAGTCTGATTCTGGTCGCGTCGGTGGCGCTCCTCAACGTCGTCGTCTTTGTCTCGGGACTTCACGAGAGCTTCACCACCGGCCAGGTGACCTTTCTCGTCGGCGCCATCGCGCTCAACGTGGGCGTCGTCTACTGGGCGCTCGACCGTGATGCCTCGACCAAGGGCTACATCGCGCAGTTGTTGACCGCGCTGGGTATCGGCCTCATCGCGGGCTTTCTGATCGTCGTCGTGTCGTGGGGCATGATGAGCTTCGTGTTCCCGAACGCGATCGAAGAGATGAAGCAGGGGGCGATCACCCACCTGCAGCAGCAGAACACACCCGAGGACGAGTATCAGAGGCAGGTCGCCATACTCGAGAGCACGACACCGATGAGTCAGGCGCTGCCGGGTGGGATGGGAACTGTCTTCACCAGCCTGCTGTCGGGAGCGGTGATCGCCGTGTTCCGACGGCGCAAGGCCTGAGGATCGGCTCTCCGCCTCCCGGCAAGCCGTTGCACGAGGTCAGGTCAACGGCGAATCGGACTCCGATTCTACCGCCGCGCCCAGCTCCCGCCTGAGCCAGGCGCGGGCCGCGATCCAGCGACGCTGCACCGTCTTGAGGGACACCCCGAGCAGCGAGGCGGTCTCCTCCTGGGTCAGCCCTGCGAAGAAGCGATGCTCCACGATCAGCGCTCCCTCGGGGTTGATTCGCTCCATCTTCTCGAGCGCGGCGTCGAGCAGCAACAGGTTCTCCACCTCCTCGTCGGCCAGGAAGGGCTCGACCAGGTCGAGCGGCACTCGCGTCGACTCGCCGCCGCGCTTGTGGCTCTTCTTGGCCCGAGCATGATCGACCAGGATCCGCCGCATCGTGTTGCCGGCCGCGGCCAGGAAGCCGGTCCGGTCGTCGGCTCTCAGCTGGCGCGCCTTGCACAGCCTGAGATAGACCTCGTTAACCAGTCCGGTGGTCGACAGCGTGTGGCCGACCCGCTCGTTGCGCATCCGGCCGTGCGCCATCTCCCGCAGCTCGGTCTGCAGCAGCCTCACCAGCCGGTCCACCGCCTCGGCGCTGCCCGTTCCGAGCTCGTCCAGCCAACCGGTCTCGCTTTTGCCGTTCATGCGTCCGAATCCACTCTGTCTCCAGTCAGCGTCTCACAATCGGTCGCTCCTGATCGAGGGTTCGACACAATCCATGGCGCGACCGAACCGCCGGATCGGACATGGACCCGCAGCCGGGTTACGATTCGGGCGCCCAGTGAACCGCGAATCGCTTCCATGGCAACGGGTCGAGGAGGTCTTCTCCGAAGCACTGCAGCGGCCGGCCCCCGAGCGCCGCGCGTTCCTGGAGAGCGCGTGCGAGGGGAATCCGACGCTCCGCAGCGAGGTGGAGAGCCTCCTGTCCGCGCACGAAGGCGGGCCCGCACCGCTCGAGCTGCGCTACGCGTCCGCCGGCGATGCGACGATCGATCCGCTGACGGGAAGCGTGGTCGGTCCCTACCGTCTGCTCGAGCTGCTGGGCATCGGCGGCATGGGTCGCGTCTATCTCGCCGAGCGCACGGACGGCGCCTACCGGCAGCGCGTAGCGGTCAAGATCGTGCGTCCGCTACGCCGCACGCCGGAGCTCCTCGAGCGCTTCCAGCTCGAGCGCGAGGTACTGGCGCGTCTCGAGCACCCGAACATCGCGACACTGCTGGACGGCGGGGTGACCGGGGAGGGGCTGCCCTACCTCGTGATGCAGTACATCGACGGCGAGTCGATTCTCGAACACTGCGATCGTCGTGGCCTGTCGATCGACCGGCGCCTGGCGCTGCTCGAAGTGGTGTGCCGGGCGGTCGAGTACGCGCACAGCCATCTCGTGGTGCACCGCGATCTCAAGCCCTCGAATATCCTCGTCACTGACGCTGGCGAGGTGAAGCTGCTCGACTTCGGCATCGCCAAACTGCTCGATCCGGCGCTGGTGGACATGACGCTCCACGAGACGCGCGCCGAGAGCCGCCTGGCGACCCCGCTCCACGCCGCTCCGGAACAGATCTCGGGCACTCCGGTGACCACGGCGACCGACGTCTACGCGCTGGGCCTGCTTCTCTATCAACTGCTCTGCGGGCGACTCCCGTACCGGCTGACCGGCGTTACGCGCGCCGAGCTGGAGAAGGCGGTTCTGAGCGATCCCCTCCGGCAGCCGCGGGCAGCTTTGCTCGACTCATCGACGAACAGCGAAGTCCCGTGGGAGACGTCGCCGCCGGAGGCGGTGGCCGCGCTCCGGGGAACGAGCGTGCGCGACCTGGGCCGAACGCTGCGCGGGGACGTCGCCCGCATCGCCCTGATGGCTTTGCGCAAGGAGCCCGAGCGCCGCTATCGCTCGGCCGGTACGCTGGCCGACGATCTGCGCCGCTACCTGCGCCGCGAGCCCGTCGTCGCCCACCGCGACTCCATGGGGTACCGCGCGCGGCGCTTCATTGGCAGGCATCCGGTGGGAGTGACCGCCGCGGGTCTCTTCGTCGCCGGCCTGATCGCCTTCAGCCTCTCGGTCACCGTGCAGTCCCGGCGGCTGGGGGTCGAGCGCGACCGGGCCGAAGCCCTCGTCGACTCGCTCACCGGCATCTTCACGTCCGTGCTCCCGGGCCGGGTGTTGGACGACAGTGTCCCCGTGACCGAGCTGCTGGAACGTCTCGAGAAGATCGCCGACCAGCAGCCCCGACCGTCCGACCGCGCCGGGTTGCTGCGGCAGCTGGGCACCATTCACTCGGCGAGTGGCCGACCACTGGAGGCGCTGCCGTACTTCGAGCGTGCGCTCGAGCTCGTCGCCGCGGACGCGGACGCCAACGACGAGCAGGTGCTCGAGCTCCGCTTCGAGATCGCCCGAGCCCATCTTCTCGGCGGCGATTCCGCGATCGCGCAGAAACTGTTCCGTGAGCTCGTCGACGGCTTCGCCGAAGCGTTCGAGCCCGACGATCGCCGCCGGCTGCTGCCCCTGGACCATCTGGCCCGACTCGAGCATCCTGGACCCGCGATCACGATGCATCTCGAGATCCTCGATCATCAGCGGGCGTTGCTGGTTCGACAGGAAGGTCGCACCTCGCCCGACTATCCCGTGGCGAACGTCGCCGTCGACATCGCCGCGACGCTCAACAACCTCGGCAACCGTTATCGTGATCTGCTGCAAGATCGGGTCGCCACCTCCTACTATCGCCAGTCGCTCGACATCCTCGAGGAGCGGCTCGACCGGCGACATCCGGCGGCACTCATCGTCCGGCACAACCTCGCCACCGTGACCGAGGACCCCGCCGCCAGCCTCGCGACTCTCGAGGAGCTGCTGCGGACGGGTACCGAGGTCTTCGGTGCCGACAGCTATCGCGTCGCCGGGATGCGGCGCGCGATCGGGGCGGCACTTCGCCAGAACGGGCGACTCACCGAGTCCCTCGAGGCCCTCCGGGAGGCCGAGAGCGTGTTCCTCGGGAGCGTCGATCCCGATCACTCAAAACTCGGCAAGCTGGCGATCGAGACGGCGCGCACCCTTCGCGCTCTCGGACGGGCGCAGGAGGCTCTCGAGCTGTGCGAGCGGGCCGAGAGCGCGCGGCCGAACGACCTGGATCTCGGGATCATCCTGACTCTCCGGAGCCGCCTGCTCGCCGATCTCGGCCGCGACGATGAGGCGGTCACAGTGGCTGATCGCGCGGTGGACCATCTCGAGTCCGTCGCGAATCCCTCGACGGGGGTGGACTGGCGCCTGATCCAGGCTCGCGTCGCGCGGGCACGAGCGCTCCTCGGGGTCGGTGAGCCCGGCGCCGCCCGTACCCTGCTCGAAGCTGTGCTCACCGCCGGCGCCGGCGAGGAGAACACGCCCCCCTGGTACCCGTCTGAGCCGCGGCTGGCACTCGGACTCGCGCGCCTGGATCTGGGTGAGATCGACGTGGGACTGGAGACGATCGAGTCGGCGTGGGATGCCTACGAAGGGCTGCCCGCGCGCGACGCTTCTCTCTCGGAGCTCGCGCGCGACGCTCTCGGTCGGCGTCTCCCCTAGCCTGGTTTAGAGAAGCTCGGCCCCTTCCCAGGCCCGCCCGCAGCGGTTCGGCAGGTCATCGTCGCCGCAGGTCGCCTCGCCCAGCGTCTCGCTGACCGCACCGGCTCGCTCGATCCGGTGTCCAGAATCAGGACCATTCCTCGCCAATAGTCCTAGGGGGATACTCATGAACCGCACTCTTCGTCGCTTTGTAGTTGTCTTCGCCTTCGGATCCCTGGGGGTCGTCAACGGCGGCCGCGCCGACGTACCGTACCTGGTCAAGGACATCTTCACTGGGGGGCAGGGCTCCGAGCCGGGGGAGTTCGTCGAGTACTCCGGCGAGCTCTACTTCTATGCCACCAGCGCCCTGACCGGCGCGGAGCTGTGGGCCACAGACGGCAGCGAAGCCGGCACCCGCGAAGTGGCCGACATCTCCCCGGGCACCGAGGGCTCCCACCCGAGACTGCTCGTCGGGTCGTGGGGAAACCTCTTCTTCGTAGCCGACGACGGCCTGCACGGAAGAGAGCTATGGAAGACGGACGGCACAGCGGCCGGCACCGTCATGGTCTCCGACATCGCCCCCGGAATCGAGAGCTCCGACATCGCCGACCTGACCGACGTCGGCGGCACCATCTTCTTCACTGCCGACGACGGCGTCCATGGACGCGAGATCTGGATGAGCCATGGCACCGATGCCGGTACCCAGATGGTGGCGGACATCAACCCGGGCACCGCCGACGGCCTGGATTCCTTCGGCTACCTGACGGCCTTCAGCGGCGCCCTCTACTTCGCGGCCGACGACGGCGTCAACGGCCGAGAGCTGTGGACGAGTGACGGCACCGAGAGCGGCACTGAAATGGTCCTCGAGATCCGGGCGGGCACCAACAGCGCCGGGATCGATCACATCACGGCCGTCAGCCTGGACGGCTCGGACCTGCTCATCTTCAGCGCCAGCAGCGGCAGCAGTACCGATCCTTGGATCAGCGACGGCACGGCGGCCGGCACCGAGCTCCTCAAGGACACGAGTGAGACCAGTCCGCCGGGGCCGACCGACTTCACGCAGGTCGGCGCGATCGTGTACTTCGTCGCCTGGGACTCCGAGGGACGCGAGCTCTGGAAGACGGACGGCAGCGAGGCCGGCACGGTCCGGGTCAAGGACATCACCCCGGACGGCGCCTCCACGGCGTTCGACGGGCTCTTCGACGTCGATGGCAAGCTGCTCTTCATCGCCGACGACGGAGTGTCCGGCCGCGAGCTCTGGCGAAGTGACGGTACGGAGGGCGGGACTGCGATGGTCGAGGACATCAACTCCGGGGTCGGCGACGGGGTTACGAGAGACGATGCAGTGGCGTTCGGCGGCGTCCTTCTCTTCGGCGCCGACGACGGAGCCTCCGGCCTCGAGCTGTGGAGAAGCGACGGCACCACCGCCAACACCGGCCTGGTGCGCGACATCGTGTCCGGACCGGTCGGATCCGACCCACGGAACCTGGTGGCCGGGCTGAGCAGCGTCTTCTTCAGCGCCGAGGGCGTCTCCGGACGGGAGCTCGCGCGCAGCGACGGGACGATGGGCGGCACGACCCTCGTCAAGGATATTCACACCGGCACCGGGGACGCGGACCCGGGCAGTCAAGTCGCATTCGGCGACCTCACCGTCTTCACCGCCTGCGATGGCGACCACGGAGAAGAGATGTGGATCTCGGACGGCACCGAGAGCGGCACCGAGCTCGTCATCGATCTCGCGCCCGGCCTCGAGGGGTCGGACCCGGGCAGATACACCTTAGTCGGCGAAACACTCTACTTCGCAGCCGATGACGGCGTGCACGGCAATGAGCTCTGGAAGACCGACGGTACGGCCGCGGGCACCGAGCTCGTCTCGGACATCCACCCCGATCCCGAGGTGGGTTCCTTTCCGAGCGAACTGACCGCGGTGGGCGGGAGTCTCTACTTCGTAGCCGACGACGGCGTGAACGGCGATGAGCTCTGGACGACCGACGGCACGGAAGCCGGTACCGTGCCCCTGACGACCTTCCTCCAACCTCCCCACTCACTGACCTCCGCTCGAGGGTTGCTGTTCTTCATGGGTTGGGGGGACATCTCGACCGGAGAGGAGCCCTGGATCAGCGACGGCACCGAGGCCGGTACCCACATCCTGCGGGACATCGTGACGGGCGGGGCCGGTAGCACCGCCTACGACACGCCGATGGTCGCCGTGCGCGACCTCGTGTTCTTCCCGGCCGACGACGACGTCGTGGGCAGGGAGCTGTGGGTGACCGACGGTACCGAGGCGGGGACGCAGCTGGTCGTCGACATTCATCCGGACGGCAGCGAAGGCAGCGGCGATCCCACCGGGTCGGACATCCAGGAGCTCACGGCGGTCGGCGGTTCGCTCTTCTTCCGAGCCGACGACGGCACCAGCGGCCCCGAGCCCTGGGTCAGCGACGGCACCGCAGCCGGCACCGCTCGTCTCGCCGACATCGTCGCCGGCGCCGAAGGATCGCAGGTCGAGGACTTCACGGTCGCCGGCGGGCGCCTCTTCTTCAGCGCCACCCAGGAGGGGTCGACCGGCGAGGAGCTCTGGACCACCGATGGCACCGCGGCGGGGACCGCCCTGGTCGCCGACATCTGGCCGGGTGCCGAGGGCTCGGAGGTCCGGCTCCTCGGCGACATGTCAGGTCGCCTGTTCCACGCCTCCGCCGACGGCACCAATGGCCGCGAGCCGTGGCTGAGCGACGGCACGGAGGCCGGAACGACGATGGTTGCCGATATCTTTCCCGGGAGCGAGGGCTCTTATCCCTCCGGCTTCACATGGGCCGGCGGGACCGGGCTCTTCGAAGCCGACGATCCGCTCTTCGGGAACGAGCTCTGGGCGATCCAGCCGACCTGCCCCACCGTGCGCACCGTCGCCGGCTACACGATCCTCGGCGATGCCGTCTTCGAAGCCGTAGACGAGATCGCCATCGCGGACCTTGCCATCAGCAACCGCACAGCGGTCACCATGACCGCCGGTCAGACGGTGTACTTCGAAGACGGCTTCGCGATGGCGGCCGGCACGAGTCTCGTCGTCGAGATCGATCCGGGGGCCGACTGCAACTAGCCGCCGTTGCGACCATTCCCACGACCAGATCCCACCGCCCCCACCGGGAGCGAGCAAGGTAAGCGGATGGTGGAGGCGGTGGGAATTGAACCCACGTCCGGAAAACGCGTCTCGAGAGTCTCTACGTGCGTATCCTCTGTTCGAGGTTCTCGTCGAATGCGGTGCGGACAGAGGCAACCGATGCAATCGACCAGTCTCGCTAAGGTTTCGGGGGTTGGCGCGAGACAAGCCGCACCCCTAGATTCGTATTATCGTCGCCCCGACAGGCGCCACGAATCAGGCTCCTGCCGGCACGTGGCTACGGTTTAAGCAGCCAGGGCCAAGTTATCGTTGGCAAGTGTGTTTTACCGCTTACGTGCGGAGATCGACACGCAACCCAAGAACCGCCTTGTTCCCCGTCGAATCCGATTCGCCCCCACTGTAAAGAACCACCTACTAGAACAGCGTACCGTAAGCGAAGATTCCGGTTCGCGCAATCGCTGATTCACCGGTAGGGTTGATTCTCCGGTGATCGCCGGCCACGCTGTATAGACTCCGGGCTCCCCATGGCCTCCTGGTTCCGGCGGTACCTGCTTCCCGGCTTCGTGTTCCAGTCGATCATGATCGCCGGTGGCTACGGCACCGGTCGGGAGTTGGTCGAGTTCTTCCTGCGCTACGGCCCCGGCGGCGGACTGCTCGGGATGCTGTTGCCTTCGACAATCGTCGTCAGCCTGACCTCGATGGCGTCGTACGAGCTGGCGCGGACGTTCCGGGTCTACGACTATCGCAAGTTCTTCCGGCACATACTCGGCCGCGGCTGGTGGCTGTACGAGATCAGCTATCTGGTCACCGTGCTGCTGATCCTGGCGGTGATCGGCTCGGCGGCGGGCATCTTCCTGCTCGAGACCTTCGGCCTCTCGGAGATGGTCGGTGCGATCGGGCTCCTGGTCGCGGTCGGCGTGCTGGTCTTCAAGGGCACAGAGACGATCGAGAAGTTCCTGGCTGGCTGGTCGTTCGTGCTCTACGCGACCTACGTCGCCTTCTTCATATGGGCGTTGGTCTCCTTCGGCGGCTCGATCGCCTCGACGCTGACTGCCGGCGAGGTGCGGCCGGGATGGGTGCTCTCCGGCCTGCGCTACGGCGCGCTCCAGGTTTTCCTGGTGCCGGCGATCCTGTTCGCAACGCGCCATATCGAGACTCGGCGAGAAGCGCTCTGGGCCGGCGCGCTCACCGGCCCGATCGCGATCATCCCCGGCCTGCTGTTCTTCGTCGCGATGACCGGTCAGTACCCCGAAATTCTCGAGCGCCCGGTACCCGCCAACTATCTGCTCGAGCTGCTCGGCTCGCGCCCGTTCCAGATCACCTTCCAACTCGTTCTCTTCGGAACGCTGATCGAGACCGGCGCCGGCCTGATCCACGCGTTCAACGAACGGATCGCCGGCGTCTATGCGCTGCGGAGCTCGGCGATGCCGGGAACGCTCAGGCCGGCGATCGCGGTGGCTCTGCTGATCGCGGGCTCGTTGCTGTCGCGCTTCGGGCTGGTCGAGCTGATCGCCAAGGGCTATGGCGCGATGACCTGGATCTCGCTGGCGGTCGTGGTGATCCCGGTACTGACGATCGGCGTCGTCAAGATCCACGGCGCTGGCAAAGGCGCCTGATCTCGCTCGCCCAGTGTGCATCGCGAGATCGAATCCCGCCGGTAACCCCGCTGGCCTCACGGAGTCATTTCTCTGGAAGCACTCAACCGGCGCCTCGAAGGAGTCTCAAGATGAAGCGTTCGAGCACATGGGTCTGCTTCTACGCCGACGAGCTCGACTCTTGGATCGAGCCATCGTTCGCCCCGGACGAGTAAGCGCCGGGCTAGTCGTGTCCCTCGAATGCCTTCGCGATCGACTCGGTGTAGGGCGCCCGCAGGACCCCGACGTCGGTGATGATCGCGGCGATCAGCTCGTTCGGGGTTACGTCGAAGGCGAAGTTCATGGCCGGCGCGTCGGTGGGTGAGATCGTCGCTTCGAAGACTCGACGCAGCTCGTCGGCGTCGCGCTCCTCGATCGGAATGTCGGAACCGGTCGGGGTGTCGAGATCGATCGTCGACAGCGGCGCCGCGACGTAGAACGGCACGTCGTGGCGGTTGGCCATGACCGCCACCGTGT
>JAJCXP010000133.1 GCA_029263375.1 Acidobacteriota bacterium | reverse complement strand
CTGCCGGAGACGATGGGCAGCGGTGCCGCGTTCTTCGACTATGACAACGACGGCGACCCCGACCTCCTGTTGGTCAACTCGACCTACTGGCCGCATTCGTCGCCGGTATCGCCGGCGCCGCGCAGCGCGCTCTACGAGAATCGCAGCTCGGTGGCGGCGGGGGTGAAGTTCGTGGACGTGAGCGCCGAGACCGGGCTCGACCTGTCGATCTATGGCAGCGGCGTCGCGGTTGGCGACTACGACGGCGACGGCTGGCGCGACCTGTTCGTCGCGGCGGTGGGGAAGAACCGGCTCTTGCGCAACGATCGGGGACGGGTCGTCGATGTCACTGCCGACGCCGGCGTCGCCGGGGCCGCTGACCAGTGGAGCTCGAGCAGCGCCTTCATCGACTACGATCGCGACGGCGACCTCGACCTGTTCGTTTGCAATTACGTTCGCTGGTCCAAGGAGATCGACTTCGAGCTCGACTACCGGCTGACCGGCGTCGGTCGCGCCTACGGGCCGCCGCTCAACTACCAGGGGACGTTCCCCTACCTCTACCGCAACGAGGGCGACGGCAGGTTCACCGACGTGTCGGAGGCGAGCGGCGTCGAAGTGCGCAACCCGGCGACCGGTGGGCCGGTCGGCAAGGGACTGGCGGTCGCTCCGATCGACATCGACGGTGACGGCTGGATCGACCTGATGGTCGCCAACGACACCGTCCAGAATTTCCTCTTCCACAACCTGGGCGACGGCACGTTCGAGGAGGTCGGGGAGCTCTGGGGTCTCGCCTACGGCCGCAACGGCGAGGCAACCGGCGCCATGGGGATCGACGCCGGCCACTACCGCAACGATCGTGAGCTCGGCTTCGCGATCGGCAACTTCGCCAACGAGATGACGTCGCTTTACCTGTCGCAGGGCGATCCGACGTTCTATGCCGACGAGGCGATCGGCGAGGGTATCGGCGCGCCGAGTCGGCTGATGTTGAGCTTCGGTGTCTTGATGTTCGACTACGATCTCGACGGCCGTCTGGACATCCTGCAGGTGAATGGCCACCTCGAGAGCGAGATCAATTCGGTCGATCCGAGCCAGACCTACGAGCAGGGGTCGCAGCTGTTCTGGAACGCTGGCCCGGATCAGCGTCAGGGGTTCGTAGCCGTCGACCTGTCGACCGCGGGCGATCTGGCGACCCCGGTGGTCGGACGCGGTAGCGCGGTGGCCGACATCGACGGCGACGGCGACCTGGACGTGGTCCTGACCCAGACCGGGCGCCGGGCGGTGCTGTTACGCAACGATCAGGCGACCGGCCACCACTGGCTCGGCGTCCGGCTCACCAACCGGGGCGGCAACCGCGACGCATTCGGGGCGATCGTCGAGCTCGAAGCGGGGGGCGAGCGGCAGCGGCGGCAGGTGATACCCAGTCGCAGCTACCAATCGCAATCCGACCCGGTCGCGCACTTCGGCCTCGGCGACGCGGCGGTCATCGATTCGCTCACTGTCATCTGGCCCGACGGGGCCGAGCAGTCGGTCGAGCCGCCGGCGGTCGATCAGGCGATCCTCATCGAGCGCGAGAGCTCTTCCTGAAACGACAAACGGGCAGCCCGGAGGCTGCCCGTTCACGATCCAACGCCTGAGACTCGGCTACGGATTCACGATCGTGTTGACGTCCGGCCGATGCGGCGGATCGTTGCGGGGGCGCGGCTCGACCGCCTCGTGCTCGGTCCAGCCGTCGTCGAGGGCCAGCTTGCGGTTGATCTCAGCCCATTCCGGATCCTCGTCCTCGGTCTCGACGATGGCGTCGATCGGACACTCGGGCTTGCACAGGCTGCAGTCGATGCAGGTGTCCGGATCGATGACCAGGAAGACCTTGCCCTCGTACTCACCGGGGTGCATGCAGTCGACCGGGCATACTTCGACGCAAGTCGCGTAGCGCTCGCCTAGACATTTTTCTGTGACTACGTAACTCATCGGACAGGTTCTCCTCCTGGTAGAGAGCGAAGGCCCTAAGGGCTCGATGATCGTCGGCGCATTATAAGAGGCAACGGGCGTCGATTTCCACCGTTCGATGGCATTCGGGACCGAACGGGTGGCTCTGATAGCTTCCCCGTATGACCGAAATCGTCGATTCCGCCAAGCAGTTGAAGATGTTCTCGGTGGCCACGGGCGAGACGGAGATGGTCGATCGGGTCGAGCTGTCGGAGGCCGACTGGCGAGCGCGACTGGAGCCGGAGGAGTTCCGGGTGCTGCGCAAGCAGGGCACCGAGCGCGCGTTCACCGGTCGCACGTGGGATACCAAGGACGACGGTGTCTACCGGTGCGCGGGCTGCGGCAGCGACCTGTTCTCGTCCGCCGCCAAGTTCGACTCGGGCACCGGCTGGCCGAGTTTCTGGGAGCCGGTCGCCGAGACCAATGTCGAAGAGCGCGAAGACCGCGGCCTGTTCACGCGCCGCACCGAGGTCGTCTGCGCCCGCTGCGGCGGGCACCTCGGCCACGTCTTTCCGGACGGACCGCCGCCGACCGGTCAGCGCTACTGCATGAACTCGGCGGCGATGAAGTTCGAGCCGGAATAGGAGATCGGCGGGCGCCTCCCGCGCTCTGGATCAGCCCGGAACCGAATAGATGATCCGAGCGATTGCGCCCGAGCCGCTGAAGCCGATCTCGATCCCGCTCACGCCGGCAACCGGATTGAGGGGCTTACCGACCTTGCGCCTGACCAGCGTCACGTGGCAGCCATCGTCCTGATCGCGGAGCTCGGGGTCGAACAGCCGCGCGACGCCGTTGTCCTCGGTGTGAACGAGATAGTGCGCGAGCTGGCGCTTGTGGCTGGGTCGTGAGCTCTCCGGATCGACGCCGACGCTGTAGAACCAGATCTCCGCGTCCGGCTCTTCGACGTCGATGACCGCCAGCCCGTGAATCGTTACCGGCCCGATGTCCGAGAAGTCGAACAGCAGTCGCGAACCGATGCGGCCCTCGTCGTTCGGCTCCTTGACCAGGCCGTCCTCGGTGAGCGAAGAGAGATTGTCGTTGACGATCAGGATCTTGCCGAGAGCACGGTCGTTCTTGCAAAGTGACGTCTCGGCGCCACCGTCTCCGCGGCCGGGACCGGGAACCGAGGTGCCGTCGGGGCCGACGACCTCGAAGTCCTCGTTCGGCGAGCCGAGGTCCCGGTCCTCGGGGCCAGGCACGGAAGAATCGAACACCACGGCCGCACCCTGCTTGAAGCCGGGGTTGACGCCGTAGACGCGAATCGACTTGTCGGACCCCGGGTGGCCGATCGTCGAGACGATCTGCCCTTTGACAAATCCCTCGAAGTCGATGGTGATTCGTTCGTCGGCGGTTTGAGCGGTGACGGTCGCCGCCGCGACGGTCAGAGCGAACAGGACGGAGAAGACCCTACAAAGAAAAATCATCAGAACCCCAAAACACAGGGACAGGTTCCGAAGCGAAATCCTCAGGTCACCGCCCCTGCGGCTCGCTACTCTAGTCCTACTCGATTCCAAGTGTCGCTATGTTTCTGCTCTGAGTGCCCGTCCCTCTCTTCTGACTACCTCGTGTGGAAGATGAAGTCGTTGCTGAAGAGGCCGTCAGGGTTCTGAACCTGGAGGAAGTGCAGCCCCGCCTTCGCCGGGCGAGATCCGAGCTCGACGAGCAGCGTTTCTCCGACACAGCTCGGAAGAGTGCCGTTCAGACAGCGGACGCTGCCGGGGACTCGGCGGCCGTCGACGATGACGTGAGCTCCACTGCGGACGTGCCGACCGCTCAGCGTCAGAGTGGTTTCACCGTCGGCCAGGGTCGGAAAGGTCGCCGGTCCACTCTGAACCTGCATCGCGCCGCCCGTCCAGAGGCCGGGCTGTGGATGGTCCAGGTCGACCCGCGCGCCCAGCCGCCCGGTGAAGGTGCCGACGAACAGGCCGGCGGCGGCGAGGTCGACCAGATCCGCCCGCGTAAACGAATCGAGTCCCGTCTCCTTGTCGACGTAGCGGCCCTCGACGAACTGCAACGTCGCCGGTCGCGCGGCGTCGATGAAGACGCCGTCGCTTTCTAGCACGATGCCGCCCTCCGAGGCCGACATCTCCAGTGCCTTGAGGAGCTTGCGCGAGAGCCGTTTCTTGGCGGTGTCGCGGTTCAGAGTCACCTGGCGGGCGAAGGATCCCGAGAAGCCGGTGCTGCCCTCGAGCACCATGTTCCACACCGGTTCGACACCGGTGCCGGTGACACCCCACCGGCGCTGCGCCGAGAAGCCGGCGTTCAACTCCGACTGAGAGATGAGGTCGACGATGTTCGCCCGTCCCTGCGGCAGGATCAACCAGCGGTCGTAGGCGCCTCGCCAGGTGGGCGCTTCCATCCCGGTGCCCGGTGTGTTCGTGCTCACCAGAAACGGCATTCGATGGCAGGCGCCGCAGACGGCGATGGCGCCGCGCCCGGGCACGCCGTCGATATGGAAGATCTCGAATCCCTCGGCGGCCGTCTTCGACATCCTGTTGTCGTACGAGCGCCGCTGCGCCGGTGGATACGGCACGCTCAGCAGGAACTTCGCCAGGTCGGCCCGCTGAGCGTTGCTCAGCTCTCCGCCTTGACAGTCGTCGACCTTGCACATGGTCGAGGCGAGGCCGGCGTCGACCAGGAATCTCGTGCAGCTTTCCGGCTGATCGAGCGTGCAGTTCGGGGGATCGCCGCCGTTGATATTGGCGGTGTTGCGACCGCCGAATGGATCCCCGGGAATGCCGTCCCAATGGTAAGGGGCGGTGTCGCGCAGGCCGCGCGCCGGCATCGTCGTGCGCGGCGGGATCTGGGTGCATCCGGAGACGCTGCAGGTCGGCGTGTCGAGGACCCAGAGGAGCTGGTCGGTGTGGCCGTCCGGGTGGCAGCTCTCGCACGAGAAGGTGCCGGTCGTCGACGCGCCGGCGTCGTGAAACGCCATGCGACCACGCTTGACCACCGGGTGCGTCGGGTCTTGCAGCCGGATCGTCTTCGAGACCCTGGGGTCGGCGGGGTCCGAGACGTCGACCACCGAGACCGTGTTGGACACCGCGTTGAGCACCCACGCTCGCGATGGACCACCGCTCAGGGTCGACTCCAGGGCGATGCCGCGCGGGACCGCGCCGACTTCGACCCGCCCGAGCACCGTGCCGGTCGTCGCATCGACGGTGAAGAGTCTGTCGGAGCTCGCGGCGGACACGACCAGGATCGAGTCGTCGTCACTGATCTGGATTGCGAACGGAGTCGCGAGCGCCATGCCCGGATCGGGATCGACCGGGGGCAGCGGTTCGAGGTCGATGAACTCGGGCGCGTCGCAGGAACCACCGCCGCAGTCCACGCGCGTGATCTGGTTGAGAAAGGCGCGGTTCTGGAGCTCCGCCAGGCCGTGCGCGAGCGTCCCGGCGCGCCCGTTGACGTCGTTGCGCGCGTCCGTCTGAGCCACGTACACACGTCCGGCGGAATCGACGGTCAGGCCGTAGAGGAGGGTGCCCACGGTGTCGACCACGTCGACGAGTTGATCCGACCCGGTGTCGAAGACGTAGAGGTCGCGGTCGGGCACTCTCGGGTGCTTCACGATGTCGACATCGATGCCGGTGGAGAGGACATTGTTGTTCCGGACCACGTGCTCGATCGCGTCGAAGGTGCAGAGATCGCCGTCGAGCGGTCCGGCGCAGCCCGAGATCTGCGTCCGGTTGTTGGACTCGAACGGAATCACGTAGAGCCTGTTCCCACGCACGACGAGCGCCCGGGGATCCTGGGCGGTGATCGCCAATCTGCGGATCACCTTGCGGGTTCGTACGCTGATCACCGCGATGGCGCTCTCCGAGGAGAGCGAGACATAGGCCTTCTCGTCGCTGGCGAAGGCGATTCCGACCGGCTCGTCGAAGATGGTGCCCTGCCGTCCCTTGCGCAGCTTCCTGGCGCGACTCCTGCTCGCCCTCTTGCCATTGTCCTTGTCCACGGATGACGCCCTCTTGGTCCCGATTCGGGCGAACTCCTGCACCGTAGCCACCACCTGGAGGAAGGTCGCGCTGGTCGGCTCGAGGTCGATGACGCTGACCGAATCGGAGACATGATTCGCGACCCAGAGCTCACTGCCGTCGGGTCGCACGGCGAGCCCCACCGGATCGATGCCGACGCTGATACGCGCAATGATCGAGCGGCGCGACGCGTCGATGACGTCGACGGTGTCGGCCGGTGTGTTCACGACGTAGACGCGGCCGTCGCGGCTGGCGATCGGCGCCGCGTGCGGACTCATGAACGTCGGATACCCGACGTCCGCGAGAACCGCTCCCTTCGACGACGGGAGCGCGGCCTCGACCAGACTCTCGAGCAGAGCCGGCGAGGTGAGCAACGAACCGCTTTCAGCCTGGGCGACGCCGACGATCAGCGTCAGTGCTCCTCCCAGGAGAGCTGCCCTCGCGACCCTGGAGCCGAGCCATGCCGAACAGCGTTGGAGATTACCCGTCTGTCGAGACATCTGAGCCCCCGATTCCGCTAGCACCGCCAAGGTTCAGCCGAGGTCCATCTCGAGAGGCCGGGTCGCTCCGGGTCGTCGCAGCTCGATTCTACAGGAGCGACCCACGGCGGCATGCTGAGCCCCCGCCTCCAGCTTCAGGCGGTCGTGGACGCCGAGTTGCGCCGCCCCAGCTGCGACGCCCGGATCAGCGTCTCCGCCGCCAGCAGCCGGTACGCCTTGGCTCCGGCGCAGGTGCGGTCGTACTCGAAGATCGTCTTGCCTTCGGACGGCGCCTCGGCGAGGCGGATGTTGGTTCTGATCTCGATCGCGAACACCGAATTGCCGAACTGACTCCGGATCGTGTCGATGTTGGTGCGATTCACCTTGGTCCGGTAGTCGACGATCGTCAGGACGATGCCGAGCAGGTCGGTGCGCTTGCCGAAGCGCTGATAGAGCCGTTCGGCAGTCGGCAGGAGGTTGCGCACACCCTCGAGCGCCAGGAACTGGGGGACGACCGGCAGGATGAAGTTGTCGGCGGCCACCAGCGCGCTGATTGGCAGCAGCGACAGCGAGGACGGGCAGTCGAGGAGGATGAAGTCGTAGAAGCTCTCGGCGTGTCGCAGCCGCTTGCCGAGCACCAGCTCCTTGTTCGGCTGGGAGGCCATGATCGAGTCGAAGCTGGTGAGGTCGGACGACGCCGGCAGGATGTCGAGTCCACCGGTGCGGGTGGGCCGGATCGCCTCGCCCACCGGCATCGAGTGGAGGAGGACGTCGGCGATCGACGGCGCCAGCTTCTCGCGCGGTACGCCAAGCGACAGCGACGCCGAGGCCTGGCTGTCGAGGTCCACGACCAGGACCTTCTTGCCAATGCCGGCGAGCGCAGCGGCGAGGTTGACGCACGTCGTCGTCTTCCCTACGCCGCCCTTCTTGCTGATCAGAGCGGTGATCATCCCCCCACCAGTGTCCGAACGCCGGACGAGACGCCTAAACTCCCTTTCATCTTAACCCGGTGAGATCTCCACCTGGGTCGGTGCGCACCGCGGATCGGCCCGATGTCGCTGCTGAGCCCCGTTCGGTGCTAGCTTTTCGAGGCCAAGATCGGTTGCGGACAGGTCGGAAATTCGAGCACACGGTTTCCTTCGACTCGGCTATCGTGTCCAACTGACTGAGATGAGTACGCGTGCGCAGGCCCTCTTACGAATCCCCTGCATCGCGGCCCTGGCCGCGATCGTCCTCGGTTGTGCCGCCAGCGCCGCCGATCCCGCCGCCGCTATCCCCGACCGGGAGGTGTCGACGGTGAGCCGATGGCGGGAGGTCGACCGGCTGGTCGAGGATCAGCTCTACGAGCGCGCGGCGAGCCTGGTCGCCGGGCTCCGCTCCGAGGCTCGGGCGGCCGGCGACGTCGAACGCTGGACTCGCGGTCTGATCCAGGAGGTCCAGCTGCGCACCGC
>JAJCXP010000132.1 GCA_029263375.1 Acidobacteriota bacterium | reverse complement strand
CCGCGCTGATCGCGGTCGTCCTGGCCGCTCTGGTCGGCTACGCGGTCTGGCGCTCGGCCGGAGAGACGGCGAAACCGGGACAGGTGGAGCTCGAGGGCGATGCGCCGATGGTTCCCGCTGAGGGCGACCAGGTGCGACTCCTTCTCTATTTCCCGGGTACCGGCGGTCTACTGGTCGCGGAGGAGCGGTTCCTCGCTACCGAGGGCGCCGGCGCCGACCTCGCGACGATCGCCGCCGAGGTCGTGGCCGGACCGAGCGGACCGGATCTCTTCGCACCGTTTCCGGCCGGCACCGAGGTCGGCGACGCGTTCGTCTCCACGACCGGGATCGCCTACGTGGACCTGACCTCGACCAGCCCGCATCCGCCGAGCTCGGGCTCGCGTCAGGAGATGCTGTCGGTCTACAGCGTGGTGAACTCCATCCACGCCAACCTGCCGGAGCTCACCGGCGTGGTGCTGCTCTGGAACGGCCAGCAACGCCTGACCTTCGCCGGCCACCTGGACACAGGTCGGCCGCTGAGCGAGAACCGGTCCTTGGTGGCGAGCGGCGGTTGATCCGCGGTCGCGACTGCCAGACCGCTACTTCGGTGGGCCCCAGAGGCCCTTCTCGCTCTTCGGCTCGGCGGCGCGCCGCTGCCCCCGGGCCTCGACGCTCGCCACCTCGCCGAGAACATCGGTCAGCACCTGCGCCTGGAGCTCTCCGAGCTCCCGGATGCCGGCGAACGCCAGATCGAGGAGCTCGTCGAGCTGAGCGCGCGAAAAGGTGCTCTTCTCGCCGGTGCCCTGGACCTCGATCAGGTTGCCGTCGCCGGTCGCGACGACGTTCATGTCCACCTGGGCGTGCTGATCCTCCGAGGCCTCGAGATCGAGTAGACAGACGCCTTCGACGACACCGACCGACACCGCCGCCAGCGGCTGCCGGATCGGCCAGCGTGAGATGTCGCCGCTCAGGAGCATGTGCGCCATCGCCTGGGCCATCGCGACGTACGCTCCGGTGATCGCCGCGGTGCGGGTGCCGCCGTCCGCCTGAATCACGTCGCAGTCGACCGAGATCGTACGGTCAGCCATGGCGCTGAGGTCGACCACGGCACGTAGGCTACGGCCGATCAGCCGCTGGATCTCGGAGCTGCGGCCGGACGGCTTTCCAGCCGAGACCTCGCGCCGGCTGCGGGTGTGGGTGGCGCGCGGCAGCATCGCGTACTCGGCGGTCACCCAGCCGCGCCCGCTGTCGATCAGGAAAGGCGGCACGCGCGATTCGACCGATGCGGCGACCAGCACGCGGGTGTCGCCCATCTCGACCAGAGCCGAGCCCTCGGCGTACTTCATCGCGCCGAGCTCGATTCGCGCCGGGCGCAGAGAATCTGTTGCGCGTCCGTGCGCGCGTTTGAAGGCCATGGCGCGATTGTAGCCCGGCAGAGGATCCGGTGACCGCTAGCCCAGCTAGATCACCGTGCCGGTGACGTCGACCTCGACGGTCGGCAGATCCGGGCTGGTGGTCTTCAGCGTCACCTTGCCGCGAAAGCGCCCCTTGTCCATCCCCGGTCCGAGAGTCAGGACCAGATTGAACAGGCGTCCGGCTTCGATCGACTCGACCTGGGCCTCGAGGCCCGCCAGGTCGCTGGAGGCACTCTCGACCGTGACCGCGGTGCGGCCGAGATTCTTGATCTCGAGCGTCGCCTGGTGCTGCTCGCTCGCGGTGCGCCGGCCGAAGTCGGCGACCTGCGGCGTCACCGCCAGGATCGGGCGCACGATACCCGACACCGGGATGCGCACGGCGTTCTGCTCCGGATGATTGGTCAGCACCCGGATGAAGTCGGCCATGGGCCCCATCGGTGCGTCCTCGGCCAGCGTCACGCTTACCTCCCAGCGGTTCGAGTCCTTGCGGTAGTCGCTGTCGCCCGGTTCGAGCTGGCGGTGCGTGACCTGCACGAAGTCGAACGGCGAGATCACTCGCGTGATGTTCAGGGTCGGGAAGTCGGGAGCCCACACGATCTGCCGCTTGCTGCCGTAGTCCTCTCCCTGGACGACCACGAAGCGGGCGTAGCCGGGACTGACGTCGACCTGCGCCCGCACGTCGGCCTTGACCACCAGCGTCAGCTCGGGGTTGCTCGCGTCGTTGGTGAACACGCGAATCGACTTGGCAATCGGACCGCGGAACTCGGCGGTGTCGACCTTGGCGCGCAGCATGCCGGACTTGCCGGCCGCGATCACTTCGTCGTAGCTGGCCACGGTGCAGCCGCAGGTGGGCTTGACGCGCTCGATCTTCAGCGGCGCGTCGCCCTCGTTACGGATCTCGAAGGCGTGCTCGATCACGTCGCCCCGGGCGACTCGGCCGCTGTCGAAGACCGACCCGGGCACGATCGTTCTGGGGCCGCCGGTCTCCTGGGCGCTGACCAGCGCGGCGAGCGCGATCAGGCAGAAGCCGAGGCCCAGCGTGCGATGGCGACGGCCGGTTGGGAGTGTTTTCTCGAGATGGGTGGATCGCATTTGGGTTCTCCTGGTGCTGACGGGGCCAATGCTACACTCCGCCTCTTCGCGGCGACAACGCACTCTTCCACACGCCGTCCAACCCCCCCAAAGGCACCGGTCCATGGCCGCTCCCCTCGACATCCACATGATCGCCATCGGCGGCACCGGGATGGCGCCTCTGGCCTGTCTGCTCAAGGAAGCCGGACACGCGGTGCGCGGCAGCGACGGACCGCTCTATCCACCGATGAGCACGCTGCTCGAGCGCGCCGGCATCGAGCCGCGGGTCGGTTTCGACCCGAGTCACCTCGAGCCGGCACCCGATCTGGTGATCGTCGGCAACGCGGTGCCACGCACGAACCCGGAGGCCGAGGCGACCGAGGCCCGCGGCCTGCCCCGGATCTCGATGCCCCAGGCGCTGGCCCGGTTCTTCCTGGACGAGCGCCGGCCGTTGGTGATCGCGGGTACCCACGGCAAGACGACGACGACCTCGATGGCGGCCTGGGTGTATACCGCCTGCGGAAGCGAGCCAGGCTTTCTGATCGGCGGCATTCCCCGCAATCTCGAGGAGAGCTTCCGCCGCGGTACCGGCGACCGGTTCGTGATCGAGGGCGACGAGTACAACGCCGCCTACTTTGACCGCGGACCGAAGTTCCTGCACTACCGTCCCGAGACGCTCATCCTGACCAGTGTCGAGTACGACCACGCCGATCTCTATCCAGATCCGGCAAGCCTGCTCGACGCCTACCGGCGGCTGGTCGAGATCGTGCCCGAGAGCGGACTGGTAGTGGCGTGTGGCGATTCGGAGGAGGTCGTGGAGGTCGTCGCTCAGGCCCGCTGCCCGGTGATTCGCTACGGGCTCGATCCGGCGAACGACATCTCTCCTCGAGGCGACATCGAGAGCGGCCCGGAGGGAAGCCGCTTCACGCTCGCTGACCCGGAGGCCGGCGAGGTCGAGATCGCGCTCTCCCATGGCGGCGAGCACAACGTGTTGAACGCAATGGCGGTGTGGGCGGTGGCGCGCCACGACGGGTTGCCGGCAGCGGACCTCGGCCGGGCGTTCGCGGCCTTTCGAGGCGTTCAGAGGCGCATGGACGAGCTCGGCACACGCCAGGGTGTCACCGTAGTCGACGACTTTGCGCACCATCCGACCGCGGTGGGCGCGACGCTCGACGCTCTGCGTCGCAGATACCCCGGACGGCGGCTGGTGGCGGTTTTCGAGCCCCGGTCGTTGACCGCCGGTCGCTCCTTCCTGTTCGACGCCTATCTCGAGGCATTCTCGAAGGCCGATCGGGTGTTTGTCGCGCCCATCTTCCACGCCGGCCGGCTCACCGACGACCAGCGGCTCGACCTCGGCGCGCTGATCGCGGCGCTCGGCGCGGCGGGTGTCGAAGCCTCGACGGTCGCGGTCGCCGACGAGCTCGAGCCGGTAGTCGCGAGCACCCTGCGTGCCGGCGACGTCGCCGTCACCATGTCCTCGGGCAGCTTCGACGGCCTGCCCCAGCGACTGCTCGCCCGGTTTGGCTAGCCTGATCTTCTCACCCCATCGCGCAGCGAGGGGACGTAGGTTGCTGGAGATGCAAGGCTTCCGGGCGCGAAGCGACGCAGGCGTACTCGACGTACGTCGAGGAGCGGAGCGACCGGGTAACGCAGCAGATTCAGGGACCTACGGCTCATCGCAAGTGATGGGGTGAGAAGGTCAGGCTAGGCCGGGCTGGACGGCGCCCGAGGGCCTGCTGAGAAGCAGGTCACGGCAAATCGCGTCTAGTCAGTTTAGGGTCACCTGAGCAGCGCGCGTGCGGGCGGGATTTCCTCGACACCCCAACCGGTCATTTCTAGTTTGTTCATCGCTTATTAGTTCTGTTAGCATCATGTAGTTTCTTCACTATGAGCTACCCTGGAAACGAGTCTCTTGCACCTGATATCCAGGCCCGTGTCCTGGACACCTTCCAGCAGACCCTGAAGCTGGTGGAAAGCGACAGCCGCAAAGAGGCTGAGCTGGGCTGTGATTTCATCCTTCGGCTCGACCCGCTGTTCGAGCCCGCCCGCTGGCTGCAGGATCGGCTCTCCACCGCTACCGGCACGATCGTCCTCGACGACGTGAAAGCGGCGGTCGCGGACGCGATCGGCGGCTCACCGGAGACCGACTTCGACGCCTCGCTCGACGATCTCGATCTGGCGGCCCGAGAGACGCCTGACGAGAAGCCCGAACAAGCGGCGGAATCGGTCGTCGAGCCGGAGGTCGACGAATCGCCCGCTCCGGTCGAAGCGCCGGTATCCGTATCGAAAGCCGCGGCCACTCAGGCCGACACCTTCGGCAAGGCTGACCAGCCGACGCCGGCGACCGCCGAAGAGGTGCTCGACGCACCGGTCGCCGCACTCGACACCGAGAGCGAACAACGTATCCAAGAGCTCCTCGGCGAGGGACACGCTGCGTTCGAGCGGAACGAGTACCAGTCGGCGATCGACGCCTGGTCGCGAATCTTCCTGATCGACATCGATCACCCGGAAGCGAACCAGCGGATCGAGCAGGCGCGCAAGCTCAAGGCCGAGGCGGAGCGCACGGTCGAGCAGGCGTTCCACGAGGCACTCAGCAAGATCGAGCACGGCGACCTCGAGGCGGGGCGATCACGCCTGGAAACGGTCCTGGAGATGCAGCCGGACCATCTGCTCGCGCGAGAACATCTGGAGAAGCTCGACGCGCCGCCGGCGGAAGCGGATCTCACCCCGCCGGCTCCCGCGCAGCCGATCGCCGGATCGTCATCGATCGACGCGCCGCCACCGCCTGCGGCGCTCGACGAGCCCGATCTCGACGCCGGTCTCGATCTCGATCAGCTGGTGACGCCGTCGGACCTCGAGGGACAGTCCGCGCCGATACCGATCCCCAAGCCGCGCCCGCCGCAGAAGAAAGCGGCCGCGGATGGCGACAAGAAGAAGCTACTGCTCTACGTCGGCGCCGGAGTCCTGGCGCTGGTACTGATCGGCGGGTGGCTCCTGGCCAGCAACTGGTCGAGCTTCTTTCCCAACTCCGCGGAAACGGTCGATGCGCCCAGCGCGAGCCCGGACCCGATCGAGCTCGCTGAGAGCATGCACGCCCAAGGCAAGGCCTCGACCGCGATCGCTCAGCTCAAGCGGCTGCCCCCCCATCACGAGCTCTACTCAGAGGCGCAGGCGCTGATCGCCCGCTGGGAAGGTCAGGCCCAGGCTGCGACCGAAGACCGGGGACCGACCGAAGCCGACCTGGTCGAGTTCGATTCGTTGATCGAGCAGGCGCGCAACGCCCAGGCGCGGCGCGAGTACCTGCTGGTCGACGAGCTGCTGACTCGGGCGGTGGCGATCCAACCGCTGGACGAGAACGCCCGCAACCTGAAACTGGTCGCGGACGCCGAGCTCGAGCCACTGCGCACCCTGGTCGAGATCTTCAGGCAGGGCGAGTGGGAGATGAC
>JAJCXP010000131.1 GCA_029263375.1 Acidobacteriota bacterium | reverse complement strand
GCGGGTGATTTGGGATCCAAAGGAACGTACGCGGCCCCGGCCTTGAGGACCCCCAGAAGGCCCGTCACCAGCTCGATGCTGCGCTCCATGACCAGGGCAACCCGCTCCCCGGGTCCAACACCCTGGCGGACGAGGTGATGCGCCACCTGGTCGCTGCGCCGGTCGAGCTCCCTGAATGTGAGGGTCTCGCGGCCCGACCTCAAGGCGAGGGCGTCGGGTCTCCGCAGCGCCTGATCGCGAATGCGCTGAGGGACCGGGGCAGAGCCCCTGAGCGGGGCGGCGGGAGCGTTGAAATCCTTCAGAACCTCACGCTGCTGCGCCGCGGTCAGCATCGAGAGCTGATGAGCCTTCTGGTGTGGTGAGCTCGCCGCAAAGCCTCGCAGCAGCTCGACGAAACACTCGGTCATGCGCTCGACCAGGTCCGGATCGAACAAGTCCGTGTTGTAGATCAGGTCTCCTGCGAGACCGTCGTCGCCGGACTCGGTAAGGTTCAACGTGAGGTCGAACTTGGCGATGTTGGCGATGGAATAATCGATCCCCCAGGGTGAGGAGCTGGCGCCCGGCAGCTCGAGCTCGTCCATGGACTCTCCCTGCAGCGCAAACATCACCTGGAAGAGGGCTGAGCGGCTGGTGTCGCGCACCGGGTTCAGCGCTTCGATCAGCTTCTCGAAAGGCAGGTCCTGGTGGGCGAAGGCGTCCAGAGCGGTCTCGCGCACCTGCGCGATCCGTTGCCGCACCGTGAGCTCTCCATCCAAGGTGTTGCGCAAGACGAGGGGATTGACGAAAAAGCCGATCAAAGATTCCAGCTCGACGTAGCGGCGGTTGGCCACCGGGGTGCCGACGTTGACCTCGCGAGCGCCGCTGAAGCGTCCGAGGAGCTCGGCAAAGGCTGCCTCGAGCACCAGGAAGAGGGTGCCGCGGGTCTGCAGCGCCAGCTGCCGCAGCGCCCCGGTCTGTTCGCAGCCGACCCGAAAGCTCCGGACCTGGCCGGGGAAGGTCTGCATCGCGGGCCGCGGGCCGCGGGTGGGTAGGTCCAGGGATTGAGGGCTACTCTCCAACTGCCGGGTCCAATACGTCAGTTGCTTTTCCAGGGCCTCGCCCCGCAGCCAATCCCGTTGCCAAAGGGCATAGTCGGCGTATTGGATCGGCAGCTGCGGGAGGACCGTGGACGGATCTACCCCAGCGCGGCAAGCCCGGTACACAAGCGGCAGTTCGGTCTGGATCACCCCGAGGGACCAACCGTCGGAAATGATGTGATGCATGTTGAGGGACAGCACATGCAGACCGTCTCGGAGCCGCAGCAGGGTGACGCGGAAGAGAGGTCCCCGATCGAGCTCGAAGGGAGAAGCGATGTCGCGGTTCACCAAGGCGGTTGCCGTCGCCTCGGCGGGGGCGAGGGCAAGGGCTGAGAGATCCACCACCCGCAAGCCGAATCCTCCCGGTGGCTCGATGATCTGCCGGGCGGAGTCGCTGGCCGAGGCGGCGAAGTGGGTTCGCAGGCTCTCGTGGCGGTCGACGAGGGCCCGCAGGGCCCGGCTCAAAGCCCCGACTTCCAGGGCTCCCTCGAGCCGCCAGGCGTAGGGCATGCTGTAGGTCGTCGCGGGCCCCTCCAGGCGGTCTAGGAACCACAAACGTTCTTGGGCGAAGGACAGTGGCTGGGCGAAGGACATTGGCAGCGGATCCGGGCGGCGGGCGGGAGCCGGCGGCGCCAGGACCGGGCTGTCATTCTGGAAGGCGGTCAGCCGATTCGCCAGCGCTTCCACGGTGGGGTGGGCGAAAATCTCCGCCAGGGGGACTTCCACCGCGAAGGTTTTGCGGATCAGAGCACACAGCCGCGTCGCCGTCAGGCTGTTGCCTCCGAGCTCGAAGAAATGGCTCTCCGCCCCGATCGACGCCGCCGGCGCATGCAAACCTTCCGCCCAGATCCCGCACAGCAGCTCCTCCTCCGTCGTCCGGGGAGCGATCCGGCCCGACTTTGCCGCCGCGGTTCCTCCGGCCGCGGCCCGCTCCTGGAGGGCCCGGCGATTCAACTTACCGCTGGGCAGGCTCGGGAAGCGGGGCAAGAAGACGATTGCTGAGGGCACCATGTAGCTCGGCAGACGGCTCGTCAAGAGCCCGCGCAGCGACCTGGTCAGCGCATCGTCAGTGATCTCCCGGCTGTCCTCTGGCTCGGCGCTGACCGGCTCAGTGCTGACTGGCACGGCACCGGCTGGTACGACAAAAGCCGTCAGCCGCCGGTCCCCGGAGGATACCTCGTGGACGACGACCGCGGCGTCCCGCACGCTCTCCTGGCCGCTCAGCAGGGCTTCGATCTCTCCCGGCTCGATGCGGTATCCCCGGACCTTGACCTGGTGATCGCAGCGCCCCAGGTACTCGATCTGTCCGTCCGGCCGCCAGCGTGCCAGGTCTCCCGTGCGGTAGAGGCGCTCGCCGTCGGTGTTGGGATCGGGCACGAAGCGCTCCGCGGTCAACCCCGGACGGTCTAGATAGCCGCGAGCCAGATTGGCGCCGCCGATATAGAGCTCTCCGGAGACCCCGACGGGTACCCGGTGCAGTCGAGGATCGAGCAGATCGATCCGCGCCCTCGCGATGGGCGCTCCGATCGGGGGCAGGGCTGTCCAATCCTCGGGATTCCGCGGCAGATCGAAAGCCGTGACCACGTGGGCTTCGGTCGGCCCGTAGTGGTTGTGGAACGAGCAGTCGGGGAGGGCCTTGAAAAAGCTCCGCAGCTGGCGGCTCGCTTGGAGCGCCTCTCCCGCTGTGGTGACCTCCCTAAGTGAGGTGGGAACGATCGCCCCTTCCTCAACAGACGCGTCCTCAACGACCGCGTCCTCGAACGCCGCGGCCAGGGCCTGCAGGCCGACAAAGGGCTGGTGCATGCGCTGGATCATGCGGTCGCGGAGGAAGCTCAGCAAGGCGTTTGCGTCGCGCCGCAGCTCTTCGCTCACCAACACGACCTCGCCACCGCTGCACCAGGTCTCGAACAGCTCCTGCACCGAGACGTCGAAGCTCAGGGACGCCAATTGCACGGTGCGCAGTCGCGGCCGGAAGGTTGTAAGACCGATCTGCCAGCGGATCAAGTTGGCGATGGCGCCGCGGCTCATGGCGACCCCCTTGGGCCTGCCCGTCGAGCCGGAGGTGTAGATCACGAAAAGCAGATTCTCGGCCGAGGCCACCTCTTCGAGAGGGGTGTCATCTCGGGACAGGTCTGCGGTGAGGCCAGCCCTGGTGAGGTCAGGCACAGCGAGGCCATCCTCGGCGAGGCCATCCTCAGTGAGGACAACCACGGGGGCGGCGTCTTGCTCCATCCTCAGCAAGCGCTCTTCCGGATAAGCCGGATCCATCGGCACCCAGGCGCCCCCGGCTTTGAGCACCGCCAGCACGGCCTCCGCCATGGCGATCGAGCGCTGCATGCGGATCCCGACCCGCACGTCGGGACCCACTCCCATCTGCCGCAAACGGAGCGCCAGGCGATTGGTCCGCTGGTCCAGCGCTGTGTAGGTCAAGACCTGGTCTCCGAAGCTCAGGGCCGGGGCGTCGGCAAAGGCCTGGGCGGCGTCGGCAAAGGCCGCTTGAAGACTGACCGTCGGCCCCTCCAGGCGAGGGCCGTGGCTGTGGGTCAGCAGCTGATGCCGCGCCGCCCCGGAGAGCCATTCCAGATCGAGGACCCCGGTCTCCAGCCCCTCGGCGAAGCCTGCCAGCAAAACCTCGTAATGCTCCGCCAGGCGACCGATCCGCTCCCGATGGAATAGGGTGGGATCGTATTTGAAGACTAAATGGAGGTGGTCCTGGAGGTCGAGGATCTCCAGGCTGAGCTCGATCTCGCCGACCTGATGAACACCTTCGACCGGTTCCAGGGAAAGAGCGTGATTCTCACGTCCTAGACCGTACTCCCGGCCGAGATTGGCGCGCAGGTTTTGCCAGATGAAGCTGGCCTGGCAGAGCGGGGAGTGATCCGCCTCCGGCAGGATCCCCAAGGTTTCGACGAGGGCCGGAAACGGAAGGTCGGCGTGCTCTAGGAGCCCGAAGACAGCCTTTTGCACCTCTTTCATCGCGAGCCGCAGCGGCGGATTGCCCGCGAAGCTCATCCGGACCGGCAAGAGGTTGACGAAATAGCCAACGACCCCCTGCCAGCGCTCGTCCGGCCGCCCCGCCGCCGCCGTGGCAATCACCACCTCCTGCTGCCGGGTGGTGCGCGCCAAGAGGAGACCGAAGGCCCCCAAGCAGAGACTGAATAGATTCGTTTTGCAGCTTCGGGCCAGATCCCGGAGCGGCGCGATGAAGCTCGTCTCGAGCTCCACGTCGAGGGTGTCGCCAGCGAAGCTCCGCCGCGCCGGGCGGGGCAGGTCCAGGGGCAGATCGAGCTGCCGCGGGGCGTCCGCCATCTGCTCGCGCCAGTAGGCGAGGAGCTTGTCGCCAGCCGGCGAGGCCAGCATCTCCCGCTGCCAGGCCTCAAAGGCGGCGAAGCTCTCGCCCACTGGCGCCAGAGTGTGTTCTGGGCCGGCGCGCTCCGGGCCGGTGTGCTCCGCGCTGGCGAGCTCCGCCCCATAAACGGTGAGGAGCTCGTCGATGAGCGTGTTGTAGGAGGCGCCGTCGAAGACCAGGTGATGGATGTTGATCAGGAGAATCGGCCGCTGGCGACCGCGATGGAAGAAGAAGACCCGCAGCAGCGGTCCGGTCTCCAGATCAAAGGGGATCCGAGTCGTCTCCAGAAGGTGCGCGATCACCGTGTCGCCGTCGAGGTGGGAGATATCCTCCTCCTGGAAACGCACCTCGCCAGGCTCCATGACGTGTTGCCGGGGCTCTTCGTCGACTTCCCGAAAGACGGTTCGCAGGGCGGGATGGCGATCTTGGAGCAGTTGAAAGGTGCGCCGTAGCTTGGTGGGATCCGTCTCCCGGCCGACGTGGAAGGCGAAGGGGATGTTGTAGGCGTAGGCTTCCGGCGCCAGGCGGCAGAGGAACCAGATGCCCTGCTGTCCTTTGGTGAGGGGATAAACCGCCTGGTGGAGCTGCCGCCGCGGCGGATCCGGCGACTCCGCGGCCGACGCTTCAAAGAAGAGCTCGCCGCGGGCGTAGACGTCGCGCACATCCGCCGATCCTGCGCCGCAGATCTCGAAGCGCAGATGGTCTGCCACAGGCTCGAGCTCGATGAAAATCTCTTCGCCACATTCGGCGAGGGTGATGGGTTTGGACCCGACGATGTTCTCGAGCCGCCTCACCGGACGGCCGCAGGCCAGCTCACCAGCGGCCCGCGCCATCTCCAGATAGCTGACTTCCGGCAGCATCGGCTCGCCGGAGGTGACGTGCTCCCGGAGCACGAAGTGCTCGGCGTCGAACACCTTGCGGTAGGCCTGGCGTCCGAAGGTCGACACGTTGGCGTCGATGAAGGTGTGGAGCGCCTGTACCGTCTGAGAGCCGCGGATGGGATCGTCGGTGGCGATCCAGTGCTTTTCCTGAGCGAAAGGATAGGTCGGAAGCGAGACCCGGCGACCGCTGCGGGGATCCCGAACCTGATGCCAATCCGGCAAGACTCCGTCGCACCATAGACGGGCCAATTTATGAGGTTTTCCTCCGCGCACCAGGACGCGCACGATCTCGTCCCGGTCGTCGCCGTCGATCAAGGCCGCGAAGGAAGCCTCGTTCTTGGCGTCCCCGGTGAGCACGTCGGCGTGCTGCCGACCCTCCAAGAAGTGTTGCAAACCCGCCAGGAGACGCTGGTGCGACGACGCCACCACCGCCAGGCGGCATCCCCAGGCGCGGCGGCCCAATTGCAAGGTGTAGCTGATGTCACGAAGCTCGAGAGCGTCGAGCCAGCCGGCGGAGAGGGCCCCGGCGAACCTCTCGGCGTAGGCCGTGAGACGCTCCTCGCTGCGGGCGGAGAGCATAAACACGTCGCTGCCCCGTTCAGAACCCGAGAAGCTGGCGTCCGGCTGGCCCGCGCCTCGATACTCCTCCAGGATCAAGTGGGCGTTGGACCCGCCAGCCCCGAACGAGCTCAAACTCGCCCGCCGCGGCATCTCGACGCCGTCGATCACCGGCCGTTTCCAGAGCCCCACCCGGCGCTGCACCACAAAAGGGGTCTGGGCAAAGTTGATCAGCTCGTTGAGCTCCTCGGTGTGGATCGAGGGGGCCAGCCGGCCGTGGCGGAGCTGCAACAGGACCTTGGTCAGGCTGGCAATACCGGCCGCCGCCTCCAGGTGGCCGAGGTTGGATTTCACCGAGCCGATGGCGCAGAATTCGGTGTCCTGGGTCTGGCTGCGGAAGGCCTCGGTCAGCG
>JAJCXP010000130.1 GCA_029263375.1 Acidobacteriota bacterium | reverse complement strand
GAAGTCCGACCGGCCGGGCGCCATCTGAAACCGGGACATGTGTGGGTATCGACCGAGCAGCACGAGCTGCTCCACCGTGAGCGGAAAGCGACTGGGTCGGATCTGCGGCACGTACGCGATTCGGCGCGCGATCTGCTGCCGGGTGAGCTCGGCAAACGGCGTCCCGCTCCACGAGACCTCGCCGGCGCTCGGCTCGGTCAGGCCGGCGACCAGGCGCAGCAGCGAGGTCTTGCCCGCACCGTTCGGACCAACCACCGCCAGGCACTCGCCGGATCGCACCTCGAGGTCGATCGGACCGACGATCGTTCGGCCTGCGACCGACCAGGCCGCCCCGCGCAGGCGCAGCAGCTCGGCGGCTCCGGTCGTCATCGGGAGGCGAAAACTGGGCACGAGAGCAGCGCCTTGCGCAGCTCCGAGTAGAGGCGCGTCGCACGCGGGCCGGGCAAAAGCACGTGGTCGCCGGCGATCACGCGCAGACATCCCTGCCCGACCGCCGGCAGGTGCGGCAGCTGCTCCCAGTCGAGCAACAGCCGGCGTTCGCCCATGCGCGACAGGGTCTTCGGTTGCAGCTCGATGATCGCGTGCGGCTGCTGTCGGACAACCCCCTCGGCGCTGATCTGCGGATAGCGCAGCTGCGAGCCGGCGAACGCGTTGACCACGCCCAGGTTCTGCAGCAACTCATCGTAGAAGGTGTCCGGGCCGGCGACCAGGACCTCGCCTAGGTTGCCGGCGTCACGGGTGATGGTCAGCATCACCGTCGGCGCCGACGGCAGCGGGTCGGGCGTGAGATCGCGACGGAAGGCCGCCGCCAGATCCTCGCCCGCCGCCTCGACGTCCATGCGGCCGGCTATCGTCCGCATCGACGTCTCGACGTCGGCGAGCGACTCGTGCTGGACGACCAGGACATCCACGCCCAGCCCACGCATCTGGGACGCCAGCCGCTCCTCACCGGGCAGCACGATCACCAGATCGGGATCGAGCTCGACAATCTTCTCCAGGTGGATGTCGAACAGGCCGCCGATGCGCGGCTTAGAGAAGACCTGTGGCGGCCACTGGGCGTAGTCGCCGACCGCCACGACCCGATCGCCCAGGCCGAGGGCGAACAGGATCTCGGTGATGCTCGGCGCGATCGCGAGAACCCGCTGTGGCGTCGGCGAGGCGATCGGCTCCGGCGGTCGCTGCTCACCGCAGGTCGCGAGCGCGACAGTCGCGACCAGCGCACAGGCGACTCGCGCAGCTCGCCTCAGAAGCGCCACTCCAGTCCGCCCATCAACCGTCGTCCCGGCGCGGGGCTGAAGAAGCTGGCATTGGTGAAGCTCTGGAAATCGAACGCGAAGATGCCACGAGTCGCGTAGCGCTCGTCGAACAGGTTACGAGCGTCGGCGAACAACTCGAACCGGCGCTCCGAGCCGACCGCCCACGAGAGTCGCGCGTGCACCAGTGTGTAGGAGTCGAGGCGACCGGCGGCGTTGGCATCGTCATTGTCGAGCACCTGCTCACCGACGTAGTGCGCCACCGTCCGCAGTTCGAGCGCGCCCGTCAGCTCGATCTCGAAGCCCGCGGCCAGCCGCTCCTCAGGCACCAACGGCAGCGTCCTGCCCCGGTTCGCGCCGTTGGTGAACTCGGGGTCCATCAGCGTCAGGTTGGCGAAGATCCGCCCGCGCTCGCCGATCTCGCCGCGCGCCGACAGCTCCAGGCCCCGGCGGCGGGCCTCGCCGATGTTGACGTTGGAGCCGAACAGGCCGAGCGGCGAGTCGGGATCGAACACGATCTCGTCCTCGCTCTCCACCTGAAAGACGGCGACGTCGAGAGTCCGACCGCTCCGCCAGCGCCCGCGGAACCCGAGCTCGGCCGAGGTCGAGGCCTCCGGTCGGAGAGCGGGATTGCTGCCGAACAGTGGAAATGCGAACAGCTCTTCGACCGTCGGCGGCAGGAACGCCTCGCCGAGCGAGGCGTAGAGCGCGTGGCCGGCGCCGACGCGCGCGGCCACTCCGGCTCGCAACGACAGCTCCGAGAACTCGCGCGTGGCGGCGTTGGCCGGATCCGGAAAGCGCTCCCGATAGCCGACCTCGTCGCGGTCGTAGCGCGCGCTCGCCGTCGCGGTGACTCGAGGTGAGAGCAGCCACCGATCCTGAAGGTAGAGCGCTGCGGTCTGGCGTTCGGTGACGTTGTCCGACGCGAGCCCCGCCGGCGACACCGACGACAGGTCGGTCGGCGGAGTCCCGAAGCCGCGGGCGTCGGTCTCGCCATCGAGCCACTCGAAGCCGGCGGTCA
Organism: Acidobacteriota bacterium; assembly: GCA_029263375.1. Taxonomy (GTDB): domain Bacteria; phylum Acidobacteriota; class Thermoanaerobaculia; order Multivoradales; family JAHEKO01; genus JAHEKO01. The sequence goes on along the minus strand of JAJCXP010000130.1, from coordinate 2,442 downwards.
GCTCATGGCCCCGGCGCGCCCTCGGTCGAGCGCGGCCGATCTGGAGCGTGGAGCCGAGCACCTCGGTGTCGGTGTCGAGGAAGAAACCGCCGAAGAGCGGCGCGGACCGCCCGGTGGTCAGCGCGGCGGTACCCCGGTCGCGTGCATAGACGTTGGCCGACAGCGACCAGCTCTCGTTCAGCGCGGCGGCGAAGTTGAGCGCCGCCTGAGTGAAGTCCTCATCGGTGAAGTCGAGAGCGTTGAAGAACGAGCGATCGCGGTCGACACCGAGCTCGGCCGCGGTCGCGGCGCCCGGATTGCCGAAATCGGCGGCGCCCCGGATGATCGACAGATCGAGTCGCCGCTCCGGGGCGAGATCCCAGCCCAGATCCAGCCCCAGGCGCTCGAGGTCGCCGTCGGCGTTCTCGCGAAAGCCGTCCGTTCGGTAGGTCGAGACCGACGCCGCAAAGTCGGTCGAGCCGAGCCGGTGCGCAAGAGACGCGCCGAGATCCCGGCTGCCGAATTCGCCGGTCGCTGCCGAGACCGACCCCTCGAGCACGCCACCGCGGCGTGTCCACAGGTTGATGACGCCGGCTTCGGAGCCGCCGCCAGCCAGTGCCGCGGTCGAGCCGCGCGTGATCTCGACACGCTCGAGCTGATCGAGCGGCACGAGCTCGAGCGCCAGGCCGTTGTTGCGCGGATCGTTCAGCGGCGCACCGTTAAGAAAGACGCGCGTCCCGCGGCCGCCGAAACCGCGCAGGTCGAGGGTTTTCGAGACGTCATCGCCGACCTGGTCGAATAGCACCACGCCGGCCTCGGTGGCCAGCAGATCCTGCAGGGTGTCGACATTGGCCCGCTCGATGTCCTCGCGCCGCAGAACGGTCACGTGCGCGGGCACCGTGAGCTCTTCCCGCTCGACGCGATCTCGCAGGCGTGTATCGGTGACGGTCAAGCTCTCCGAGATCTCGACTGGCGGGTCGGAGGCCGGAGGCGCCTGCTCGGCGGCCGCCACGCCGGCAATCGCCGTGAGACTGAGCAGTCCGTACAGAAAGCCGAGCCGACCGCGGCGGGCGCGGTTTCGGGGGGATGACGAGTCTAGGCCCTCGATTGAAACCGATCCCCCGACGGTCTCTCCGGGCCGATGGACAGGGCGCATGAGACGCTCCTCCTCGGTTCTCGCCGCGCAGGTTTCCTGACTTCCGGATCGACCTACTCCCGAGTCTTCCCACACGAGCCGACCGCGGTCGGCTTCGAGCAGTGACGTCGTTTCGGTTTCGTCCCCGGTAACAGTGGCGGGGGCCATGCCGGATTCACACCGGCTTCCCTTGCTCGCGGCAAACCGGCCCCGCGCGTTCGACGCGAGACCGGTCATGTCAAAGAAACGACCCCCGCCAGGCGAGGGTCGAGCGTTCGCTGTGCGCAGTCTAGCGCACGCGGCGGGGCGCGGCGAGACTACTGATCGATCACCGCGGGCTCGTTCGCGATCGTGCCGCCGACGGCGACCGGGAAGGAGCTGTTACCCGAGGTAGCGGCGCCGCGCGCCGGCAGGCCTCCCAATCCGGCCTCGTCCGAGTTCACGAACTGCTGGACGCTGAAATCCTGCTCCGCCGCCGAGTCACGACCTCTCATGTAGTTGAGCAGCTGGGTCGTCGGGTCGTTCGACGGTGCGGTCGCCTCCGGCTTGTCGTTGGGCGCCCACCCGATGATGATCGTGCTGGTGTCCAGGACCGTGCCGAAGCCACGCGATTCGGTCTCCGAGGTGATCTCGTCGATCTGTGACTTGTACAGCGAGATCCTGTTGCCGAACTCGGTCAGGAGCGAGACCTTGCCCTCATCCCGAGGGTCCTGACGCGGCTGGTAGCGGGTGATGAAGGTGCTCTGGTTGGTCAACTTGATCGTGAACACCTCCGCGCTCGCCGGCAGGGCGGCAGCGGCGGCGATCGCCATACAGAGCAGGGTCAGTACGCTTGTCTTCTTCATTTTGAGGCTCCTTGACCGATGGGCAGTCTAGCAACGGCTTCGCGCGACGACTGTGAAGGGGTCCACTGAGTCAGCGCGCCCTTCGGGACGACGGAAACAGGCCGCTCGAGCTTGCAGGCGGCGCCAACAGGACGGCGAGTGCGAAAAACCCGCAGAGTCTGAGAAGCTTGGGGTGCCTTGTACTTGAACAGCAGCGGACGCCCGTTGGAGCAGAGGATCTCGACCATCCTCGCGCTGGCGATGGCCATCGCCTTCGCCACCGGCGCGGCCGCGCACGCTCAGAACATCGAGGAGGCGATCGAGCTGCACCTGGCCGGCGAACTCGACCGGGCGCTCGAGGCATACGCGGTGGTGGCGGCTGAAACCGAGTCGTCGCAGCCGAACGTCGCCGCCGCGGCGCACACCAACACCTGCGCGATCCGCATGAACCGGAGCGAGTACGACCTGGCGCTCGCCGCCTGCGAGCAGGCGCTGAGGCTGCGC
>JAJCXP010000129.1 GCA_029263375.1 Acidobacteriota bacterium | reverse complement strand
ATCGTGCTGCTGGCGCTCGGCGGCGCACTCCTCGCGCTGCCCTTCGCCGGACTGATGGCCAGCTTCTTCGGACTCTTCGCCCTGCTGATCGGCTTCGCACTCCTGACTCCCGCCGCCACCAAGATCCTGATCGCCCTGTTGACGCCGGTGGCCGGACTGCTGTTCGGGCAGCTCGGGCGACTCGCGGGGCGCAGTGTGGTGGCGGCGCTCAGCCGCACGGCGGTGGCGATCGCCGCCCTGATGATCGCCGTGTCGGTGATCGTCGGCGTCGATCTCATGGTCAGCAGCTTCCGAGCGACCGTCGAGAGTTGGCTCGGCTACTCGCTGCCCGCAGATCTCTACATCTCGGCGGGCGCCGCGCCGACCGGCGGCATCGGAGGCGTCCGTCCAAGCTTCGACGCCGCCTTCGTTGAACGGCTGCGGCAGGTAGAGGGCGTCGACGGCATGAGCACGCTGCGGCAGACCGTGGCGCGCTCTCCGGGAGGCGAGATCCGGCTCATCGCTGTCGACCTCGACCACCGCTCGTTCGACTCCTTCGCCTTCGAGCGCGGCGACAAGGCGCAGCTCTGGCCGGCCTTCGAGCGCGGCGAGGCGGTGATCGTGTCCGAGCCGTACGCGACCCGCACCGGCGTCGACCTCGGCTCCAGGATCACCGTCGAGACTCCGAGCGGACCACGCAGCTGGCCGGTGGCCGGCGTCTTCTTCGACTACGCCTCGGAGGTCGGCACGGTGACGCTCTCACGCCGCGAGTACGCCCGGCTCTGGAACGATGAAATGGTGACCGCGATCTCGATTCGCGCGGCGCCGGGCGTCGAGACGAGCACCTTGAGCGCGGCCATCCGGTCCGCGAGCGGCGACCGCCAGCTCCTGATGCGCTCGAACCGGGAGATCCGCGACGAATCGCTACGAGTGTTCGATCGCACCTTTCTGATCACCGGAGTACTCCGGCTCCTGGCCACCCTGGTCGCGTTCGTAGGGGTGCTGAGCGCGCTGATGGCGCTCCAGCTCGAGCGCGCCCACGAGCTGGGCGTGCTACGAGCCCAGGGCATGACGCCTGGGCAGCTCTGGGGCCTGGTGATCTCGCAGACCGGGCTCATGGGACTGACCGCGGGCCTGCTCGCACTGCCGGTCGGCATCACCACCGCCGCCGTGATGATCTACGTCATCAACCGGCGCTCCTTCGGCTGGACGCTCGACATGCAGCTCAGCTCCGAGCCGCTCCTGATGGCCATCGGGATCGCGGTCGGCGCGGCGCTGCTCGCCGGCATCTACCCGGCCTATCGCATGGCGAAAACTTCCCCGGCGGAGGCGCTGCGCTCCGAATGAGCACTCGAACCGTCGTTCTCGGCGCGCTACTGGCGACGCTCCTCGGCTGCGCCGGTCCAGAGCCGCCGCCGGCGGTCGAGCCGCTGCCGCTGACCGAGCTCCTCGGCGCCGGGGCCACTGCCGGATTCGAGCGCGCGGTCTCGCACCGGAACTTCCGCTTCCCCGAAGATCACGGACCCCACGAGGGCTTCCGTACCGAGTGGTGGTACTACACCGGCAATCTGACCGGCGACGATGGCCGGCGTTTCGGCTACCAGCTCACCTTCTTCCGCTCGGCCCTCGCCCCGGCGGCCCCCAATCGCACCTCCGCGTGGGGCGCCTCCCACGCCTGGATGGCCCACTTCGCGGTAACCGACGTCGCCGGCGACGAGTTTCACCCCTACGAACGCTTCGCTCGCGAGGCACTGGGCCTCGCCGGCGCGCGGGGCGAGCCGTTCCGCGTCTGGCTCGAGGATTGGTCAGCCGATGTGACCACGACCGGTTTTCGGCTGCGGGCGTCCCAGGAGGGAACCGAGATCGATCTTTCACTCGAGCCGGGCAAGCCACCTGTGCTGCAGGGCGAGGCCGGGCTGAGCCGCAAGGGCGCGGCACCCGGCAACGCGTCCTACTACTACTCCCAGACCCGCATGCCGACCACGGGCCAGCTGCGCCTCAACGGTCGGACAACCGAGGTCAGCGGCGAAAGCTGGATGGATCGCGAGTGGAGCACGAGCGTCCTCGAGCAGGGGCAGATCGGCTGGGATTGGATCTCGATTCAGCTCGAGGACGGGCGCGAACTGATGATCTACCAGATCCGACGGGCCGATGGCTCCAGCGACCCGCACAGCGACGGCACCCTGGTTGAGCAGGACGGATCCTACTCGCGTCTACCGATGAGCGCTTGGCGGCTCGAGGTCACCGAATCCTGGACCAGCCCCGAGAGCGGCACGACCTATCCGTCCGGCTGGCGCCTCGCCGTGCCGGTCGCGGGACTCGAGCTCGACATCGAGCCGCTGATCGCCAATCAGGAGATCCCTCACTCGATCCGCTACTGGGAGGGTGCGGTCGAGGTCAGTGGTCGCGACGGCGAGCGACCGATCCGCGGCCAGGGGTACGCCGAGCTGACCGGCTATCGCTGACGGCCGCCCTCCCCGGTCGAGACCACGAGCCGAGAACGGCCGAGACCGGTAAGCCGGCCTCGGCCCTCCCTCACTCTCCTGAAGTCAGAGGATCAGGGCGTCTCCGCCGATCGCGTCGCCGCCCGTGGCGGCCACGCCCGGGGGCGGAAGCCTTCATCCACGACCAGGCTCGTGGTCCCTTCAGGCAGCACCTGCAGCGTCTGCAGGAACTCGATGATCGAGTCCTGCTCGAAGCTCGACAGCGCCTGCGAGTTGGCGTTGGCGTCCTGCGCCTCGCCGTGATGCGCCTCGACCGACATCCGCATGGTGCTGTACTTACCGTGATGGTAGAACGGCGGCTCGTTGGCGATCCCCCAGAGCTTGCGGGTCAGGAACCGGCTGTTGCCGGCCAGGAAGTCCGGCGAGCCTGGCGCGAAGTGCATGTTCAGCGGTTCCCGGTTGGGGTCGTCGGGTCCGGCGGTGATGTCGTGGAGCTTGAGGTCCGTGAACGCCGACACCCAGACGACGCCGTTGCGCTCACGCAAGCGCGGCTGGTCGAGTGCCGGGTGGTTCAGATCGACCTCGAAGTCGGGCGCATCGCCCGGCTGCAAGTTCCCCGGTGGGTTGAACGGGTTCGGCTCGACGAAGACCCAGCCGCCATCGTCGAGCGGCAGGCGCGGAATGTGACACTCTGCGCAGCCGATCTGACGGAAGCGCTTCTCACCCAGGAGA
>JAJCXP010000128.1 GCA_029263375.1 Acidobacteriota bacterium | reverse complement strand
GGTCGCTTCGACTACGCGACCTCGGGCGGCGCGCCGCTGTCACAGGACGTGGCCGCGTTCTTCTGGGGCGCCGGCATCGAGATCTACGAAGGCTACGGCCTGACCGAGACCTCGCCGGTGCTGACGGTCAATCCGCGCAATGCCGCGCGGCTCGGAACGGTCGGCCCACCGATCGAGGGCGTCGAGCTGCACATCGCCGGAGACGGCGAGATTCTGGCGCGCGGGCCGAACATCATGCAGGGCTACTACAACCTCCCCGAGGCGACCGACGAAGCGATTGACGACGAGGGCTGGTTCCACACCGGCGACATCGGCGAGCTCGACGAGGCCGGCTACCTGCGGATCACGGATCGTAAGAAGGAGCTGATCGTCAACGCGTACGGCAAGAACATCGCGCCCGCGCCGGTCGAGAACTCGCTCAAGTCGAGCCGCTTCATCGAGCAGGCGATCGTCATCGGCGATCGGCGCAAGTTCCTCTCGGCGCTGCTGGTGCCCGACTTCGAGGCCCTGAAGAGCTGGGCTTCGGCCAACGGGGTGAGCGGCGAGGGCGCCGAGCTGGCGCGCGACCCGAAGGTCGTCCAGCTGTTTGCCGACGAAATGTCGCGGATCAACGAGGATCTCGCCCGCTACGAGCAGATCCGGGCCTGGGACCTGCTCGAGAGCGAGTGGACGATCGAATCCGGCGAGCTGACCCCGACGCAGAAGATCAAGCGACGCATCATCCACGATCGCTACAGCGACCGGATCGATGCGCTCTACGCCCGGGACAAGGGCACCGGAGATGGCTGAGGACATGGCCAGCGGCAACGCCTTCCGCCTTCAGGTCGAGAGCGGCGGTCTGGCGACATTGACCTTCGACAACCCCGGGAGGAGCGTCAACGTCTTCAACCGCGCGGTCATCGCCGAGCTCGCCGAGGTCGTCGACGAGCTCGCCGACCGCACCGACGTCCGCTGCCTGGTGCTGCTCTCCGGCAAGCCGACCAACTTCATCGCCGGCGCCGATGTCGACGAGATCGCTCGCATCACCGACGGCAAGGAGATCGAAGTGGCGGTCGTCACCGTGCAGGGGATCTTCTCGAAGTGGGAGGACCTCCCCTTTCCCACCGTCGCGGCGGTGCGCGGCACCTGCATGGGCGGCGGCACCGAGATCTCCCTGGCCTCCGACTACCTCGTCATCAGCGATCGCGAGAGCGTCCGCATCGGACTGCCGGAGACCAAGCTCGGCATCATCCCGGCGTGGGGCGGCTGCGTGCGCATGCCGCGCAAGATCGGCCTGACGGCGGCGCTCGACATCATTCTCGCCGGCAAGGCGGTGCGGCCGAAGAAGGCCTTCAAGATCGGTCTCGCCGACGCGCTGGTGCCCGATGCGAGCTTCGGCCACGAGGTACGCCGGTTCGCCGACTTGGTGATCGCCGGCAAGGCGCCCAAACCGCGCAAGGCCGACTTCAAGAGCCGGTTGCTCGACGGCAACCCGCTGGGGCGCAAGCTCGTCTTCGACCAGGCGCGCAAGCAGGTCCTCGAGCGCACCGGTGGCAACTATCCGGCGCCGCTGCGCGCCATCGAGGTGATCGCCACCGGACTGTCTGACGGCCCAAGCGCCGGGTTCGCGGCCGAAGCGCGCGCCGAGATGGAGCTCGCGGTGTCGCCGGTGTGCAAGAACCTGGTGCACCTGTTCCGCCTGATGGAAGGGTCGAAGCGCGCCGATCCCGGAGCGGCTCCCGGCCGGCCGGTCGAGTCGACCGCGGTCGTCGGCGCGGGCGTCATGGGGGGCGGGATCGCTCAGATCATCGCCGACAAGGCCGACGTCGAGGTGCGGATGAAGGACATCCAGGAGCAGGCGCTCGCCCAGGGCATGGCGGTTGCCTCCAGGCTGTTCGACAAGCAGCTCGAGCGCCGCTGGCTGACCAGACCCGAGGCGGCCCGCAAGATGACGCTGCTGCGGCCGTCGCTCGAGTACACCGGCTTCGCCGCAGCCGACCTGGTGATCGAGGCCGTGGTCGAGAAGCTCGAGATCAAGCGACGGGTGTTCGCCGATCTCGAGCGCACGACCCGACCCGAGGCGATCCTGGCGACCAACACCTCGTCGATCTCGATCGATCTGATCAGCGCCGAGATGGAACGACCGGAGCGCTGCGTCGGCATGCACTTCTTCAACCCGGTCAGCCAGATGCCATTGGTCGAGGTGATCGCCGGCAGCAGGACCTCGGCCGAAGCTACCCGGACGGTCGCCGACTTCGCGCGCCGTCTGGGCAAGACGCCGGTGGTGGTCAAGGACGGTCCCGGCTTCCTGGTCAACCGGCTGCTCGGCTTCACCATGGCCGAGGCTCTCTGGCTGCTGAACGATGGCTACTCGATCGATGACCTCGATCGAACCCTGCGCGAGTGGGGCATGCCGATGGGACCCCTGACCCTGATCGACGAGGTCGGAATCGACACCGCGGTGCACGTGGGCCGGATCCTGGTGGATGCCTTCGGCGATCGGCTCGAGTTCCCGGAATGGTTCGATCGATTGGTGGACGACGGCCGGCTGGGCGCCAAGTCGGGCAAGGGCTTCTATCGCTACAAAGCCGGCAAGCGCCAGGAGCCGGACCCGGCGGTCTATCCGCTCCTCGGCCTCGAGCCGACCGCCGGTCCTCCGAGCCCGCAGCTGGTCTCCGACCGGTTGATCCTGCCGATGGTCAACGAAGCGGCGCGTTGCCTGGACGAGGGAGTCGTCGCGACCGCCGGCGACCTGGATCTCGCGATGATCATGGGGACCGGCTTCCCACCCTTCCGCGGCGGTCTGTGTCGCTGGGCCGACCAGCAGGGGCTCGGCAAGCTGCGCGAGGTTCTCGATCGGATGGCCGGCGAGCGCGGCGAGCGCTACCGACCTTCGGTAGCCCTGGACCGTGCGGTCGAGGGGGGCGGTCTGTACGCGCTCTGGGGACAGGTGGGTACATCGAACGGTGACGGTTGAGCGATCCATCGCCTCGAGCCCACCGGTTCGCCGAGATCCGGAGAGCGCCGTTGGTCCTGTCCCCGCGACCCGTCCTCAGGATGGGACATCTCAGGGCCTGGAACGGTACGCGGAGCGGGCATCGCTTTTGCTACCTGAGAAGTCAGAGACGAGAGGAGTCAACAAATGCCTAAGACATTCCGCATCCTGAACCTGGTCGCCGCGATCGCCCTGATTACCGTCCTGGCCCCTTTTCCAACCCTGGCGCAGGACCAGCCGGGCACGGCCTTCGGCGATCAGATCAACGTCACCGAAGTGCTGCTCGACGTGCTGGTCACCGACAACAAGGGGCAGGTGATCCTGGGCCTCGAACCCAAGGACTTCATCGTCGAAGAGCTGGGCGAGCCGATGGACGTCGCGACCGCGACGTTCTACAGCAACCGGCGCTTCGTCGACAGCGCCGACCTCGCCGAGCGCCTCGGCGTCGAGCGCTCCCAGGTTCCGGTCGATCGGTTCTTCATCCTGTTCTTCGAAGAGACCCGCTACTTCGACCCCAGCTTCACCGCCAACCAGCTGGATGCGGTGCGTAAGGTCAAGGATTGGGTCTTCGCCGAGCTGCTCCCCAACGACTGGGTCGCCGTGGTCGGCTGGGACGCCCGACTGTCGGTCTACCAGGACTTCACCACCGACAACGAGAAGATCGTGCGGGCGCTCAACATGGTCGCCAAGGGCAAGAAGCCGGGCGACCTTTGGGAGTCTCGCGTCTCCGAGCACGAGGGGCCGTCGCTGGCCAAAAATCTGCCGCGCGGCAAAGAGCTCCGCGACTCCAGCAAGCGCATGTTCGCGGCGCTCGAGACCGTCGGTGAGGCGGCCGGCTACATCACCGGGCGCAAGAACCTGCTGCTCTTCACCATCGGTCTGGGTGAGGTCGGTGTCGGCGCCGAGAGTCCGGGACAGCTCAGCCTCGCCGGGACGGTATCGTCGGGAGCCGCTACGACGTTCACTCCCGATTCGCGCTACTACGGGCCGATGATGGAGCGGCTCAATGACAACAACGTCGCCGTCTACTCGATCTCCATTCTCAAGGATCGCTCGGACGACAACCCCGCCATCGCCCAGCTGCAGAACGGCCTGAGCGTGCTGTCGGACGACACCGGCGGCCGGTACTTCTACAACTTCGTCAACTTCCGCGACCCGCTGCAGCAGATCGCCGAGGACAACAACGGCTACTACCTGCTGAGCTACCGCTCCGAGTACACCCCCAG
>JAJCXP010000127.1 GCA_029263375.1 Acidobacteriota bacterium | reverse complement strand
CGTACTGCCGCTCGCCGCCGTCGGCCTGATCGCTCTGGCCGCGAGCTCGATCGGCGAGGCTTTCACCCGCTGGCGACTACCGCTGATCACCGGATTCCTGGTCACCGGGATCCTGGCCGGTCCCTACGTTCTCGGTCTGGTACACGCGGAGGCGCTCGCGAGGCTGCTGTTCGTCGATCACGTGGCGCTGGCCTTCATCGCGTTCGCGGCCGGCTCCGAGCTCAACCTGCAGGAGATGCGCGGGCGATTTCGCAGCATTCGCTGGGTGACGCTGGGCCTGGTGGCGACGACCTTCACTCTCATGAGCACGGTCGTCTACCTGGTCGCCGACGCACTGCCGTTCATGCGCGACATGCCAGCGCCGGCTCGCCTGGCGGTGGCGATCCTGGCGGGCTCCGTCATGGTGGCGCGCTCGCCATCGTCGGCGATCGCGGTGGTCAACGAGCTGCGCGCCCGCGGTCCGTTCACCCGCATGGTGCTGGGCGTCACGGTGACGATGGACGTGGTCGTGATCGTTCTGTTCGCCTTGAGCTCGTCCGTGGCCGACGCTCTGCTGACGGAGATGGACTTCGACCTCGTCCTCACCGGGTTGGTGCTCGGCGAGATCGTGGTCTCGATCGGGCTCGGTATTGGAGTCGGCAAGCTGGTGCCGGTGATCGTGTCGATGGCGAAGGGTCCGTCGCTCAAGGCGGCGCTGTTGCTCATCCTGGGCTATCTGGTGTTCGCGTTCTCCGGTGCCGTGCGCGAGCTCACCCACCAGCACTGGCCGTTCGAAGTACTGCTGGAGCCGCTTCTGATCTGCATGGTCGGGGGCTTCGTGGTCACCAACTTCACCGCTCATCGAACGCCGTTTCGTCGCGTTCTCGACCGCACGAGCCCGCCGGTCTACACGCTCTTCTTCACGCTCGCCGGCGCCTCGCTCGCGCTCGACGTGCTGGTGGCCACCTGGCGGATCTCGCTCGCTCTGTTCGGCATTCGGGTGATCGCCATCGGCATCGGAGCCTTCCTCGGAGGAACGATAGCGGGCGATCCGGCGCGGCTCAACCGGATCAGTTGGATGTCGTTCATCACTCAGGCGGGCATCGGGCTCGGCCTGGCCAAGGAGGTGGCGGGCGAGTTCCCCGGCTGGGGAGGCTCGTTCGCGACCCTGATCATCTCGGTGATCGTGCTCAATCAGTTGGTCGGGCCGCCGCTGTTCAAGTTGGCGCTGAACCTGGCCGGCGAGGCGCGGGTGCGTGCCGGCAAGCACGATCTTCGGGGCACGCCGCTGGCGGTCATCTTCGGCCTCGAAGGCCGGTCGGCCGCTCTCGGACGCCAGCTCAACGCTCACGGGTGGCAGGTCAAAGTGGCGACGCTGGAGCCGGATCATCGGGTCGAGCCGAGCGAGGCCGACGTCGAGATCGAGATCGTCCATGTAGAGAATCTCGAGGCCGACACGCTGAAGCGGATCGGCGCCGACAAGGCCGAAGCGTTCGTCACCATGCTGTCCGGGGATCTGAACGAGCAGATCTGCGAGCTGGCTTTCGAGAAGTTCGGAATCCGGAACGTGATCGTCCAGTCGGACGAGCGCGAGCGCTGGCCCAGGTACGCGGAGCTCGGAGCGACGATCGTCGATCCGGCCACCGCGCTCGTCAGCCTGCTCGACCACTTCGTCCGCTCGCCGAGCGCGACCGAGCTGCTGCTGGGCATGGACCGCAATCAGGATGTGGTCGAGATCGAAGTCAAGAATCCCGACCTGCAGTGGGTCGCCTTGCGCGACCTCAAGCTGCCGCTCGACACCCTGGTGCTCTCGGTCAGTCGCCAGGGGGTGAGCCTGATCTCGCACGGCGACACCGAGCTGCACCTCGGCGACCGGGTGACCCTGGTCGGCTCACCGACCAGCCTCGATCAGGTCGCGCTTACTCTGGCCGACTGACGTCTGAGAGATCACACCTAGCGTGTGACCCGAATGCTGTAGCTCCCGGTGCCGCTCGACCGGTTGAAATGGCGGATCTGCACGAGGTACTCGCCGGGACTCAAGTCGGCGACGATCTTCGAGTTCCGACCGGCGCCGCCATCGTCGTCCTCGGCCACCTTGCGGGTCGGGCTGTCGGGTCCGAAGAGGCTCATGAAGACGTCGGTCTGGCCGTCGGTCTCGATCGTGTGACGTGCCGCGTCCTCGACGGTGAATTTGAACAGATCCTCTTCACCGGGCACGCCGATGTCGGCGGAGACGCCCGCTGTGTCGATGACGTCGAGCTCGACCGCCTGGATGACCGGATCTTCCTGGCCGACGCGGCCGGGATAGCCCTCGGCACCCTTGATGAATCCGATGTCCTGGTCCGACAGGTCGTCGTTGCTCTGGGTGCCCTGGGTGTTCTGGGTCCAGCGGGCCGGGAACGCGTAGAGCATGATCGACTCGGGATCGAACTGTGTGCCCCGGATCTGGTCGCTGCTGTACTTGTTGAGCACGTTGTGACGGATCTGGGCGGGCGTCCAGTTGTTCGGCGGTCCCTGGAGATCGCGCAGGACCTCCGCCTCGTTCCAGATGATCCCGCCCTGCGGGTTCTGGTGCTCGTGACTCAGCCCGATGGCGTGGCCGAACTCGTGGCTCGATGTGCCGTGGTCGAGGAAACCGAGGTTCATGGTCGCCTGATGCTGCGGGATGTTGGTGGCGTCGGTACCGACGTAGGACCAGGCGCCGTCACTGCCGTCGAACGTGATGCGGATGTCGGCGTCGGGGTCGTCGACGAAGAGGAAGTTCAGGTTGGCGTGGGCGGTCCAGCGGGTCGCCTCTTCCATGGCCTGGGCGCGCTGATCGGAATTGCCCTCGAGGAAGCGCACCTTGAGGGTCGAGCCGTTGGGCCACTTCTTGCGGAACTGGATTATCGCGCGGTCACGGCCGCCGATGTTCATCAGGCTCCGCGGTCGGCTGAGCTCGGTGGGGAGGACACGGTCGAAGCAGATTTTGGGTGCGCTCATCGATGGATCTCCTCTCGTCACTCTCGTCGCGAGAATGGTCTCGATCAGTTAGACGGTCGCGATGGCGCTCCTTCCTCAGGCGGCTGTCGATCGATGTTTCTAGGGAGCTTGGCTCGCGGCCGCGATGTAGCGGTCGACCCCGGCTTCGACCACCGGCAGTGGTCTGGAGCCGTCGGCCAGGATCACGTCGTGAAAGTCCCGAACGTCGAAGGTGTCGCCGAGCGCAGCCTCGGCCCGCTTCCTGAGCTCCCACAGTTTCTCGTAGCCGAGGCGATAAGCGAGCGCCTGGGCCGGGATGCTGGTCGAGTAGCGCAGCGTCTCCGAGGCGATCTCGACGTCGGAGTGGAAGATGTGCTCGCGCATGTAGGCGCGCGCCTGTTCGAGCGACCAGCCGAGCGCGTTCATTCCGGTGTCGACGACCAGCCGGGTGGCCAGGAAGATCTCCATGATGTAGCGGCCGTAGAGGTCGTGTGGTGTCTCGTACATGCCCATCTCGATGCCCAGGCTGGCGGCGTACTCGGCCCAACCCTCGGTGAAGGCGCCGACGCTGTAGTGCTGACGCAGGTCCTGCAGACCGTCGTTCTCGGCCTGGGTCGCGATATGGAAATGGTGCCCGGGCAGCAGCTCATGGTAGATCAGCGATCCGGCGCCGATCAGGCTGCGGTTGGCGAGATCGGAGCCGTTGTAGTTGTAGTAGCCGACCGGATCGTCGGCGGTCGGCGGGTTGTAGAAGCCGAAGGTCATGCCCGGCTCAGACGACAACGGCAGGCGCCGGACGCCGTACGCCGCTTCGGGCTGAACCTTGAAGTAGCCGTCGATCACCGGCTCGATCTTGTGGATGAAGCTCATGTAGCGTTCTTCCACGTCGGCCGGGCTGGCGGCGATGAACCGGGGGTCCTGCTTGACCTGGTCGTGGAACTCGCGCGCCGTGCCCTCGAAGCCGAGTTGGTCGCGGACCGTCTGCATGCGCCCGGAGATCTCGGCGACCGCCGCCTTGCCGCGAGCGTGAATCTCGTCGGCGCTGAGCGACAGCGTGGTGTTGGAGCGGATCAGTCGCTGGTAGACCTCGGCCCCGTCCGGGTACTGGCCGATGCCGACCGCCTCGGGAGCCTTGGTCTCGTAGGCGTCGCCGAGGGCCAACAGCAGGCGGTCGAAACCGGCGGTGACGTGGTCGGCGATCAGCGCGTCGAGACGCTCCCGGAACCCGGCTCGCTCCTCCTCGGCGAGGGCTGTCAGGCGCTCGTCGGCGACCGTCAAGAGCGCCGGCGAGGCCGCGCGGATGCCCTCCCAGGTCGCCCGGGTCGAAGTCAGTCCGGCTTTGGGCAGGTAGATGCCGCGCTCGATCTGTCCCTCGACCTTGGCGGTGAGCTGATCGGCGATGTCGCCGTACTCTCGCACCAGGGCCAGGTAGCGCTCGGCCGAGGCCGGGTTGTCGAGAGCGTGGCCGGCGAGCGCCTGCTGCGCGAAGGTGAAGGCGTAGGGCGCCTGATAGGCGGTGATGTCGAAGGTCAGCCAGAAGTCGGAGTCGTCGGCGCCGTCGTCGTGGAGCTGGAAGTCGAGGATCTCGTAGGTGATCCGATCGTCGCCGTCGAGTGCGGCGTCGTCGATCCGCGCCAAGCGCTCACGCCAGGCGACGGCATTTGCCTGATTTCGGTGGTACTCCTCGAGCGTCAGGTCCTCGAGCTTCTCGATCGGCAGACCCTCCTGGAGCCGGTAGTACGTCGAGTTTTCGAGCGTGTCGGCCCAGATATCGTCGGCCAGTTCGCGCACCAGCCGGGCGGCCTCCTCGGCGGCTTTCGAGTCGCCGGACGGGCCGCCGGCGCACGCGAGGGTCAGGCTGAGAATGAGTGTCAGCGGTAGAGTAGTTCTGATCTGTAGTGGACGCATGGTCTTCGGTTCTCCCCTTCGGCATGCTAGCTTGAGCCATTCCAGGAATGAAAGAACTGAAGAACGCGGGCTCCGGGATGCCCGTGTGTATCCACCGCTACTCTTGGACCAAGAAGCGCCTGCCGCCGCTGGACGAATTCGTCGAGCAGATCGTCGATCGGGCGCTGTTCGGCCTCTCGTCTAGATAGAGTCGGACCGGAATGCGGATCGTCGTCGACGGCCGGCCGCTCGCGCTCGAGCGTGAAGAGAACCTCCTCG
>JAJCXP010000126.1 GCA_029263375.1 Acidobacteriota bacterium | reverse complement strand
AGGAACCAGATGACCGTGACGCCGACGCGCAGGCCGACGGCGCCGACGTCGACCGGGTTGATGTCGACGACGCCGAAGATCGCGAACAGGATGGAGAGCGCGAAGATCAGCCGCCGCGCCGGCGTCAGCTTGGACGACACGCCCAGGAAGATGACCTTGATCCGATGGATGAAGCGCTTGAACTCGCCCTTGGGCTCCTCGTCCACGCGATCGCGCGCCAGCACCTTGTAGGCCTGGGACGCTTCCTGGTCGAACAACCGCCTGAGGTCCCGGACGTTGAGGCCGGCTGTGTATTCTCGGAAGAACGACCGAGTCTGGTCGATATAGCGGGGCGCTTTCATGGACGGAGGTCGATTCTACCTACGCGGGCCTGCGTTCAGGGTTTTGGCCTGGCCCTTGAAACCTTTCCCGATCAATGGCCGTCGTGTAGGTTCGGGAGGATCTCCGATGGCAGCTGGAAACCACGATCGGCAACTGAGCACAGTCGGCCCGGCGCTCGTGATCTTGTTTTCGTTGGCGGTGGGGCCGGCGGCGGCAGCGCCGGCGCCGGCCCAGGCGTGGGGCGGAGAAGGCTGTGCCGACGTGCGCTCGCTGCGCGGCGTCGTCGATCGCGCGCTCGAGTTCGCGCCGTTCGGCGATGGCCGCGGCGCCGGTGCCGCAGGGTTCTCGGTCGCCGTCCAGCACGACGCCTGCGGCCGCTTCGCCTACGCGGTCGGCAACCGGCGCGTCCAGGGCGGCAAGGAGAATCAAGTTTCGACGCGGCAGCACGTCGGCAGTATGACCAAGCCGGTGGCGACCGCACTGACCCTGATCCTGGCCGAGCAGGGTCTGCTCGGGGCCAAGGGTATCGACGCCAGAGTGGCAGGGTTTTTTACCAGGGCCGAGCGCACGGCGCTGATCAAGGGGAACGATCCCGGCAACGAGCTCTGTCCGGCGACCATCCAGGCGATCGATCGAACGACCCTCGAGTTGTTCGAAGTGCGCGCGAAATGCCCGAAGCTCAAGAAGATCACTGTCCGGCAACTGCTCAATGGCAATCATGGACTCGCCGACTACGTCAACGAAGTCGACCGGAACTCGAACGGCTTCATCGACGTGGTCGACTACCTGTTGGGCGATCTGCTGAAAGCACTCGGGATCGACACGCTGCCGGATACGGACGCCGCCGAGGCGTTCGAAGTGCTCAGCACCACCGGCATTCTGAAGGCCGACGGCGCCAGGCGGGGCGGGCGTCGGCGGGTCGATTTCGAGCTGAGCTTCGGTAATACCGGCTACCAGCTCCTCGGGCTGATCCTGGAGCGAGTCTCGGGCGAGTCGTTCGACGCCCTGGTCAAGCAACATGTTGTCGACCCGCTCGGCCTGTCGTCGATGCGGCTGGTGATCGAAGCGCCGCGGCGCCCGGGGGGTCTCGCCAGTGAGTACGCGATCACGACCGGCGCCGAGCGCTCGGGGCTCCCGGGCCTGGACGAGACCCTGTCCGGCGTCTACCCGTTGGTGGACATCAACGGCCATCCGGCGATCGATCTGTTCGAGGCCGGGCCCTTCGCCTTCACCAACGGCGGTGGCGCTGCTGGCGCCCTGACCGTCTCGCCTGACGGCTATGTCGGGTTCTTCCACGCTCTGGTCACCGGCGGACTCCTGAGCGCGACGAATCAGGCGATCCTCGAAGGCGGGTTCCTGCAGGTCGAAGGGACCGGCTTCGAGCATGGCTTCGCGCTCTTCCGGGCGCAGGGGGCGCTGGGAACCACCGTCAGCAAGGGTGGAGCTACCGCGGGCAGCAACTGCATTGCCATCCACGCTCTCGCTGATCTGGGCGGCAACGGCGCCACCGCCGTCGCCTGCCGGAACTCGGCCGATCTGTTCCTGCCGAATCCCGACACCGGAGCACCGATCAGCTCAGCGGACGTCAACGACGTGGCGGTCGAGCTGCTTCAGGTCGCGCGGCCGTAACGGGCTAGCTGCCCTTGTCCTTGCGATCCAGCAACCGGGGATTGAGCTCGACCGCGATCTTCCGGTACGCCGGATCCTGGCGCGCTTTGCCTTCGAAGCTGGGCTCGAGCTGCCAGGTCCTTTCGAAGGCCCGTTGAGCACCCTTCTTGTCTCCGGTCTGCCAGAGCGCGAGGCCCAGGTTGTAGTAGCACTCGGCGACCTTCGGGTCGATCTCGATGCAGCGCTTGTAGCTGGTGACCGCCTCCTCATACTTACCCTGCCGGTAGAGCGCGAAGCCCTTCCAGTTTAGGACCTTAGCGTTGTCTGGGTTGGTCGCGAGCGCGGCGTCGTAGGACGACACGGCCTCGTCGAACTTGCCGGTCTTGGCCGCCTGGAGCGCACCCTTGATGGCCTCGGCCTCGCCCTGGTTCGATGCGCTCTGCTGGCCTTCGACGAACTCGCTGTAGTCCCAGAGCTCCTTGAAACGTCGATCCTGGCGGGCCTTCTCCTGATAGCTCGGGTCGATCTTGAACGCGGTCTTGACCTGCTCGAGCGCCTGCTCGTTCTTGCCGGTGCGCCAGAGCGACAGCCCCAGTCGGTAGTGGGCCTCGGCCATGTTGGTGGGGTCGAGTGCGATCGCCGACTCCAGCTTCTGAACGGCAACCTCGAAGTTGTCGGTGTTGTAGGCGTCGAGGCCGGTCTGCACCAGGTCGGCGGCGGTTCGCTCTTCTTCCGGAAGCTTTTCCTTGAGGTGCTCGGAGACCGCCTTCTGTTGATCGACCTCTTCGCTCAACTGGTCGCGCACGGCGTAGAGCTCTTCCATCTCCGCGAGCAGCGCGTCGCGGCGGGAGCGCGCGTCGGCGACGCCGTAGTAGGCGGTGATCACCACCGCGGCGCCGACGACGATCGGGATCAGCGACAGAAAAAGCGTGCGCTTGCGCAACGCAGCCGATTCCTCGGCCATCATCGCGGAGATCCGATCGAGGCCTTCGTCTTCCTTCATGCGAACGCCTCTCCCTTGAGCTGGGTGCTCAGGAACCGGCGGATCGCGCTCACCGCCTCGCGGGCGGGCGGCTCCTGCTGAAGCTCCTGGTGATAGGTGTCGAGCAGCGCCTTCTTGCGGCGCGCGTGGAGCATGGTGTTGAGCGGAAAGATGGTGGCGCTGCCCATCAGCGCGCCGCCGACGCCGAAGGTCATCGCCTCGAGCGACAGACCGACCACGATGACGGTCGTGCCGACGCCGACCAGGCCGGCGCTCGAGATCGAGTAGAGCTTGATCTGCGACCCCAGCTCGTCGGTCATGCGCTTCAGACTGCGCAGGTAGAAACGCAAGGTCGCCGGGTCGGCGTCGTCGTCCAGGACCACCTCGCCGCTCGCAGCCAGATTCGCGACCGCGACGCTGATCGCGGTGGCAAGATCCTCGGGCGACTCGAAGAAGTCGATCATGTAGTCGCGCTGGAACTCGGAGCGCAGCGCCTCGATCGCGCCGCGATCGGGGTCCATCAGCTCGGGCGACCAGGGCGCCTTCTCGTCGAGCAGGAAAATCAGGCACTGCTTGCCGCAGTCGACAGCCTGCCGGAACTCGAGCTCGGTGATCGACTTCTCCTGCTCGGGCGGCTTGTAGCCGTAGCGCCAGGCGAAGATGCCGACGTAGAGGTCGCAGTCGGCAACGTCGCCGAGACACTTGTCGAGCGGCGGCTTGCTCGCCGCCGTGTAGTCCTCCATCGAGACCACGTCGTGGCGCATCTGGCGCAGCGCCTTGTAGACCGCCTCGCGATGCTCGGTTAGGTCTCGGTAGGTGGAGGAGAGGTAGATCTTTGCCACTGCGGTTTTTTCTGGAGCCGATTCTAACGCAAAGGCCGTTTAGACTCGGAGGGTCGCGAAGCTCGGCTGGCGGGAGGGCTAGCCAGTCTCGGAGTTCGACATGAGAATGAAGCTGTTGACGAATTGGGTTGGCCTGATGCTCCTGATCTCGGGCGCGACGTCGTCGGCGCACTGCGAGTCAACCTACAGCCGGCCCTATCTGGGTGAGTGGCCCGGATTTGCGAGCCGTTTCTCCGGGGAGTACCTCCGCGAGCAGGCGGAGACGGGAATCCCTCAACGGGTACGCGAAGCCGACCTGATCCTGCTCGGAGAGGCGCTCGAGCTTCGCGAGAACCGCGACCCGAACGGCTCGATCGAGACGTACGATGGCCTGATCCGGATCAATGAGATCCTGAAGGGCCGGACCGACAGGGTCGCGCTGCAGCTGCGATTCAAACCGTCGGCCACGGGCATCGACAAGGGCGCGCGTCACGTCTTCTTTCTCGTGCTCTCTGACGACGGGCATCCGGAGGTCACCGATGCCTGGTATCTGTTCCCACCCCGCTACAACAGGATGCGCGTGGTGGGGGACTACGATTGTTCCCGGGAGGTCGGGATCGGGTTTCTCCGACTCCTCGCCACCGGCTCGACACCTCCCGAATTCGCCGAACGTCTTCACGGGGAGTACCGATCTGAAGAATGGGGCAAGAGGTACTCGGCGGTCGTCATGGCGTCGTTTGTCGAGCCGGAGATCGGTGGCGACGTTCTTCGTGCGGTAGTCACGGGGACGGCCGACGATCCGCTCAACCGAGAGCTCTTCCCAACCGCGGCCTACGCGCTGGCTGCGGGCGAGGGAGACCGCGGACTCCGAGCTCTACTCGAGGCCCTTCCTCGCGCGGACAACACGGGACGGATATCGGAGTCGATCGTCTTCGACCTGGTGGCAACCCTCGGAACGCAAGAGCTGATTCCAGACATTCTGAAGATCGGTCAGTTGCACGACGAGTTCGCGGTCAGCGCGGCGTTTGCTCTGGCGGGCGTCGGAGGCGACCCCGCCTGCCACGCCATCGAGACGCTCCATGCGGAGTCCCTCCGGACGGGCCGGTCAGAGACGATCGAAGCTGTGAGCCGGCCGGCCGCTACGCTCCTGGACCAGGCCCTCCAAGAGTGTAGACGTCCGTAGGACGCGGCTCTGGAGAGGCTGCGCTACCGCCGGCCTGGTTGCCTGCCATGCTGCGTAGCCTCAGTAGTTGGGAAACCTGGATAAGATCGGGCCTACTCGTGAAGGACCGAATGCCCGCGAACTTCCCGCGCCTGCTTCTCCTGGGTCTCCTCGTCCTGGCCGTGGGCGGCTGTTCGATCCGCGGCCTGGCGGTCAACGCCCTCGCCAAGTCGCTGGCCGCGAGCGGCGACGTGTTCTCGTCGGACGAGGATCCCGAGCTCGTGCGCGACGCGCTGCCGTTTGCTCTCAAGACCATGGAAACGCTCCTGGTGGAAAAGCCCGATCACTCGGGTCTCCTGTTGAGCACCTGCAGCGGCTTCACTCAGTACGCCTACGCCTTCATCCTGACCGATGCCGAGGCGCTGGAGGAGGAGGACTACGAGGCCGCGGTGGCGGGCTACGACCGGGCGCTGCGGATGTTCCTGCGCGGCCGAGACTACTGCCTGCGGGCGATGGAGCTGCGCTCGCCGGGCGTCACGCGGCGGTTGGAGGTCGAACCGGCCGCGGCGCTGGCGAACTTCGGTGTCGACGACGTGCCGCTCCTGTTCTGGACCGGCGCCGCCTGGGGAAGCGCAATCTCGGCGGGCTCGGACCGGCCCGAGATCACGATCGACCTCGAGGCGGTGCGCTTTCTTGTGCGGCGCACGTTGGAGCTCGACGAGAGCTACGACAAGGGCAGTGTGCATGAGGTGATGATGGCGCTCGAATCGCTGCCGGCGACCATGGGCGGCTCGCAAGAGCGCGCCCGACAGCACTTCGACCGCGCGGTCGAGCTCTCTAAAGGAAATCGCGTGAGTCCGTTCGTGAGCTGGGCCGAGAGCGTCTCGGTCGCGGAGCAGGATCGGGCCGAGTTCGAGCGTCTGCTCGATCGGGCGCTCGCCATCGATCCGGACGACCAGCCCTCCTCGCGACTCGCGAACGTTATCTCCCAGCGCCGCGCGCGCCGGCTGCTCGATCGGGCCGATGACCTGTTCCTGGAATGAGCGCGGCGGAATTTGAGCTCGAGGGGCAACTGTTGAAAGCGAGTAGATGCGATACCTGATCAGCACCGTCCTGACGGTGGCGCTCCTTGTGGGCACCGCCGTCCCCGCCGCAGCCGCACCTGTTGTCATCAAGCTCGCCACCCTGGTGCCCGACGGCTCGGTCTGGGACAAGGCGCTCAAGAGCATGGGCTCACAGTGGAAGCGGACGACCGAGGGCCGGGTGGACCTGCGGATCTATCCGGGCGGAGTGGCCGGCGACGAGCCGGACGTCCTGCGCAAGATCCGGATCGGTCAGCTGCACGCCGGCACTCTTACGGTGAGCGGACTGATCGACATCGACCCCGCGTTCGAGGCGCTGGCGATCCCGTTGTTCTACGAGTCCTACGACGAGTTCTTCCACGTGCTGCGCGCGGTCGAGCCGGAGATGCGCCGGCGTGCCCAGGCAAAGGGCTACGAGCTGATTCAGTGGGGTCACGCCGGTTGGGTGCACGTGTTCTCGACCGAGCCGATCTCGCGCGTCGAAGATCTGCGCCGGCTCAAGCTGTTCGTAGCCGCCGGTGACGGCAAGATGCTCCAGTGGTGGAAGGGGGAAGGCTTCAGGCCGGTCGCCCTGTCGATGACCGACATCATGACCGGCCTCCAGACCGGTCTCATCGATGTCCTGCCGACGACGCCGCTGGCGGCGCTGTCGCTGCAGTGGTTCCGCCAGACACCGCACATGCTCGATCTCGGCCTGGCGCCGCTGGTCGGAGCGACGGTCGTGTCGACGCGCGTCTGGGACCGGCTGTCGGCCGAAGACCAGCGGGCGATGCGCGCCGCGGCGCTCGAAATGCAACAGCAGCTCGAGCGCGACATCCCCGTGCAGGACCGCACCGCGGTGGCCGAGATGGCCAAGCGAGGGCTCCAGATCCATCCGGTCGCTGACGATGCTCCGTGGCGCCGGCTGGCAAGCGAGTTCGAGAAGTCGCTGCGCGGCCTCCGGATTCCGGCCGAGGCGTTCGACCTGGTGCTCGCCGCGCGCGACGCTTACCGTCGCGAGCAGGCCGCCGGAGCGGCTCCCTGAGCTTCCTGCGGCGCTTCGAGGAGGGCTTCGCGGCTGCCGCCTTGGCCGCGATGATCAGCCTGCCGCTGGCCGAGGCGGTGGCGCGGAAGCTGTTCGGGATCGGCATCCCGGGCTCGATGGCTTTCGTTCAACACCTGACCCTCTGGGTCGGTTTTCTCGGTGCCGCCCTGGCGGCGAGAGAGGGGAAGCTCCTGGTGCTCGCGACCGGCGAGCTGTTGCCGAAGGGCAAGCTGCGCGATCGCTCGCGGGTGATCTCGGCGGCGATCGGCGCCGCGGTATCGATGCTCCTGTGCCGTGCGGCGATCGACCTGATCGTCATCGAGCGCGACGCGGGTACCGTGATCGCCGCCGGGGTGCCGGTCTGGGTGGGGCAGCTGGCGATCCCGGTCGCGTTCGCGCTGATCGCGGTGCGGCTGGTCTGGCGCGCCTCGGACGGCTGGCTCGGCCGCGGCCTCGGCTCTCTCGGTCTGGTGACCGGGTTGATTCTCGGGCAGTATCAGAGCTGGCTCGAGTTCAAACCGGCCTGGCCCTGGCTCCTGCTGATTGTCGTGGCCACCCTGCTCGGCGGTCCGATCTTCGTCGCGCTCGGCGGTTTCGCGATCTTCCTGTTCCTGGCCGAGGGCGTCCCGGCAGCGGCCGTTCCGGCTGAGACCTACCGGCTGGCGGTGTCGCCGTTTCTGGCCGCGATCCCGCTGTTCACGCTCGCCGGTTTCGCTCTCGCGCAGGGTGAGGCCTCCAATCGGCTCCTGCGGGTGTTCCGGGCCTGGTTCGGGTGGATTCCGGGCGGCACGGCGGTCGTGACCGCGGTGCTGTGCGCCTTCTTCACAGTCTTCACCGGCGGCTCCGGTGTGACCATCCTGGCGCTCGGAGGGCTGCTGTTCGCGGCGCTCCGGGCCGATCGCTACTCCGATCGGTTCTCGCTCGGTCTGCTCACCGCCTCGGGCTCGCTAGGGCTGCTCTTTCCGCCCGCGCTGCCGCTGATTCTCTACGGGATCGTCGCTTCGATCCCGATCGAGGACCTGTTCATCGGCGGTCTGATTCCGGGCGTGGTGATGGTCGCGTTGGTAGCGGGCTGGGGAGTGCGCGAAGGCATCCGCGGTAAGACCGCCCGCCAGAGCTTCGACGCCCGTGAGGGGATCGGGGCGATCTGGGGCGCCAAGTTCGAGCTGTTCATGCCGATCCTGGCGCTGGGCGCGATCTTCAGCGGCCTGGCGACCCTGGTCGAGGCCGCGGCGCTGACCGCGGCCTACGCCCTGGTGAGCCAGGTGGTGATTCATCGCGACATTCCGCTTCGGGGCGAGCTCCGCAAGGTGTTCACCGAGTGCGTGGTGCTGGTCGGTGGCGTGCTGATCATCCTCGGTGTCGCCCAGGGCCTGACCAGCTATCTGGTCGACGCCCAGGTGCCCGCGCGACTGGTCGAATGGTCGCAGGCGCACATCGAGTCCAAGTGGGTCTTTCTGCTCGGGCTGAACGTCCTGCTACTTCTGGTCGGCTGCCTGATGGACGTGTTCTCGGCGATCGTCGTCGTGGTGCCGCTGATCGTGCCGCTCGGCGCCGCGTTCGGCATTCACCCGGTGCATCTCGGGATCATCTTCGTCGCCAACCTGGAGCTGGGCTATCTGACGCCGCCGGTCGGGCTGAATCTGTTTCTGGCGGCCTACAGGTTCGAGCGCCCGCTCCTCGTTATCTGGCGCTCGGTGATTCCGATGCTGATCATCCTCGGCGGAGCGGTGCTGCTGATCACCTACGTGCCGTGGCTGACGCTCGGGTTGCTCGAGCTGATGGGGCGCTAGCTTCGGGTGACTTCGAAGCGGAGTCGCTCGAGGGCGCTGCGGACGCCCTGCTCGTAGTGCTCGCCGCGCACCAGCACTCGTAGGCGCTCCGACAGCGGCAGCACCATCGGCATCGGTCGCCAGGCGATGCTCTCGCCGGTGTCGCGGTCGCGGAGTCGGCCCTCTGCGACCGCGTTGGTCGCCTCGAGCCGCGGCAGCTCTGCGACCGCGCCCTGGATGGCTCGGAACCAGGCCTCGTCGAGCGGGTCAGCGAACCTCAGGTAGCGCTTGCCCTTGGCGGCGAGATGGTACTGCGAAGGCACGAAGAGGATGCCCTCGAGCCCGCTGCGCTCGCATAGCAGCACCAGGATCGACATGATGTCGCTGAGCATGCCGAGGCCGGGGTAGCTCTGCCCGGGCATCGCGTTGCGGCCGGAGAAGCCCTGGCGCGGGTTCTGGAGCAGCATCCACTCGATGCTCAACAGCTCGTGACCACGGATGGCGCGCCGATCTTGGCGCACGCGCACTTCGATCAGTAGCGCGTGCCGGGAGAGGTCCGCGTAGACGCGCAGAGTCTCGCCGGCCGGGTTGTCGAGCTCGAAGCGCACCGCCGGGTGGGTGAACCCACGTCGTCGCAACTGGTCGAGCAGCCCGGAGCGCTCGAGGAGTAGCTCGATGCCGTGACGCGAGAAGTGGCCGAGAAAGCGGGGCTGGGCGTCGGCGATGCCGTGGCCGCCGCGGACATCCTCGTCGGAGAGCGCGAACAGGTCCTCGGCCGGGACGGGCGAATCGCTGAGGAGCTCGTGCCTGGCGAGCGTCTCGAACCCTCGACGGTAGGCGATCAGCGTGATCGCCTCGGTGCTCGGCGGCTCGACGATCTCGCCGGTTGCCAGCCATCCGAGAGAGCGCGCGGAATGCCGCCAGGCGTGGTTGCCATAGCCTCCGGCCAGAGTGATTACGATCGGTACTCGGCCCAGGCGGCCGCGAATCGAGCCCAGCACCAGCTGATCCCGCCGCACCAGACCGTCGTCGCTGATCCGCCAGTTGCCGAGAGGGTCGTCTGCCGCGGGATCGGTGCCGGCGACCAAGAACACGAGTCCGGGGCGGAAGCGCTCGACAAGCGGTGTGAGGCTCTCCTCGATCGCTTCGAGGTAGGTGCGGTCATCGACCGCGCCGCTCAGTTCGATCGAGGTCGAGGCGACCGCCGAGTCGTCGTCCCAGCGCTGATTGTGGATCGAATAGGTGTGGACCGAGGGGTCCTCGGCGAAGGCGGCGCGAGTGCCGTTGCCGTCGTGGAGGTCCAGGTCGACGATCAGGACCGGCTTTGCGAAGCCGCTCGCGCGCGCGTCGGCGATCGCCACGGCGACATCGTTGAAGATGCAGAAGCCCATGCCCTGCTCCGGGCGGGCATGGTGGAAGCCGCCGCCCAGGTTGGCCGCGGTCCGGCGGTAGCGGATCGCGCGTCGCGTGGCCAGCAGCGTCCCGCCGACTGCGCTGCGTTGAGCGTCGAGGGCCAGCTCGAGCTGGTCGGGATCGGGCTCGAAGCCGACGACCTTGACCAGCGCCGCCGGCGAGCGCAATCGCTCGAGCCAGTCGTCGGTGTGAATCCGCCGAAGCTCCTGGAGCGAGGCCGGGGGCGGGAGCAGCACCCTCCGGCGGGAGGTGATGCCGCTTGCGAGCAACGCGCCGACGATTCGCTCGCCGCGCTGCGGGTCGAGCGGCACCGAGCCGAGAGACAGGCGGTAGTCGTCCGAATACACGAAGTCGACCGGGCCGAAGAGAACCGATCGGCGACCTCGGGACCATGCGCGACGCAGCCGCGAGCCGAGTCTGTGCCGACCGGCCATCCCGCCGCGTCCCTACTCCAGCCGCGCGAGGGTTGCACCCCAGCCGCCGGCCTCCGGTGGGGCATCGGCGAACTCGACCACCCGGGGGTCGCGCTCGAGTACCCTGCGCACCGTCCTGCGCTGTACGCCGACGCCTCGTCCGTGGATGATCCGCACGCTCCGGAGCCCCTTTTCATAAGCCGCGTCGAGGTAGGCGCGAGTGACGTCGGCGACCTCGGCTGGACGGAAGCTGTGCAGGTCGAAGACGTCCGTGATCGGGAGCTCGGCCGGCTCGCGAGCTTCGAGCTCGCTCCGATCAAGCTCGCTCCGATCGCGAGCTTCAAGCTCGCTCAGGTCAACCCCGTCAGTCCGGTCCGGCACCGGTGTGCCCGTCCACCGTTCGGCCGAGCCAGAAGAGGCCGCCGATGATCACCGAGCCTCCGATCAGCAACGACAGGTAGGGGCTCAACCCGAAGGCCGAGGGGATACTGCCGGCCAGGACGCCGATCGCGCCGATGGCGATGGCGTAGGGAGCCTGGGTGCGGACGTGGGCGATGTGATCACAGCCCGACGCCATGCTCGAGAGGATCGTCGTGTCGGAGATCGGCGAGCAGTGATCGCCCCAGACGCTACCCGAGAGCACCGACGCGATCGTCGCCGGTAATAGGCGCGCGAACTCGGGGCTGTCGACGCCGAACCCGGACTCGAGAGCCAGGCCGTGGACGATCGGTATCACCAGCGGCGTCAGGATCGCCATGGTGCCCCAGGCGGTGCCGGTCGCGAACGAGATACCGGCGGCGAGGACGAACGTCAGGACCGGCACCCAGTAGGGTGACAGCAGCCCGGAGGTCAGGCCGACCAGATAGTCGGCCGTGTGGAGCTCCGAGCAGACGCTGCCGATCGACCAAGCCAGGATCAGCACCACGAACGCCAGCAGCATCGAGCGGAAGCCGTCGACCATCGCTCCGGTGGCCTCGCGGACCGTCAGGATGCGCTGGGCCAGCGGCAGGACCATCGCCATCAGCATCCCCGAGAGGCTCGACCAGAGCAGCGCCCGGTAGCTGTCGGCGTTCGCGAACACCGCCTGGATCCAGCTGAAGGTGGTCGCATGATCCGCTTTGTCGGTGACCGCCGAGCCGGTGACGTAGAGGCCGACGATGGTCAGGGTGGCGACGGTGAGGATCGGCAGCAGAGCGTTCAACGCCCGATGCGGCTTGCCCTCCGGCGGCGCCAGTTGGCCGGCCGCGTAGTCCGCCAGCGGCACGTCCTGGTCGCCGAAGAGCTGGCCGGTTTCGGCCGCCCGTCGCTCGGCGGTCAGCAT
Organism: Acidobacteriota bacterium; assembly: GCA_029263375.1. Taxonomy (GTDB): domain Bacteria; phylum Acidobacteriota; class Thermoanaerobaculia; order Multivoradales; family JAHEKO01; genus JAHEKO01. The sequence continues at coordinate 7,680 of JAJCXP010000126.1, read as the reverse complement.
CGGGCCGACATCGCGCCGGCTCAGCGCGATGACCAGCACCGTCAGCAGCGCCAGGATCGGGTAGAAGCGATAGGGGATCGAGGTGACGAACGCCGCGTAGGCGTTGGTGGTCACGCCGATCGAGGTGAGGGCGGCGCCGATCAGGCCGACCTCGAACCCGACCCAGGTCGAGATCGGAAAGAGGCTCACGACCGGTGCCGCCGTGGAGTCAACGATGTAGGCGAGCTTTTCGCGGCTGATACGCAGCCGATCGGTGATCGGGCGCATGGTCGGACCGACGATCAGCGTGTTGGCGTAGTCGTCGAAAAAGATCACCACGCCCAGCGCCCAGGTCGCCAACTGGCCGCGGCGGCGGTTGGTGGCGTACGGCGTCAGCCGGTTGACGATCCCCTGGGTGCCGCCGCTCCTGCTGATCAGGCCGACCATGCCGCCCAGCATGGTGGTGAACACCAGGATGCTGGCCTGGCTCGGGTCGGTGATCGACGGCACGATGAAGCTGTCGATGCTGCGTGCGAAGGCGGTGATCGGCTGAAAGTGATAGATGAACAGCGCGCCCGAGAAGACGCCCACCAGGAGCGACAGGATCACGTCCTTGAACAGGAGCGCGAGCCCGATCGCCACCAACGGCGGCAGGACCGAAAGCCAGCCCGCGATTGCCCGACTGGTGAGCTCGGCCTGGGCGCCGAGCGCCTCGACCGTTATCTGCTGGGTGCCACGTGCGCGCGCCTTGAGCTCCACGGTGTGGGCTCCGGGTGTCAGCGTCAGGGTTTCCGACAGCCCGCCGTCAACCTGGACCGAAACCGGGATCTCGACGTCCGGAGCCGGACCGGTGAGCTCGATGCCGATTCGCAGAGGGCCGCCAGCCAGCTGAGCTCCGTCGGAGCTCAAGGCGATCTCGGCGGCGCTCGACGGCGCCACCCATCCTCCGATCAGGAGGGCGATTGCGATCAGGTGGGGAAGAGAGCCGCTAAGCTTTGACAGCTTTGGCTTCGGCCTCTTCTTTGGCGTCTTTGGGGGTCGCCGCGGCCACGCCCGCCGTCGGCAGGCCGAGATGCTCGCGGATGCGGAGCTCGATCTCCGTGGCGAGATCGTCGTTCTCGCGCAGGAACTGCTTGGCGTTTTCACGGCCCTGGCCAAGGCGGACATCGCCGTAGTTATACCAGGCGCCGCTCTTGCCGACGATGTTCTGATCGACTCCCAGGTCGACCAGCTCACCGACGCGCGAGATCCCCTCTCGGTAGTCGATGTCGAACTCGGCGAGTCGGAACGGCGCGGAGATCTTGTTCTTGACGATCTTGGTCCGGGCGCGCGAGCCGACGACCACATCCCCCTCCTTGAGCGCCGCGATTCGGCGGATGTCGATGCGTACCGACGAGTAGAACTTGAGAGCCCGGCCACCGGTAGTTGTCTCCGGGCTGCCGAACATGACGCCGATCTTCTCGCGGATCTGATTGATGAACACCAGCGAGGTCTTGGACTTGGCGACGATCGCGGTGAGCTTGCGCAGCGCCTGCGACATCAGCCGTGCCTGGAGGCCGACGTGCGAATCGCCCATCTCGCCCTCGATCTCGGCCCGCGGCACCAGTGCCGCCACCGAATCGATCACCACGATGTCGATCGAATTGCTGCGCACCAGCATCTCGGCGATCTCGAGCGCCTGCTCGCCGTAGTCCGGCTGCGACACCAGCAGATCGTCGAGGTTGACGCCGAGCTTTTTCGTGTACTCGGGGTCGAGAGCGTGCTCGGCGTCGATGAAGGCGGCGACGCCGCCCGCCTTCTGAGCCTGGCCGACCGCCGACAGGGCCAGCGTGGTCTTACCCGAGGCCTCGGGCCCGTAGACCTCGATCACGCGGCCACGCGGGAAGCCGCCGGCGCCGATGGCGGCGTCGACCGCGATCGAGCCGGTGGAGATCGTCTCGATACCCAGCGAGTGATTCTGCCCGAGGCGCATGATCGAGCCCTTGCCGAATTGGCGTTCTATCTGGCTCAGGGCTCCCTCTATCGCCTTGAGTCGGTCGTCTTTCGCTGCGGTCATGGGGCTCGCTCCTTGGGTTCTTCGGGTCCGGCAGCGCGGCTTGGCGCCGGGCCTCGGCGGTATACTAATCGCTCACCGTCGATTTGAGAAACGGCGGGGAAGCGGCGCCACTCGGGTTGCTCTGGGAGCCGCAGCCGCGATGGCTGTGGAGCCCGAAGAGCCGGTGTCGTGCAAAGCGGGAGGAGAATCATCCGTTGTGGAGGCTCCCCCGCCGTTGTCCCTGTAGACGGGATCGGGATCGCCCCTCTTGCACTCTTTGACGACAGCGGACGCCGGCCTCCACGCGCGCCTCGAATCGGTCGAGGGCGTCCGGCTTCTGTTCGACGAGCCGTTGTCGAAGCACAACACCTTCCGGATCGGCGGTCCGGCGGAGATTCTGGCCAAAGTCGGCAGCCTGGACGGGCTGACCGGTCTGCTCGCGAAGCTCGCCTCGTCGACGTCGTGCCAGGTCCTCGGGCTGGGATCGAACGTATTGATTCCCGACGGCGGTCTCACGGGAGTCGTGATCAAGCTCGACGGCGATTTCGAGCGGGTGGAGTTCCGTGGCGAGCTGGTCTGGGCGGGCGCCGCGGTGTCGCTGGCCCAGCTGGCGCGGCGCACGGCGGCCCAGGGGCGCACCGGGCTGGAGGCGCTGTCCGGATTCCCGTCGACGGTCGGAGGAGCGGTGGTGATGAACGCCGGTTGCTACGGCACCGAGATCAAGGACGTCCTGATCGAGACCACGGTCGTTGATCGAGCCGGGACGGTCTCCCGCCTGGCCGTCGATCGCCTCGAGCCGGGCTACCGCTGCACCAACCTTCAAGGACAGTCGAAGATCGTCGCCGACGCCCTGTTCCGGACCGATCGCGGCGACCCGGTCGCCGCGCTGGCCCGCATCCAGGAGCTCAACCGTAAGCGCAAGAGCACGCTGCCCTCGGGCTTTCCGAACGTCGGCTCGATCTTCAAGAACCCGCCGGGAGACTACGCGGGACGGCTGATCGACGCCTGCGGTCTCAAGGGGCGCGCGGTGGGTGGGGCGCGCATCAGCGACAAACACGGCAACGTGATCGTCAACTTCGACGGCGCCAGCGCCGCGGACGTGCTCGATCTGATGTCCCAGGCGCGGGCCGAGGTCGCCGAGCGCTTCGACGTCGTGCTCGAGCCCGAGGTCGTGCTGACCGGCGAACTGCGAGCTCGATGGGACGGCTGAGCGGGCAAGACGCTGTCCACTGTTAGATAGGCCGCTGTCCGCCTGCGGGCGCTCTGTTAGCTTCCATCGAGTCTTTCGCTATGATCCGGCGAAAGGTGACTTGGCCGATTCTCTCGTGGAACTCGAGGTTGACCCACACGCCCCCGAATCTGTTTCCTGTCACCGGAATTCCGAAGAAGGAGGAATCAGTGAACAGAATGCAGCGGTTTGGGATGGTGCTCGGGCTGGTTGGCGCGGGTCTGATGGTGTTCGCCGGATGTTCGTCGAAGAGTCCGCTCGAGAAGATGATCGAGAACCGTGCGCGCTACAGCGCGGACGTCAACGGGTTCTACATCAAGGCAACGCCGGTCGTCGCCGAGATCGACGCCGAGATGGAGGTCGATGTCGACCCGGCGGAGCCCAATGAGTTCGAGGAGCCCGGGGTCGAAGAGCAGCCGGTGGAGGTGATTCAGAACGCGCACCTCGATCTCCTGCTGAAGCACGACAGCTTTGAGAAGCTGCCGGGCGTCACGCTGGACATCTTCCAGGTTGACAGTAACGAGGCCGAGAAGGGGCGCTGGCGGCTGTGGGTCGACACCTCGAAAGTCGAGAGATCGAATCCGACGCAGTACAGCTACGTGATCGAGAACGTCGACTACGTCGAGGGCGACGGCTTCGCCGCCGAAGTGCGCCATCCGGTGCCCGAGTCCGAGCGTGGCGAATATCGGGAGTTTGGCGAAGCCGGCGGCTGACGCTGGCGCACCTCCCTGCGTATAAGGAGATGAGCGGATGAGCACTCCGATGGTGGCACCGACCCGCGACGCGCCGCACAAGACGGTCAGCATGAGCGTCGTGGCCGACCGCATCGAGCGCCTCGAGAGCCAGCTGGGCACGATCGTCAAGGGCAAGCCTGAGGTGATCCGCCTGGCGGTGGTCTGCCTGCTGGCCCGCGGCCACGTGCTGATCGAGGACGTGCCCGGGGTCGGCAAGACCACCTTGGCACAGACCCTGGCGCGCTCGCTCGGGTTGGCTTTCCAACGGATCCAGTTCACCAGCGATCTACTCCCGTCGGACATCCTGGGCGTCTCGTTGTTCAACCAGACGCTCCAGGAGTTCGAGTTCGTGCCCGGCCCGGTGTTCGCCAACGTGGTGCTCGCCGACGAGATCAACCGGGCGAGCCCCAAGACCCAGTCGGCGCTGCTCGAGGCGATGAGCGAGCGCCGCGTGACGATCGACCGCAAGCGCTACAAGCTGCCCGATTCGTTCATGGTGCTCGCTACCCAGAACCCGCTCGAGTACGTCGGCACCTTCCCGCTGCCCGAATCGCAGCTCGACCGCTTCATGATGTCGCTCCGGCTCGGCTATCCGCCGCGCCGAGAGGAGCGCGATCTGCTGCTGTCGGGCGGTGTGCGCACGCTGCTCAGCGAGCTCGAGCCGGTGCTGACCGAGGACGACCTCGGCGAGTTGCAACAGCTCGTGACCCGGGTGAAGGTGACCGAGAAGGTGGCCGACTACCTGCTGACCATCGCCACCCAGACCCGCCAGTCTGCGGATTTCCTGCTCGGCGTTTCGACGCGCGGCGTTCAGAGCCTGTTCAGCGCCGCGCAGGCCCTGGCACTGGTCGAGGGGCGCGATTACGTGATCCCCGACGACGTTCAGCAGCTCGCTCACGCGGTGCTCGCCCACCGGGTGACGCTCAAGGGCGGCGGTTCGGGGCTCGACAGTGCGCGCGAGGCGATCGAACGGGTCGTGCGCTCGATTCCGGTTCCGCTCTAAGCCGCCTCTTCACCGGGCATCCACCCGGCGCCGGCGATTGCATCATGGCCACTCGACGCGCAGCCTTCGACCGTATCCGGATCACCAAGGTCGGCTTCTGGTACGCCTTCCTGACCCTGGTCGTCGGGCTGGCCGCGGCCAACACCGGCAACAACGCCCTCTACCTGGTCGAGGCGATGCTGCTCGGCCTGCTCGCGGTCTCGGGGTTCGTGTCGCGGCGCAACCTCGGTGGTCTCGAGGTCGAGGCCCAGGCCCCGAGCGAGATCTACGCCAATCAGCCGTTCTCGCTCATGGTCGAGCTGCGCAGCCGCGACCGTTGGCTGTCGAAGCGGCTGCTGGTTCTGAGCGCCGGCGCTGACAGCGAAGAGCGGCTGGTCCCCAGGCTCGAGCGCCGCGGTAGTCGGGAGCTGCGCCTGGGTATGTCGTTCAAGCAGCGCGGCCGGCACACGATCTCGGCGCTGCGGGTCGCCTCGATCTTCCCGCTCGGCCTGATCTTCAAGTCGCGGCGCCAGCCGGTGGACCTCGAGATCCTGGTCTTTCCCGAGCTCTATGCGACCGACGTCGCCCATCAGACGGCGACCGGCCGCTCGGGAGAGCAGCCATCCCAGTCTCGGGGATGGGGCCACGAGCTGCTGACGCTGCGTGAGTTTCGGGCCGGAGACGATCCTCGCGGCATCCACTGGAAGCAGAGCGCGCGCACCGGCCGACTGGTTTATATGGAGCGCGAGGCGGAGCACGGCAAGCGGCTTTCGATCGTGTTCGACAACGCGGTGGGTGAACACGAGAACCGGGCCGCCGAGCGGCGCTTCGAGCGGCTGGTGAGCGAAGCCGCGAGTGCCGCCGAGCAGCACCTCGAGCGCGGCTATGAAGTGCAGCTGGTGACGCGCGAAGGGATCGTCCCCTTCGGCCGCGGTCAGGCGCATAGATTTCGGCTGCTCGAGGAGCTGGCCTTGATCGCGCCGAAACCGCGCGCCCTTAGTCCGCTCGACAACCCCGATCCGTCGCCGCTCGAGTTTCGAGCCGCCACCGTCCAGGGGGCCTCGTGACGTTCGAGCGCGACAAGCGTCTGATGCTGGGCGTGCTGGCGCTGCTCGCGCCGCTGCCCCTGCCGCTCAACGGTGTGATCGGCTGGCTGTCGGTGTCCGCCTTCAGCCTGGCGACGCTGCTCTTCCTGGTACGCGTATTGAGCTCGACCTACAACCAGCTCAAGCCGTGGGCGATGAATCTCCTCGGTCTGCTCTACCTGCCGGTGCTGGCGGTCGAGATGTCGACCTGGTGGCAGGGACAGCAGCTGATGCGCTCGCTCACCCACCTGATCCTCTTCGCCCTGGTGGTCAAGCTGTTCTCGCTACGCGAGGAGCGCGACTACTGGCAATCGCTAATGGCGATCTTCTTTCTCTTCCTGGCCGCGATGGGCACCAGCGTTCATCCGGCGGTGGCGATCTATCTGCTGGCATTCCTGTTCGGTGCGCTCACGGTGCTCACCCGCCTCACCGGCATGGCGGTGCTCGCCAAGCACGGCGCGGCCAGCGCCCATCGCGAGCTGCACCTGCGGCGGTTCATCTTGGCGGTCGGCATCGCAGTGCTGCTCGCCTCCGTGCCGATGTTCGCCCTGTTGCCGCGACTTCGCCAGCCGTATCTGTTCGGTCCGGGCGTCGCCGGTGGCTCCGGCGCCGGCGGCGGTGGCTTCGCTCGTGGCCTGCAGCTCGACACCATCGGCTCGGTGCGCGCCGGCCGGTCGGTCGTGTTGCGATTCGCCTCGCAGGATCCGACGTTCCGGGCCTCGCAGATGCGCTTCAAGGCGGCCACCTACGATCATTTCAGGCGCAACGCCTGGGTGCGCGGGCAGCGCAGCACGACCGAGCTGCGGCGCGGGCAGGACGGCTTCTTTCGGCTGGCCGAGGGGGTCACCGGCAGCTGGCTCGAGGTCTGGCAGAGCAAGGCCGCCGGTCGCGAGCTGCTGCTGCCGACCGAGACCGTGGCCTTCGACGTCTGGGTCTCATCGGTGATCATCGACGACAGCGGCGTCGTTGCGTTGCCGGTCGTGCCGTCGACCACTTTCGACTACAAAGTCGGTCTGCGGCGCGCCGATAGACCTGGTGCGCTCGATGCGAAGCCGGCATCGCAGCTCGATCGCGACGACTCGGCGGTAACGGAGCGGATGCGCGCCCTGGCGGCCGAGGTGATGGGTGAGGGCAGCGCGGACGAGCGCGCGACGCGTCTCGAGCGCTACCTGATGAGCGAGCACACCTACACGCTCGAGCTCGGCGTGCGCGACGACGACAATCCGGTCGAGGACTTCTTGTTCGTGCACAAGTCCGGCCACTGCGAGTACTTCGCCACCGCGATGGTTCTGCTGCTGCGCTCGCAGGGCATTCCGGCGCGCATGGTGAGTGGCTACCTGGGCGCCGAGTTCAATCCCCTCGAGGGCTACCACATCGTCCGCCAAACGAACGCCCACGCCTGGGTGGAGGCGCAGGTCGACGGCAGCGACTGGCGGGTGTTCGACCCGACGCCGCCCAGCGGTCGCCCGCAGGCGAGCGCCGGGGGGCTGTTCCAGCTCATCGGTCAGGCGTACGACTATGTGCTCTTTCGCTGGGATCGGTACGTGTTGACCTACGGGTTCTTCGATCAGCTCGACTTCGCGGTCCGGGCGCGGGACTTCTTTCAGAGTCTGATGGACTGGTTCGCCGGGGAGGGC
>JAJCXP010000125.1 GCA_029263375.1 Acidobacteriota bacterium | reverse complement strand
GAAAGCAACGAAACTGCGCAAGTGGCTCTTACTCATGCTCAGCTTGTCCTTCCTTTCCTTGGTTTCCATCCGGCCTTGGAGGACGGATGGTGACTGCATGGATGCAGCCGTTTGGGTTGTCATGAACATGCTGATCGGCATAAGAGCAACTCGACTGCCACACCGCTCTCACTGCGTCGAAGCGCGGCCCGCTGGGACGATCGACACGGCAGCTGGGACGAACTGCTTTCTACCCACGACCAACAACACCGATGATCCGATCGCTTGGAGGTCCCTATCCAATATTCCGTGTGTCAGGAGCGTGAAAGAACGAGCGCAATCGGGCCGAGTCGCGGAAACCATTCCGGGGACAAGGCGTATCTAAGGGCGAAGGGGGAGCGACCCGGACGGACCGAAGTTTGCTTACGAACACCCGTGTTCGGTAATGGAAGTCACAAAGGGACAGAGCCTGGACCACCGACGACTGATCACCGTCTCGTGGGTCTTATTGGGCGTTCTTCTCGGATCGCTGCTGGCGCTCTCGTACTGGTTCGAGCTCCAACCGGTGCCGTGGATCGCGCTCGGCTCCTGGTATCTGGGGTGGCTGCTCTGGATCCCTTCCGGCTGGCTGCTGGCGCGGCTGGTTCAGGCTCATCCGATCGAGAGCCGCACCTGGAGCCTGAGGGCGCCGCCCTACGTGCTCGGTGGCTTGCTGCTCAGCGCGACCTTTCTCACGCTGCGCCTACTGACCGACCGCGGACTGCATCTGATCTTCGGATCGGACAGTCACGCGGCGTCCGTCGGCGCATTCCTGGTGCAGGGCGTGATCGTCGATGCACTCATCTACACCGGCATCCTTGCGACCACTCACGCCCTCAACTACTACCACCGTTACACCCAGCGTCTGGTCCAGAGCGCCGAGCTCGAATCCCGCCTGTCCCGGGTTCGCGTGGCGTTCCTGCGCAACCAGATGCAACCGCACTTCTTGCTCAACACGCTCAATCTGATCTCGGCGCTGATCCACAGCCAACCCGACAAGGCCGATCGCATGATCGCCGACCTCGGTGACCTGCTGCGCCTGACGCTCGAAGACTCCAGCCGGCAGGAGGTGCCGCTGCGCCGCGAGATGCAGTACCTCGAGCACTATCTCGACATCGCGCGCACCCGATTCGGCTCGGCTCTCGAGGTGGATCGACGCATCGATCCGAGTCTGGAAGACGTGATGGTGCCGTCGCTCGTCCTGCAACCGCTGCTCGAGAACTCGCTGCGCTACGGCCTCGCCGAGCGCAACGGCAAGAGCCGCATCACGATCACCGCTAGCCGGCACGACGACCGTGTCCGACTCGAGGTCGGCGACAACGGCCGTGGCCTGCAGTTGGGCACACCGGGTCCGATGCGCATGGGCCTCGGCCTCGGCAATACCCGCCGACGCCTGGAGCAGCTCTACGGCGAATCGCAACGACTCGAGATCCGCAACCGCCCCGAAGGCGGCGCGCTGGCTGTGCTCGAGGTCCCCTACCACCTGGCCAGTAGCAGTCCCGATAATTCAGAACCCGAAAGCAGCTATGACGATCCGCACAGTTATCGTCGACGACGAGCCTCCGGCGCGTGAGAAGATCAGGTCCTTCCTGGCGCGCGAGGACGACGTCGAGGTGATCGCCGAATGCGGCGACGGACCCGAGGCGGTAGAAGTCATCCAGTCCGCGGCGCCCGACCTGCTCTTTCTGGACATCGAGATGCCGGGCCTCGACGGGCTGGAGGTCGTCGACCGAGTCGGATCGGCCAGGATGCCGTTGACGGTCTTCGTCACCGCCTTCGACCGCTACGCCGTGCAGGCGTTCGAGCGACACGCGATCGATTACCTGCTCAAGCCGTTCGACCGGAGCCGCTTCCATCGCACTCTCTCGCAGGTGCGCAAGCAGCTGAGCCGTCCCGAGGGCAACGGACTCAGCGATCAGCTCCAGGCGCTGCTCGACAATTTGAAGAGCGAGTCCAAGTATGCCGACCGCCTGACAGTCAAGTCCTCGCGCGGCCTGGCGTTCCTGCGCATCGGGGAGATCGACTGGATCGACGCCGCTGGCAACTACGTGCGGCTCAACGCCAACGGTTCGAGCTTTCTCATGCGCGAGACGATGAGCGCACTCGAGCAGAGGCTCGACCCACGGAAGTTCATGCGCATCCATCGCTCGACGATCGTCAACGTCGAACGCATCCGCGAGATCCGCCCGCTGCAGCACGGCGAGCACCTCGTCATCCTCGACAGCGGCCAACGCCTCACCATCAGCCGCAGCTATCGCGCACGGCTCGACGAGCTCTCGCGCTGACGCGCTACGCGTCTGTCGGCGCCATTGAACACGCGCTGAGCGCGGTTCGTCCCAAACCCGGCAACATTGCCTTCCAACAAGCGTCTTACTGTACGCATGCAGTAGGGGAGTCTACGGGTCACAGCGCATCCTTCCCTCCATGCACAAACCTCCTTCGCCGGGCGGCTTCGGCCGCCCGGCTGTCTTTCTGGCCGACTGCTCGCCGCCCCCCCGTCAGCTATCCGGCGCCACATCCTCGACCTGAATCAGGGCAGCGTCGGGAAGGAATTCGGCGTCGATCCGCCTCTTACTGCCGGTAGACTCTCTCGAGGAGGGGAGCGATGCGGTACGACCTACGAAAACTGCGTGCGGCGCTGGTTGTGGCACCTCTGTTCGCCTTCCCACTCATCGCCCAGGCGCCGGACGAGGTCGTCTTTGGTGACCGAGTCGAAGTCGAGCTGGTACTGGTCGACGTCTTCGTGGCCACCAAGGACGGCTCGGCGGTCACCGATCTGGGCGTGGAAGACTTTCGCGTCTTTCACGACGGCACTCCGGTTGCGATCAACCAGTTCACCCCGGCGCGGTCCGCTCTGGCGCAACGACCCCTCGCAACGACCGTGGCCGCGGCCACGCCGGCACCCTCGCGTACCGCCGGCTCTGACCTGCCCCGGCGACTGGTCATCTTCCTCGACAATCTGCATCTCCACCCGAACTCTCGCGCACGGCTCATGCGCGGCCTGTTCGACGACCTGAGGGAACACCTCACTGCCGACGACGAGGTCATGGTGGTCGCCTACGGTGGCGGCCCCACCGAGGTACTGCTACCGATGACACGCGACCGCGGCGCTCTGAAGAGAGTCTTCAAAGAGCAGGCCGAGTCAGGCGCGGTGAGCCTGCTCGCGAGCTACGACGACCTGAGGATTCTCGACATCATCGAACGGCGCCATAGCGAGGAGACCCTCACCAGCGGCGTCGTGGCGGGCGATCCGTGTGTCGATCTTGGCTACATCGCCCACTCACACGCACAGCAGGTCCAAGGACGGGTGTTGGGCACGATCTACGAGCTCGATCGTTTCGTGAGCTCTCTCGCCGGCTACGAGGGGCGCAAGGTGCTGCTGCACGTCAGCGACGGCATCCCGCTGGTTCCGGGCGCCGAAGCATACCGCTACGCCAGCGAGCTCTGCGATGGCACCGGCGTCATCAAGGGGATCGAGAACGCGGTGGACACGGCGACTTTCGGCAGCGGCCAGGGCACGCGCTGGAACCCGACCCAGACCGCAGCGACCCTTCAGGAGTTCAACACCGCCGACGAGTGGACGCGGCTCGCGGGGCAAGCCAACACCTACCAGGTGAGCTTCTACATGTATCAGGCCCACATGGCGACCGCTGGCTCGGCGAGCGCCGATCGCACGCGAACGTCCGTCGACACCGAGATGGAGGGCCGGCGCAACAAACAGGACGCCCTGTTCCTACTCGCCGACGAGACCGGTGGCCGTGCACTGCTCGATTCCAACGACATCGAGCGAGCCCTGGTGCAGATGACGGAGGACTGGAGCGCCGGCTATCAGCTCGCCTACGCGCCGCCGAATCCCGGCGACGGACGCCAGCACCGGATCCGCGTCGAGGTCGACCGGCCAGGCGTCAGACTGAGGCATCGCAAGAGCTATCTGAGCAAGAGCCCGGATGAGCGGATCGCCGATCGAGTCGTATCGACGCTGCTGCACGGCACCTCCGCCGGCGACTCGGCGCTCGCCGTCGATCGTACGAACCCGCTCGGCATCCGCTTGAGAGTCGAGGGTCAGACTCCGGCCGAGCGGGGCGTCACCAACGTCCGGCTCCGGGTCCAGGTGCCTCTCAGTGGGCTCGTCCTACTGCCCGACGCCGGAGTCCGGCGCGGTCTGTTCACCGTCTTCGTCGCCGCCAGCGGCGGCCATGGGCAACTCACCCCGGTCGGTCAGAAGGCCGTACCGCTGAGGGTTCCGGTCGAGGGTGCCGAGCCCGAGTATGTCTACTCGGTGGAGATTCCGATCCGAGGCGATGGCGGGTACGTCGCGATCGCCGTACAGGATCAACTCGGCGGCGAGATCTCGTTCGTGCGCGAGCGGGTCCGGGTTCTTTCGAGCTCGTAGTCGTCCCGGTGGTTGCGCCGAGTCTGCGACAATGGGCCGTGGGCTCAGGTCGGTGAACGATTCCTCCAGCGCAGCGCTACCGATCGTCGGTTCGAAGCGCAAGATTCGACGCTCGTTGATGACCCGGCGCCGAGCCGCGGTTCTCATCCTCGTGCACCTGATCGCTGCCGCACACATCGCGCACTGGCGACTGAACGGTTCGACCCTGACCCCGGTCGAACCGTCCGAGGCGATGGAGTTCGCGAAGCACAGCATCGTCAACGCCGGATTGATCTTCTTCGCAGCGACCATCGTCCTGACCGCTATCTTCGGTCGCTTCTTCTGCGGCTGGGGTTGCCACCTGGTCGCGCTTCAGGATCTCTGCCGAAGCCTCATGCTCAAGATCGGCATTCACCCCAAGCCGTTCAAATCACGTCTGCTCAGGTGGGTGCCGCTCGCAGCGTTCGCCTACATGTTCCTCTGGCCGATCGCCTACCGCGCCTGGATCGGCGACGCCTTCGGCCCGGTCCGGGTGGAGCTGACCAAATCGGCTTTCTGGGAGACCTTCCCGGGCTGGCCGCTGGCCATCACGACCTTCGTCATCTGCGGCTTCGTGCTGGTCTACTTTCTCGGCGCCAAGGGGTTCTGCACCTACGCCTGCCCATACGGAGGGATCTTCGGTCCGGTCGACAAGTTGGCGCCGCTGGCGATTCGCGTCACCGACGCCTGCGAGGGCTGCGCGCACTGCACGGCGACCTGTTCGTCCAACGTGCGCGTGCACGAGGAGGTTCGCATCTACGGTCGGGTGGTCGACAGCGGCTGCATGAAGTGCATGGATTGCGTGAGCGTCTGTCCGATGGATGCGCTCTACCTCGGCTTCGGCGCGCCGGCGCTCGCCACCGGCACCCGGGCGGGGCGCAGCCGACCCAAGCGTCGACACGACCTCTCCTGGGGCGAGGAGATCCTGCTCGCGGCCAGCTTCCTGGCGGCGTTCGTGGTCTTTCGCGGCCTCTACAATGCCTTCCCATTCCTGTTCTCACTCGGGTGGTCGGCCCTGTTCAGCTTCCTGACCCTCCAGACCTGGCGCCTCGCGACCCGCGACGCGCTCCGGGTCGGTCCGCTCGCACTCAAGCGCGAACGACGTCTGCGGCCGGCCGGCTGGATATTCCTGATCGTCATCGCGCTGCTCGGGACCTTCTGGATTCACAGTGGGCTCGTGCGTACGCGCGGCTTTCTCGGTGAGCGGCTCTATCCCGCGAGCGTGCCGCTGGTCGCCGCGACGATTCAGCGGGGCTCGCCACCGACTCTGGACGCCCAGGACCGCGAGCGCGTCGAGGCCACGATCGGCCACCTCGCCTTCGTGGATCGCTGGGCCTTACGCGACTCCGCCGAGGTCGATATCCGCCTTGCCTGGTTGAGCCGTCTGGCCGGGCGACCCGCGGCGTTCCGCGCTCACGCGCAACGGGCGCTCGCAGCGGCACCGGCAAACAGCGTCATGCGCCACGAGCTCGCCGACTATTACAGCGGACACGGCGACGGCGAGCGCGCCCGGGAGCTCTACGAAGCGGTTCTCGCGCTCGACCCGGCGGCGAGCGCCGCCGCCATCAACCTCGGTACGTTGTACGCGAGCCGCGGCGAGCTTCAGAGCGCCCGGCGCGCCTTCGAGAGCGGCCTGGCGGCGCGACCCGGAACGCCGCGGCTACACTACAACCTCGCTCTGACCCGCCTGGCGCTGGGCGAGGACGCCGGCGCGATCGCGAGCTTCGAGCGCGCCCTCGAGCTCGAGCCCGACTTTCGCGAGGCGCGCGAGAATCTCGCCGGCTACCTCTGCAGTCTCGGTCGATTCGAGGAGGGGCTCGCTCACTACCGGATCGCCCTGGAGCAGGCGCCGGACGATGCCGCGACCCGGCTTCTGGCCGCCCGCGCCTATCTCGGCGTCGGCGATCTCCAGAGCTCTGAAGTCGAAGTGCGGCGGGCGCTCGAGATCGATCCGTCGGTCGCGGGCGGGCGGGAGTTGCTCGCATCGCTGCTCGGCGATGGACCGCACTGAGCACCGACGACACACTCGCCGCGAGCGGCTTCGGCGGCACTCTGGACACTCCAATTTCTACAATGTAGAATACGACGCGGTGATCGGCAGCTTCGAGCAGATGGTTCTTCTCGCCGTCGTCCGGCTCGGCGACCGTGCGTACGGAATGGCGATCCGCGAGGAGATCGCGGAGCGCACCGGCCGCCAGGCTTCGCTGGGAGCGGTCTACGCAACCCTGGACCGCCTCACCGCCAAAGGCTTTCTCAAAGTCGGTTCCGGTCCGGGTGGGGCGATACGCGGCGGACGGCCGCGCAGGTTCTTTACGATGAGGGCTCCGGGACGCCGCGCCCTCGAGGCCTCCCTCGAGTCCTTGCAGCGCATGCTCAGCGGCGTTCCTCTCGGCGACCTCCGGAGGAAGCTGGGATGACGCGGCTGGAACGGAGCCTGATCGACGCCGCCGCACGCCTCGTTCCGCTGTCCTACCGGCAGACCTTCGTCGGAGATCTTCTCGAACAGTACGAGCGGCGCCGACGCTCCGCCGGCCCGACGGCCGCTCGGATCGCCCTCGTCGCCGAGATCATCCACTCCGCCCCCTCGCTTACGAGGTGGCGGCTGACAAGGGGAGTCGTCATGAACACCCACGCGAGATCGCAGGATCCGTTTCACATGGGTCGATTGACCCCTGGCGCCACCGCCGGTCGGGCGCTCGGCCTGTTCAAGTCGTTCTATCTCCGAGCGCTGGCTGTCTTCCTGCTCGTGCACTTCCCGCTGCGGATGGTCGGACACTTTGTCCGTTCCGACGAAGCGATCGCGGCGGCGCTGCAGAGCGTCGCCCTCCAGGCTCTGCTGGCCAACGGTTTGCTCCTGATCTCGTGGACCCTGGTCGAGGGCACGCTGCTCGCGACTCTGGTTCAGCGCCGCCGGGGCCACGAGATCGGCATCCCCGCCGCACTCAAGGAGTCCTTGCGCCGCTTCCCGACCTTTCTCGCCGCCCGCACCCTGTTCCTCCTGGCGGTCGCCGCGGGATCGGTGGTGCTGATCGTCCCGGGCATCCTCGCCACCTGTCTGCTCATGCTCCACGGCTGGTTGATCTTCGACCGTGGTCTCGGCGCCCTGGCCGCTCTCAAGGAGAGCGCTCGAATCGTCAAGTCACGCCTGCGCAAGACGCTCGGGCTCAGCCTGCCGGTCGCCGGCATGACCCTCGTATGGGTCGCCCTCGGCGTTCTTTTCGTCGCCCAGACCCTGCGCTTCACCGCACCGCTGATGCCGATCTTCAAGATCGCTCCCTTCACCATGACTCTGATGGAGACCGGATTCGTCCTGTTCACGATCCTGACCGGCATCCTCTACGCCAACTACTCGCCCAACGGCTCGAGCCTGGAGGAGAGCCCGGTCTAGAGCACGGATCGAGATCAGTGCGCGAGCGGGTTCGTCATCAGCCGCTCGACGGTCGTTCGCAGCACCGGTAGCACCTCCCGCTCGAACCACGGATTGCGCTTTAGCCAGCGATTGTTGCGCGGGCTCGGATGCGGCAGCGGTAGCCGGCGCGGGAAGCTCTCGCGCCAGCCCTCGACGGCCGCGGTCACCGAACGACCAGCCGCCTCCGGCAGATACGCATCGAGCGCGTACCTACCGATCAGAAGGGTCAGCTCGATCGACGGCATCGCGCTCAGAAGTTGCTCGTGCCACGCCTCTCGACACTCCGGTCTCGGCGCCAGGTCGCCTCCCGAGCCGGTACCGGGAAAACAGAACCCCATCGGCATCAGGGCGATCGCCGGGTCGTCGTAGAAGACCTCCCTCGAGACGCCGAGCCAGTCCCGCAACCGGTCGCCGCTCGGATCGTTCCAAGGGACTCCGGATTCATGCGCCTTACGACCGGGCGCCTGGCCGATGATCAGGATCCGGGCGCTGCCGTCGATCTTGACCAGCGGCCGCGGACCGAGCGGCAGATGATCGCGACAGATCTCGCACGCGGCGACCTCTTTGAGCAGTTTCTTCAGATTCATCCCATGGCCCGACGCGATAGCCGCCGCCACCCACTCCGAACGGATCCGCGAAGCGCACCTGAGGGAGCGGCTCGTGAACGATACCCGACGCGACCCTCGCGGCTCCTACGTCGAGAGATTTCACGCTCACAAACAGCTTCTTCGTCGTCGGCGTCCGGCGTCCTCTTGCACAGACAAGCGGAGTGCGTGGCGTCGCTGGCTCTAGGGAGCGATCCTCGCCCAGCGATACGACGTCACGGCGACGTCCTGCTAGAATATTGCTTGACATAGACAGCTTCGAATAACCCGTTTTTGCTGTCGTCGGCGACTGGCGGGCGGTTTTCGAGCACAGGCTCGATGAGGGAGGGATCATGAAATCGAGGTTCGTAGTCACTGGCTCGGTGTTGGCACTGAGTTTCCTTTTTGGCGCCGCTGTTCAGGGCCAGACCGGCCCGGACCTGGTGCTCCAGGACATCACGTCCACCCAGAAGTGGGGCCAGGTAGGCGACATCGTGGCC
>JAJCXP010000124.1 GCA_029263375.1 Acidobacteriota bacterium | reverse complement strand
CGCGCCCCGGCGGCGAAGCCATCGGTGTAGCGATGCAGGAAGGGGATGTCGGCGACGCCGATCGCCCCGACTCGGCCACTCTCCGACAGCATCGCCGCGGCCGCGCCGATCAGGAACGAGCCGTCGAACTCGCGGAACAGGGCACAGTGCACGTTCGGCGGCGGGTCGTCGATGCAGTGGTCGACGATCAGGAACTCGACCGCCGGCGAACCGATCGCCACGTCTGGAAGTAGATCGTTGAACTCGAAGCCCAGGACCACGACCAGTTCGGCCCCCTCGGCGACCGCGGCACGCAGGTTCTCGTCACGCGTCATCGGATCTTCGCTTTCGAGCACCAGCGATTCCGCTCCGAAGCGCTTCGCAGCCTCTTCGATGCCCGTTTGACCCATCGTCAGGAACGGGTTCACGCCGAGCGGATCCGGCGAGACGAAAACGAACAGGGGCTTCTCCGCGCCGCTCGGCGAAGAGTCGCCGCCGCACGACAGTGCAAGCAACGATGACGCAATCAGGACCGTTCTCAGGGCCCGGGCGGTCACGCGCTCTCCGGCGTGAAGGTGGACAGCACATCGAGGGCGAGAGCGATCGCCCGGTCGGTACCGGCCCGTACCACCTCGCGGTAGGGGTCGTATTCGCTCATGTCGGGAGCCGCGCGGGTCGGGTTCCCGTCGACCGCGAGCAGGCCGGCGGCGCGGATCCCGTGCAGGGCGGCGATCACATAGAGCGCGGACAGCTCCATCTCGACCGCTAGCACACCCGCCGCCTGCCACGGTCGCCAGTCCTGACCAAGCACTTTCGAGGGGTAGAACAGGTCGGTGGTCAGGACCACGCCGCATCGAGCCGCCGCACCACTTTCGACGACCGCGGCGCGCACCGCGCTCGCCAGCTCGAGATCGGCTACGGCGGGTAGTCCCTCGGGTACCAGCCGCCCGGTGAGCCCCTCGTCGCGAGCCGCCGCGGTGGCGACGATCAGATCACCGTCGCCGATGTCGTCGCGCAGCGCGCCGCAGGTGCCCACACGCACGATCGTCTCGACTCCGGCGCGGGCCAGCTCCTCGAAGCAGACCCCGGCGCCGGCCGCACCAACGCCGTGCGAGCTGATCGTGATCGCCCGGCCGTTGCGACTGCCGGTGAAGGTCGTGTACTCCCGATTCGAAGCCACTCGCCGGCCGTCGTCGAGGAGCGCGGCCGCCCGCTCGGCACGCGCGGGATCGCCCACGACCAGCGCCGCCGGAGCGACTTCTTCGGGGCGAGCTCGCAGCAGTGGAAGACGATCGTCGTTCGCCAATGAGGCGCGAGTATATTGTGATCGGACCGGCCCGCCGGACAAGCCCTCCAGCCGGAGGCGCTTCGCCGATCAACCATGCAAATCGTCTCGCTCTGCCCCAGCCTCACAGAACTGGTTTTCGAGCTCGGCCGCGGGCCCGATCTGGTCGGCGTGACCCGCTGGTGCGTGCACCCGGCCGACGGCGTGGCGGCGATCGAAAAGGTCGGCGGCACCAAGGATCCGGACATCGCCCGCATCCTCGAGCTCGAGCCCGACCTGGTCCTGATGAACCGCGAGGAGAACCGCATCGAAGACGGTGAGCGGCTCGAGGCCGCCGGCGTGCGCTGCCACGCGTCGATGCCGCGCACGATCGACGAGACCGCCACCATGGTGCGGTCGATCGCCATCGAGCTCGATCGGGTCGAGCGCGGCGAGGAGATCGCCACCGAGATCGAAGATCGTGCCGCGCGGGTGCGAGGCGAGGCAGCGCACCGGCAGCCGGTGCGCTTCGCCTACCTGATCTGGCGCAAGCCCTGGATGACGGCCAACGCCGACACCTTCGCGCACGCGCTGCTGTCGCAGGCGGGTGGGGTCAACGTCTTCGCCGACTCATCCGAGCGGTACCCCGAGTTCGAGGGTCAGGAGCTCGCCGCTCGCAATCCCGACCTGGTGTTGCTCTGCACCGAGCCGTTCCCGTTCGCCGACAAACACATCGAGGAGCTCGCGGAGCTCACCGGTCTCGCCCGCGAGCGATTCCGGATCGCCGACGGCGAGTACCTCTCCTGGCACGGCTCACGCACCCCTGACGGCATCGACTACGCCGCCGGGCTGATCGACGCAGCCCGACTGGCCGCCGGCCACTAGGACCGGGACCGCGGCTCTTCGCTCTGCAACCGTTCGCACGGAAGATCGGAGCCGTGCCGGCACAGGCCCGCAACGACGCCAGGATCGGCGTCAGGCACTCGTGGGCTAGACTCGTCGCCAGTGCCGGCCCCATCGACCCTGCTGAAGGAGCTCGAAGAGATCCGCCTCCAGTTCGGGCGCGGCCTCGGCGAGCGGCGCCTGACCCTGCTCGAGGCGCTCGATGGCGTCGCGCTCAAGACCGGCAAGCAGGTGACTCGCCTCCACGAGGCGCTCTGCTTCCTGCGCGCGTATCCGGACAATCGGGCGGTGCTGCGCCAGGTCGAGCGGATGCTGGAGATCTTCGGCCGGCGCGAGGACCTACGGGCGCACCGCGCAGAACTGGCCGACAGCGGCATCGCCGGCACCGACATCCACTACCGGTTCTACTGGATCACAGCGCGCTGGCTGGCTCGCCATTGGCCTGATCGGCTGACGGTCGACTGGGCCGAGCTCGGCGACGACGTCCGCCTGGTCGAGCTGCTCGATCTCATGCTGCCCTTCTCCGAGACCGTCGCGCTCGATATGGTCGATCGGACGCCGCGGCAGTGGCTCGCCGCACTCAAGCGCGACGACGAGACCGATGCCACGTTCCTGATCCGGCGCTTCGAGCGGCTCGAAGCGTCCGCCGCGGTGCGCGAGCGCGTCTACGAGCAGCTCGACGTGCCGATGCGCCTCGCGCCCGGCGACGACACCCCCAGCCGAACACGCGCCCGGCACCCGACACCGCGACTGATGATGCAGCGACGGCCCCTGGCGCTCGAACGGCCTGATCTGTCGCATCTGGTGCCGCGACTGCTCCCGGACGTCCGGAACGTCTGGATCCAGGAGGCGCGGGCGCTGATCGGCCGCGCACGCGAGGCGATGGTCACCCGCAGCCGCGACCTCGACGGCTTCTGCCAGGCCGACGAGAACGACGTGCGCATGTTGCGCTTCAGGCACGGGCTGGAGCTGGCGCTCATGGGCGCGGAGCCACGCCACCGCCTGCTGCTCGAATCACGCTACGCCCTGCTGCTGATCAAGAACGGCGTACCGATCGGCTACGCCCTGATCAACTCGCTGTTCGGCTCCAGCGAGATCGCGCTGAATATCTTCGACACCTTCCGCGGCGCCGAGGCCGCGCAGACCTTCGCCCGCGTGCTCGCCGTGGGCAGGCGCCTGTTCGGCGCCAACACATTCTCGATAGACCCCTATCAACTCGGCTACGGCAACGACGAAGGCCTACGCTCAGGCTCGTGGTGGTTCTACTACAAGCTCGGCTTCCGGCCGCACGACCCCTCGATCAAGCGCCTGGTCAAGAAGGAGCTGAGACGGATCCGCGCCGGCGCGGGCCACCGCTCGAGTCGGGCCACGCTCGAACTGCTGGCGGCGGAGCCTATGTTCCTCTATCTCAAGAAGCCGCGACCGCGCCGGGACGTGCTGGGAAGGATCTCGCTCGGCAGCATCGGCCTGCGGATCTCCGGCTATCTGGCGGAGCGCTTCGGCGCCGATCGCGAGCGCGGCCTGCGCGTCTGCGCGCGCGAGGTCCACAAGCTGCTGGGCGTCGAGTCACGAGGTTTTTCGGCCGACGAGCGCGAGGCGTGGGACCGCTGGAGCCCACTGGTGCGCCTACTGCCGGAAGTCGAGAGCTGGCCGGCACGCGATCGCCAGGCGCTCGCCGCCGTCGTCCGAGCCAAGGGTGGCAAGCGCGAGTCCGACTTCGTCGCCCTCTTCGATCGTCACTCGAAGCTCCGGCGAGCGATCCTCGAGCTGGCGGAATAGCCTGCCTGCTCACCGGCGCGCGCAAGGCTGGCCTTCAGATCCGGTTCAGATCGTCCGCTTCGATCGTGTACTCGTGATCGACATTGCCGGTGTTGCGGGTCGCGGCCGGCTCGAACAGCATGACGTGCGCCTCTTCGGCGGCGGCAGGACTGTGCTCCACGCCACGCGGGACGACGCACAGTTCGCCCTCCTCGAGCTCGACGACGTGGTCGCGAAACCGGAGGTCGAGCCTGCCCTTGACCACTAGAAACAGCTCGTCCTCGTGCTCGTGGAAGTGCCAGGGATACTCGCCCAGGCACTTGACCACCTTCACGTACTGGCCGTTGAGCTCTGCGATCACCTTCGGCGACCAGCGTTCATCAAAGTGCGCGAGCTTCTCGGTGAGGTTCACTCTTTCGGCCATTCGACACTCCCTCTTTCGATGATCTCGACACGACCATACACCGCTGGCTGCTGCCGATGGATACAATCGAAACTGTTCATAGATGCAGTCGGGAACGGTGCAACCCATCGACTCCGGGGACCGAGATGGTCGACGTCCTCGGCGACGCTTCGTCCGCTCGATTCCCCTGTGGCTCTTTACCGCGATCGGCGCACTCGCAACCGTTGCCGTCGCGATCGATTGGCTCCAGGGTGTTTCGACCTATCTCTGGGAGGAGTCGACCTGCACCATCGAATCGTCCGAGGTCGTCGAGCGACAAGGCAGCGGCGAGTACGAGCTGACGGTCAGCTACCGGTACCACGCGCGTGGCGACACCTTTCTGGGCGACCGCGTCAGCCACAGCTACACCGGCTCGAAGAGCGTTTCCGAGGCTCACCGGCTCGCGGCGATCTACGCTCCCGGCGAGACCGTAGGCTGCTGGGTCGACGGCGACGAGCCCTGGAACGCCTACCTCCGGCGCGCCAACCTGTGGCGCGGCCTGATGATCTTCATCCCGCTCGCGTTCGTCGCCATCGGCCTGGGTAGCCTCTACCTGGTGCGCCGGATGGGGTCCGAGCCGAGCGCCGGCTCCAGGGCCGCCCCGACCCGACCGATCCGCGTCGGGGTTATCGGCAGCATCCTCTTCGGAGCATTCTTTCTGGTTGGGTTCGGCCTGTTCATTCCGTTCTTCGTCTGGCCGACACTACAGATCGTCGAGGCGCGATCCTGGACGCCGGTGCCGTGCGAGATCGTCTCGAGCGGCGTGCGCTCCCACGCGGGTGAGGACAGCACGACCTACAGCATCGAGGCGAACTACCGCTATCAGATCGACGGCCGGCAGTACGAGTCGAACCGATACCAATTCTTGCGCGGCTCCTCCAGCGGCTACGACGGCAAGGCGAGGGCGGTCGCGACGATCCCGGCCGGCAGCCACACCGAATGCTACGTGGACCCGGACGATCCGTACGAGGCCGTGATCAACCGGGGTTTCGGCTTCGAGTTCCTCTTCGGACTGATCCCGCTGCTGTTCGGAGTGATCGGCGCCGCCGGCCTCGGCTTCGTCATCTGGGTGGCCCGCAAGGCCAAGCGCGAAGCGGGCCGACCCGGGTGGACCGCACCCGCGGCGGTCATCAGCTACCCGACCGGACCGATCACGCTCGAGGCGAGCGTCGGACCGCTCGGCAAGCTCGGCGGGGCACTGTTTCTGACCCTGTTCTGGAACGGCATCGTGTCGATGTTCGTCTGGGTCCTGATCAGGGATTGGGCGAGCGGTCCGGATTGGATCATGGCGCTGTTCCTGATCCCCTTCGTGCTGATCGGGCTGCTGATCGCCAGCATGGTGCCCTACACGCTGCTCGCCCTGGCCAACCCACGCCCGACGGTCCGACTCAGCCGCGCGGCTCTGAAGGCGGGCGAAAGCGCGCAGCTCGACTGGACGTTTCGGGGCGCTGCCAGCCGGATCAAAGCGCTCGAGATCGCGCTCGAGTGCTCCAAGCGCAAGACCTCCGTCAGTGACAGCGAGATCAAGTCGAGCACCAGCACCGTTCGAGAGATCGAGATCCTGGACTGGGGCGAGGGCTACCCGTTGGAGTTCGGCTCGGTCAGTTTTCGCGTTCCGAGCGACGTCGAGCCCACTCGCTCCGGTCCGGACGCAGTCTCCTGGAAGCTCAAGTTCCAGGGCCGCATCGACTACTGGCCCGATGCGCAGGAAGAGTTCGAGATCGAGATCGTTCCTCCAGGAGGATCCGTGAAATGACGGCAGCGAAACGGGAGAGCGCGCGCACCACCAAGAGCAGTCTGGTCCGCAACTGGCTGCCGCGCTACACCGGCACCGAACTGGAGTCGTTCGGGCGGCACATCCTGTTGACCAACTTCACGAACTACGTCGAGATCTT
>JAJCXP010000123.1 GCA_029263375.1 Acidobacteriota bacterium | reverse complement strand
GGCGCGCTTAGGAGGTTTTTGTCTCGTGTACGCAGTCATAGAAACAGGCGGAAAACAGTACCGGGTCGAGCCCGGTGACGTGATCGACGTCGAGCTCCTGGCCGAGGCCAGGGACGACGCCGAAGACAAGGAAGTCAAGATCTCGTTCGAACGGGTCCTGATGGTCTCCAGCGACAAGGGCGTCCAGGTCGGTTCGCCGACCGTCGCAGGCGCCAAGGTCACCGGCGTCAAGGTCGCGGCGATTCGGGGACCCAAGATCGACGTCTTCAAGATGAAGCGCCGCAAGGGCTATCGCAGTCACAACGGCCACCGGCAGGATCTCCACCGGGTCCGGATCGACAAGATCCAGGGCTAGTCGGGCTCTCGACCTCAAGAGGATGATTCACCATGGCTCATAAAAAAGGACAGGGTTCCAGTCGCAACGGCCGGGACTCCAATCCCCAGCACCTCGGCGTCAAGAGGTTCGGCGGGCAGACGGTCACCGGCGGCACGATCATCGTGCGCCAGCGCGGCACCAAGTTCTTCCCCGGCGTGAACGTCGGTCGGGGTCGGGACGACACTCTCTTCGCCAAGGCTGACGGGGTCGTGCAGTTCCGCGATCGCGGTCGGCTCGGGAAGTTCGTCAACATCCTGCCGGCCGAATAGCGCTCTTCCCTTGATCTTCATCGACGAGGCGGTTCTCCACGTCCGGGGCGGACGCGGCGGGAACGGCTGTATTGCATTCCGGCGCGAGAAGTTTGTGCCCAAGGGTGGGCCCTCGGGCGGCGACGGCGGCCATGGCGGCACCGTCCACCTGCTCGGCGACGAAGGCGTCAATACCCTCTACCATCTGCGCAATCGGAACCTGTACGAAGCGGAGCGCGGCCGGAACGGCGAGGGCTCGAACAAGACCGGGCGCTCCGGCGAGGATCTCGAGATCCTGGTGCCGCTCGGAACCGTCGTGCTGGAGAAGGAGACCGGTCGGCGGCTGGGCGAGGTCGTCGAGCACGGTGCGCGGATGGCGGTCGCCGCGGGCGGTCGCGGCGGGCGCGGCAACGCGCGTTTCGCGACCCCGACCCGGCAGGCGCCGCGCCATGCTCAGCCCGGGGAAGAGGCCGAGGAGATCACCCTCAGGCTCGAGCTCAAGTTGCTGGCCGACGTCGGCGTGATCGGACTTCCCAACGCCGGCAAATCGACCTTCATCAGCGTCGTCTCGGCGGCCAAGCCCAAGATTGCCGGCTATCCGTTCACAACCCTGGTGCCGCAGCTCGGCGTGGTCGCGGTCGATCGGGACAGCGAGCCGTTCGTGATCGCCGATCTGCCCGGCCTCATCGCCGGTGCGGCGCAGGGTGCCGGACTGGGCACCCAGTTTCTGCGTCACGTCGAGCGCTGCCGCGTGTTGCTGCACCTCGTCGACCTCTCGAGCGGCGAAGCCGACGCCGCGGCCGATCTCGCGGCGGTCGAGGGCGAGTTGGAGAGCTTCGATCCTGGTCTACTCGAGCGGGTCCGGATCGTCGTCGGCAGCAAGCTCGATGCGGTCGACGAGGAACGCCGTCAAGCGCTCGCCGTCGAAGCGGAGCGCCGCGGCCTGGTCTATCGCGAGATCAGCTCCGCCACCGGTGCGGGCGTCCAGGAGCTGGTCCGGCTCCTCGAGAGCAGGGTCCGCGAAGGACGTTTGGCATGAAGCTGGGACTGTTTGGTGGCTCGTTCGATCCGGTGCACGCCGGGCACGTCCTGCCGGTCCGGGAGGCCCGCGATCGGCTCGGCCTCGAGCGGGTGATCTACCTGCCGACCGCACAGCCACCGCACAAGCCTGGGCGGCAGTTCGCTCCCGCCCACGCGCGCTACTCGATGGTCGAGCTGGCGCTGCTCGACGAGCCGGACCTGCAGGTCTCGGCGCTCGAGCTCACGCCCGGCCGAACCGCGTTCACGATCGACACGCTCGAGCACTTCCAAGCCGAATACCCGGACGCCGAGCTCTATCTGCTCCTGGGCGGCGATTCCTTCGCCGGGCTCGAGGGCTGGAAACGGTGGCGAGACATCGTCAGCCTCGCCAAGCTCGTCGTGCTGGTCCGCCCTGGGTGGGAGATCGAGCGCACACGTCGGGGTCTTTCCGAGGCTCTCACCGGTCTGGCAGCCGACGAGCGCGTTCACTTCCTCGCCAATCCGGCGGTCGAGGTTTCGTCGACCCGCTTGCGCGAGCTGATCGCCGCCGACGAACCGGTTCCGGTCGGTGACATGTCGCCACGGGTGCTAGAGTACGTGCGGAAGTACTCCCTCTATAGATGACGAGCGAGACGACTCCAACGCAGGACCTGTCGGCGGTCCGCGTTGCGGTGGCTGCCGCTCTGGATCGCAAGGCGATCGAGCTTCGCGTGCTCGATCTCGACGCGGTGAGCGACTTCGCCGAGTTCTTCCTGATCTGCAGCGGCTCGAGCGATCGGCAGGTGCGGGCGATCGCCGACGGCATCGTCCGGCACTTGCGCAAGGCGGGCCGGAAGCCTCTCCATGTCGAGGGTCACCAGCACGGGCGCTGGATTCTGATCGACTACGGCGACCTCGTGGCCCACGTGTTCGACCAGAAGACCCGCGAGTTCTACGCCCTCGAGCGCCTGTGGGCCGATGGCACCGACGTTACGGCGAAGGTCGCGGACTAGCCGCGATGTCGCTGGACGCCCTGCTCGAGGCCTCACCGTCGCTGGCCGAGACGCTGCGTGGGGCGCGTCGCGCAGCCGAGAGCGACGCCGCGGTCCTGATTCTCGGCGAGCCCGGGACCGGACGCTCGAGCCTTGCACGGGCGCTCCACGATGCCAGTCCGCGCGCGGCCGGGCCGCTGGTGGAGGTGGACGCCGCAGGTATTCCGACGACCCTGTTCGAGAGCGAGCTGTTCGGCTACGAGCCCGGAGCGTTTACCGGTGCGTCGGAATCGCGCCCGGGCCGGGTGGCCGGTGGGCGCCGTGGATCGCTGCTTCTGGACCACGTCGAGGAGATCCCGCTCGCCGTCCAGCCCAAGCTCCTGCGTCTGCTGGCAGAGGGCCGCTACGCACCGCTCGGCGGCGCGGAGATCGAGGCCGACGTCCGCTTCCTGACGGTAGGCGCGGCCGATCTGCCCGAGCGGGTTCGCCAGGGTGCGTTCCGGGAGGATCTGTTCTACCGGCTCGAAGTCGTGACCTTCCGCCTGCCGCCGCTACGCGAGCGCAAGGACGACCTGCCGCAACTGATCGACTTCTTCCTGACCGATCTCACCGAGCGACTCGGCCGCCCCGGTCTCCGCCTCGCAGCTCGGGCACGCACCTGGATGTGCGAGCATTCCTGGCCCGGCAACCTGCGTGAGCTCCGCAACGTGATCGAGCGGGCGATTGTCATGGCCACGGGCGGCGAGCTCGACCCGGTCGCCCGAGCGACCGTAGAGGCCCGTCCACGGCCGCTCGTCGAGGTCGAGCGCGACGAGATCGTCAAGGCGCTGGCTTACACGCGCGGGCATCAGGGCAAGGCCGCCGCGCTCCTGGGGATGAGCCGCAAGACGCTCTGGGACAAGCGCAAGCGGTACGGGATTCCTTAGCCTGCTCTTCTCACCCCGTCCCGACTGCGCGGGCGTATGCACCTGGATCTACAGCACTTCCCTCGGTCGGGCGTCCTCGACGTATGTCGAATACGCCTGCGGCGCCCTCGGTCGGCAAGTCCCGCATCTCCAGGAACCTACGCCCGCTCGCTACGGGACGGGGTGAGAAGAGCAGGCTGGCCGAGCCAACCAGCGGCCTCTTGACTCCGTACTACAGTACGGGGTTTATGCTCATGCCCGTGAAGAGGTCGCGCACATGGACGGACTGAGAATAGGTCAGGTTGCCAAACAGGCCGGAGTCGGCGTGGAGACGATCCGCTTCTACGAGCGCAAGGGGCTGATCGAGGAGCCGCCACGTCGCGACTCGGGGTACCGACAGTACGCGGAGGGTGCAGTCAGTCGCATTCGCTTCATCCGCCGCACCCGTGAGCTGGGCTTCACCTTGAAGGAGATCCGAGAGCTGTTGAATCTTCGCGTCGATGCCGACGCGAGTCTCGGTGACGTGAGGCGACGAAGCGAAGCCAAGCTCCTGGAGATCGAAGGCAAGATCGCCGACCTGCGGCGGATGAAGCGCGCTCTGGCCGAGCTGACCGCGCGTTGCTGCGGCGAAGGGCCGATCGGGGAGTGTCCGATCCTGGAAGCGCTCTACGGAGAACCGGGCTCGTGAACATCGGGGCTGCCGCGCAGCGCATCCTGCTGATCCTGCCGCTGATCCTGGCCGTCCTGGCTCCACTGCGGGCCGAGGCGCAGATCGTCGCGCCGGCCGGGCGAACGCTCTTCAACGAGGGCGTGCTCGTCCGATCGGTAGTCCGATTCGATGCCTTCGAGGAACAACCGGGGGAGGGCGAGCTCCGGCGCCTGAGGAACATCTACGCGCTCGTCTGGGGGGCCCGGCCCCACCTGAGCCTGAGCTTGGTGACGCCGCTGGTGCATACCGAAAGGAGCGCCCCCCGCGGCGTTGGCCCGGACGTGTCCGCGACCGGCACGGGCGACAGCTCCCTGTTCGCGCGCTACGACGTCCTGCGCCGCATCCGTCCCGGCGGCTACACCCGGCTGGCCCCGGAGCTCGGAATCAAACTGCCGACCGGTGGGCGGTTCGGCACCGGCTCGACCGATCTCCTGGCCGGTCTGGTGTTCTCTCACGTGCGCGATCCGGACTGGTGGATCGCGGACGTTCAATGGACGTTCCCGGGGACGGGAGACGGGGATCTGCGTGCCGGGGAGCGCCGGCGGTTCGACCTCGCCTACCTGCGCCGGGTGTTCCCGCGTGAGGGGCTGGGTGTGCCGATGGGCCTCGCCGTGCTCGAGCTCAATCTCGAATCCGCCGAGAGCGCTGAGCGGGCCGGAGCCTCGCTACCTGACAGCGGGGGCGAGGTCCTCTACCTTTCCCCCGGTTTCGAGTACGTGGCCAATCGCAGACTGATTCTCGAGGCCTCGGTGCCGATACCTATCTACGAAGACCTCGACGGCAACCAGCCCAAGCCGGACTTCAGTTTGATCCTGGGTGTGCGCTTTCTGTTCTGAGAAAAGGAGTCCCCATGAACCGCAAGATGAGAACGTTCCTGTCCGCGCTGGCCGTGACGGCCGTGACCGCACTGGTCACAGCGGGTGCCGCGCTGGCTCAGGTGGCAGAGGCGCATCTACGTATCGACGGCATGACGTGACCGCTCTGAGCCCATGGGGCCGAAAAGGCCCTGCGGCGCCTGGATGGCGTCGATCGCGCTGAAGTCCAGTTCAAGGAGGGTACGGCGTCCGTGCATGCCGTCGAGGGGGGTGGCTTCGATCCGAGCGAGGTTCGGGAGGCGGTCAGAAACGCCGGCTTCGGACCGAGAGACATCCGGTTGAAAGCAACCGGCCGCATCGTGACCTGGGAGGGGATGCCGGCGCTCGAGTTCCCGGGTAAGCCGGCGCTTCTGATCCTCGGCGGAGGCGCCGGGTTCGATGAGCTCGAGAACGCCGATCTGCCCGCAGGTTCTCTGCTGTGGGTCGAGGGCCTGATGCACCCGTCCCACGCGGACAAGCCTGCGGGGATGATGGTCGAGCAATGGCGGCGCGTCGTCGACCCCAGCCTGGAGCTATCGGAGCAGCCTTAGTCCGTTGGCAACCACCAGGAGCGAAGCGCCCATGTCGGCGGCGATGGCCATCCAGAGGGTGGCCACTCCTGCCGCCGCGAGAGCGATGAACGCGGCCTTGACGGCAAGCGAAAAGAAGATGTTCTGCCGAATGATGCGCAGAACCCGCCGTGAGTGCTGGACCAGCCACGGGAGCTTCCTCAAGTCGTCTGACATCAGCGCTATGTCGGCGGTCTCGATCGCCGCGTCGGACCCGGCGACGCCCATCGCAATCCCGGTTGTTGCTGTCGCTAACGCCGGGGCGTCGTTGACGCCGTCGCCGACCATGGCAACCCGACCGAACGACTCCCTCATGCCCGCGACCGCCGCTACCTTCTCCTGCGGCAGAAGCTCGGCCTGGTAGTGCTCGAGGCCGATCGCCTTTGCGACGGCTCGGGCTGTGCCGCTGTTATCGCCGGTTAGCATGACGAGCTGTTCGATCCCTAGATCACGTAGCTCCTGGAGTGCCTCGGCAGCCTCCGGGCGGATGCTGTCGGCGACGCCGATGAGGCCACAGATGTGGTCGTCGTTGCCGACGGCGACGAGAGAGTGTCCGGAATCCTCGAGGTCGGCTGCCAACCGGTGGAATTCTGGAGTCTCGGCCCCCTTCTCTTCCATGAGCCGATGGCTCCCGATCCAGAAGCGCCGGCCGGCGACCTCGCCCTCCGCGCCCTTGCCGGGAAGCGAAGTGACGGATCGGGCCCGATCAAATCGAAGGCCTCTACCCTTGGCCTCATCGAGAACGGCGCGCGCGAGCGGGTGGCTCGAATCGACCTCGAGGGCGGCGGCCCGGGCCAGGACTTCCTCTTCCGTGTGGTCGTTCAGAGCGACGATCTGTTGTACGCGGGGCCGACCATGAGTCAAAGTGCCGGTCTTGTCGAAGGCGATCGCCTCGAAACCGGCTGGCGCCTCGAGATGGCTCCCACCCTTGATGAGCACACCGGCTCGGGCGGCTGCAGCCAGTCCAGCAACGACACTCACCGGCGTCGAGATCACCAAGGCACACGGGCAGGCAATGACGAGAAGGACGAGCGCACGATAGAACCAGATCGCCCAGCCGCCTCCCGCTAGAAGGGGCGGAAGGATCGCGACCCCAATCGCCAGGGCCATCATGATCGGCGTGTAATACCGCGCGAAGCGCTCGACCCACTGTTCACTTGGCGAGCGTTGGGCTTGAGCTTCGGCGACGAGACGGATGATGCCAGCTAGCGTCGTGTCCTGTGCCGCCTTGCCGACCCGCACCTCGATCGCACCGGTGCCGTTCACAGTCCCGGCGAACACCAGGTCGCCTTTCTCCTTGGCGACGGGTATCGACTCGCCGGTGATGGCGGATTGATCGATCGACGTAGTCCCATCGACGACCTCGCCGTCGAGTGGGACCTTGTCACCGGGACGGACCCTCAGCATCGCTCCTACGGCGACGTCTTCCACCGGCAGCTCTTGTGTCCGGCCCGTTGCGGGATCGACCACTCGTGCAAGGTCGGGTGAGAGCTCCATCAAAGCGCCGATCGCTTTGCGAGCCCGTCCGACGCTCCACTTCTCGAGCAGGAGCGCAAGGGCGAACAGGAAGCTCACCGTTGCCGCCTCGAACCATTCGCCGATCCCGATCGCCCCGAAAACAGCTACGAGCATCAGCAGGTTCATGTCGGGGCGGAGGGCTCTCGCCGCGTAGATCGCCTTCGGGACAATGAACCAGGCGCCAGCGACCGTGGCGCCCAGGTAGAGAAGGGCCGCCGGCAGGGGAACGCTCTCGGCCGCCAGAGCAGTCAGGAACCCGCCTGCCTCGACTGCGTGTTGCGCGAAGGCCGTCACCAAGAGTGCGCCGCTTAGCGAGCAGAGGAGAGACCGGCCTCGCCGCTGCCAGAAGGTACTCTCGGCCGGGAATCCCTTGGCGGAAGAAGCCCGCCACGGCCTTGCCGTCATGCCAGTCTTGGAAACGGCTTCGACGACTGCGTCGTGCGAGCCCCCCATAGCGCCTTCGAGGATCGTCATCTTGCCGTTCAAGACTTCGAAGGAGAGGAAGTCCTCGCCACCGACCAGCGGGCCGACGGTGCGCTTGAGGACCGTCACCTCCTCGGCGCAGTCCATCCCGTCGATGTGAAATGAGGCTGTCTGAGGCGACTCAGCCATTCACAGAGCCTCCCTGCTTCGTCCGCCAGTGCGGATCATGACGGTATCAGTGTCCGGTTCACGATCGACCTCGACCCGCTCCTTTGCAAACCACGAGTAGATCGTCGGGAGAACGAGCAGCGTCAACAGCGTTGATGTCACGAGCCCGCCGATGACGACTGTCGCGAGCGGGCGCTGTACCTCGGCGCCGGCCGACGTCGCCAACGCCATCGGCACGAAGCCGAAAGACGCGACGAGCGCGGTCATGAGCACGGGCCGGAGGCGTACGAGCGCGCCTTCGCGTGCGGCAGCTTGGGCTCCGAGCCCGTGGCGGCGTTTCTCGACGACATAGGAGATCATCACGACACCGTTCAAGACCGCGATGCCGAAGAGCGCGATGAAGCCGACTCCCGCCGAGATGGAGAAGGGATAGCCTCGAAGGGCCAGAGCGAGAAGCCCACCCGTGACGGCCAGCGGTACGTTGAGATAGATCAGCGCGGCGAGGCGAGCGGAGCCGAAGGTCGAGTAGAGCAGCACGAAGATCAAGAGCAGCGCCATCGGCACCAGGAGGGCGAGACGCTCCGAGGCGGCCTGGAGATTCTCGAACTGACCTCCCCAGTCGACGACCCAGCCGGGCGGCAGCTCGACCTCCGTATCGACGGCCGCCTGCGCTTCGGTGACAAAGGACGCCAGATCCCGCCCACGGACATTGGCCTCAATGTTGATACGGCGGCTGATCCTGTCGCGGCTGATCTGCGCCGGACCGTCCTCGATGAAGATATCCGCGAGCTGAGAGAGCGGAATCAGCGGTGGTGAGTCACCCTCGGCCGCGGGAGCGGCGACGCGCAGATCGCGAATGCGATCCAGGTCTCCCCGCAGGTTCTGGTCGAAGCGGGCCTGGAGGACGAAGCGTTTCTCTCCCTCCAGGACAGTGCCCAGTGACCTGCCCCCTACCGTCTCCACGACATCGAGCACGTCCGCGGCGTTGATGCCGTACCGGGCGATGGCCGAGCGGTCGATTCGGACGCGCAGCATTGGCAGGCCCTGCGTCTGTTCTGCTTTGACGTCGGCTGCGCCCGCGATGCGCTGCAGAACTGCGGCGATCTCGTCAGCCTTCTCTTTCAGTAGCTCGAGGTCGTCCCCATAGAGATGGACAGCGATGTCGGAGCGGACTCCCGAGATGAGCTCCGAAACCCTCAGCTCGATCGGCTGCGAGTAGCTGAAGATGGCCCCAGGGACCTGCTCTCGCATGGCTTCGTCGATGGCTTCGATCAGCGCTTCCTTGGTCTCGAACCGCCAGGACTTCCGCGGCTTGAGGATCAGGTAGGTATCGCTGATCTCGACTCCCATCGGGTCGGTTGCGATCTCGGCTCGGCCGGTTCGCGAAACGACGGTCTCGATCTCGGGGAACTCTTCCATGAGGACCTTCTCCGCGTGGGTCGAGATCTTGTTTGACTGTTCGAGCGACACGCTTGGAAGCCGCCAGATCTGCATCGCGATCGACCCCTCGTCGAGCTTGGGAATGAACTCGGCGCCGAGGAACGGCACGACCGCCAGGCTGGCGAGAAAGATCCCGAGGGCGATCGCAAGCGTGGCGCGCCGATGGCTCATCGCCTTGTCGAGAGCCGGTTCGTAGATACGCTTGGCGAGGCGGAAAAGCCAGGGCTCCTTCTCGGAGACACGTTTGATGAACAGGCTGGCGAGGACCGGCATGAGTGTGAGAGCGCAGATCAAGGAGGCCGCCAGAGCGAACACGACGGTCATGGCCATCGGCCGGAACATCTTCCCTTCGATGCCCCGAAGTCCCAGGATCGGGAGGTAAACGATCATGATGATGCCGACGGCGAAAACGACCGGCCGCGCCACCTGGTGCGAGGCCTCGCGGATCTTCTGGAGCCGCGAGACCCCGGTCTCCTGGCGACGCTCGTGGAGCACCCGCACGATGTTCTCGACCATCACGACCGAGCCGTCGACGATCAATCCGAAATCGATGGCGCCGAGGCTCATCAGGTTGCCGGAGATGCCGAAGTAGCGCATCGCGGTGAAGGCGACCAGCATCGACAGTGGGATGGCCGAAGCGACGATCAACCCCCCTCGGAGGTTGCCGAGCAGGAGAAGGAGGACGACGACCACCAGCAGGCCGCCTTCGGTCAGGTTCTTGGCGACCGTGAGAATCGTCCGGCGGACGAGCTCGGTGCGATCGTAGAAGGCGTCGATGGTGACGCCTTCGGGGAGGCCCTTTTCGATCTCTGCGATCTTCTCCTTGACGTCGTTGACGACAACGCGGGAGTTCTCGCCCATGAGCATCATCACGATGCCGACCACGGCTTCGCCTCGCCCGTCGCGGGTCACTGCGCCCTGCCGGATCATGGGGGCGAACTCGACGGCGCCGACGTCGTCGACGTGCACCGGCGTGCCGCGCTCGTCGTGGGCGAGGACGATACGGCCGAGGTCTTCCAGACTCTCCACCAAGCCCTCGCCCCGAACGAGGTACTGCTCGCCGCCCCGCGCGATGTAGCCTCCGCCGACGTTGCGGTTGTTCTGCTCGACAGCTTCGAAGACGTCACCGACTGACAGCCCGAATGATACGAGTCGATCAGGGTCGAGAGTAACCTGGTAGGTCTTGAGCTCGCCGCCGAAGGAGTTGACCTCGACGATGCCAGGCACCGAGCGAAGCTGGTAATTGACGAACCAATCGAGAGTGGTCCGCAGCTCCATCGGCGTGTAACACGCGTCTGTATCAGGCGCTCCCTGTGAGCACATCGGCTCGCCTCTGACTTCGAATTGGTAGATCTCGCCGAGGCCGCTCGAAATCGGGCCCATCTCAGGCTCGCCGTAGCCTTCTGCGATCTGTTCCCTGGCCGCCGTCAGGCGCTCACCGACTAGCTGCCTCGCCCAGTAGATGTCGGAGTCCTCCTCGAAGACCACCGTCACGACCGAGAGGCCGAACTTCGAGACCGATCGAATCTCCTCGACTCGCGGGAGACCACTCATGGCTGTCTCGACCGGGAATGTTATGAAGCGCTCGACCTCCTCCGGCGCCAAGCCGGGGCTGGTCGTGAGCACCTGCACCTGAATATTGGTGACGTCAGGTACCGCGTCGATCGGTAGTTCGAGAAGTGAACGGAAGCCGAGCCCGACCGCGAGCAGCCAGACCACGATGACGAGAAAGCGATTGTCCAGGGAGAAGTCGATGATGCGCTGAATCATGAGCGGATCTCCTCAGTGCGCATGGCCTTCTCCCAACTCGTCTTTCGCCAGTTCCGATTTCAGGAAGAAGGCTCCAGCCGAGACGATGATTTCCCCCGGAGTTAGGCCTTCGGTCACTTCGATCGAGGCGCCCGCCTTTCGGCCGACCTTGATCTCGCGCCGCTCGTATTGCCCGTTGCCAAGATCGACGAATACGATCGTCGAGTCGCCGTCTCGCTGGAGGGCGTCTTCGGGGATCACGAGGACGGGACCGCGAGCTCCGCCGCCGTCACCCTCGTGAGGGTCGGTGAGCTGGACCTGGGCGAACATCCCCGGCCGCAGCCGATTTTCTGGGTTCTCGACGTCGATTCGAGCCCGGACCCGACGGGTGTCGGGATCGACCCGGTCGCTCAGATAGGAGACAGTCCCGCCGAACTCGAGGTCCGGGAAAGCATCAACGCGCACCTCGACGCCATCGTCGACGTGGACCTGCTGCAGATCCCGTTCATAGATGTCGATCCAGACCCAGACCTGGCTGAGATCGGCGAGGCTGAAGAGGTTGCGCTCCGGCGTGACCAGCTCTCCGACGGTGACGTGTTTCTCGACGATCTTCCCCGAGAGTGGCGCCCGAATCGGAAAGAGCGAGCGCCCCGGATTCTCGTAGGTGACAGCCGCGACTTCCTCGTCGCTCAGGCCGTAGAGGCGGAGGGTCTCTTCGGCACTACGGAGCTCGGCCTCGACCTCGATGTGGGCCGCTTTCGCCGACAGCATCTCTTTCTGTGACGAGATCCGGTCCGCGTAGAGCTCCTCTTCACGATTGAAGTTCTCTCGCGTCAGCTGCTCGCGAGCCCTCGCTTGCAGATAGTCGGCCTTGGCTCGACCCAACTCGATCGAATCGAGGATGGCTAGAATCTCGCCTCGCCGGACCTGCTGGCCGAGACGGGCTCTTGCTTCATGGACGCGCCCGGGGATCCTGGGGCTCACATGTGCCAGGCGATCCTGGTTGAAGTCGACCTGGCCGGTAGTGGCGAGCTGAGCCGGGAGACTCGTGAGCGAGATGGCGATGGTTTCAATCCCAGCCGCCGCGGCCTTCGCACCCGCCAACTGGACGACGCCCTCTTCGTGGCCTGAAGGTGTTTCCTCCTGGTGCGTCGTGTCGTCTCCGCCGTCGGACCCTCCGGTGTCGGAGCAACCCATGGTGCCGAGAACGACTCCTGCCAAGATGAGGCCGGCAAGAGTCGACTGAAGATTGGTTAGATAGGTCATGGCAGGGTCTCCTGCGTGGAGTTCATTGGAATCGTGGTGCGGGCGGTCGCCAGGTCGAGAGCTATGCGGGCGGCCTGCGCTTCGAAGAGGGCTTCGATGAACTGGCGCTGACCTTCGACGAACTCGCGCCGGAAGATGAGAACCTCAGAAGCGCCGATCTTTCCCGCGTCGAGTGCCTTGCGAAGAAGCTCGAGATTGTCTTCCAAGGTGCCGACGACCAGATCGTGTAAGGACAGAGCGGCCTCCCGCGCGAATCGGTAGGTCGCCAGGGCGTCGGCGACTTCCCTACGGACCGCTAGTTCGGCGGCGGAACCCTCCGCGGACAACCTCTCGACTTCAGCTTCGGCCTCGGCCACTCCGCCACGGTTACGGTTGAATAGCGGAATCGGCACTGTGATCCCGAAGCCCTTGATGTTGTCTGTTCCTTCTTCCTCCTCGTAGAAGGCGCCGAGCCGGAGGTTCGGAATTCCGAGTGATCTCGAGAGCTGAATCGCCCGCTGTGCCGACTCGGTCTCCTTGCGAAGGGCTGCGAGATCTGCTCTGTCCCCGACGGCCGAGGCGAGCAGCTCATCGATCTGCGGCATTCGGTCGTCCGGAATCGGCAGGTCGCCGACTACCTCACCGACCGATGCTTCGCCGGCGAGCTCAGCCAGCCGGTTGCGCGTGGTTTCGGCGGCCGATTCGCTCATGCGAAGCGTGCGCTCCGCCTGGCCCGCAGTTGACCGTGCGAGGTTCAATTCCACTTGAGTTCCCGCTCCGGCTTCCAGGCGCCTGATCGAGAAGCGCAGGAGCTGGCGCGCGAGATCCGCGTCGGCTTGCGCAATGCCGAGGAGCTCCCGAGCTCGTACGGCCCCAATGAAGCTCAGTTCCACGCGTGCCCGCAGGAGGCGCAGCTCGCGCTCGAAGCCGAGCTGCGCCGCCTCGAGCGCCGCCGTGGCGACCGCGATCCGCTTCCCGCGCTGGCCGCCGATCTCGATTTCTTGTGAGATCCCGATACTCCGATCGGTGTTGGACTCGGCGAGCCCCTTACGGTCCCCGGCGGCGAACTCGAGCTCGGGGTTGAATGGGTAGGTTCGTGAGCCGAGGCGGCGAGCCTCAGCTCGTTGTACGTCGGCTTTGCGTGCACTGATGACCGGGCTGTTCGAGAACGCTCGCTCGAGAGCCTCAGTGAGCGTCAGACGAACCGTATCCCGAGGCTTCGCTTGATCGGCCTGGGCCGGGAGGTTCGCTACCAGGAGACAGCCGAGGATGGCGGTGCTCCGGGCGAGTCTGTGTCGTGCTTTTCGTGTCATTCGCATCCGTCGTTCCTGAGTCCGCGGAGGATCGCTCCTCCAAAGCATCCGTTGATGGGCGCGGCAGAGCCGTCGCTCGGCAAGGCATTCCAGGTCGGCTAGGTCCGCCGGCTAGGAACGCCGACAGGGGGCGCGTGACGCCGCTCTAGAAATAGAGCTGTGGCGACTACGCCGGCCGCGCCTGGTCTATGGCTCGAGACTCAGGATTGAGGCGGGTGCTCGATGTTGTGGAGGTGCGCCGACGTTCCGGGCTCGGGTAGGCTGGCTACGACAGAACCGGACTGGCCAGCCCCGCGCCTCGGGATCGGCGCCGCGAGCAGGCCCGCGGGAGCCACGTGACAGGAGCACAGGTGGAGAGTTGCGTCACATCCGTGCTCGGGGCCGGAGTCGGAGTGTTCGTCCCCGTTCTCCGCAGCGTGTGCCAGGTGGCCGCTCATCAGCAGATGGCCGAGATTCTCGGTCGCCTCCATCGCGCCCGGGAAGACCATCCAGAGCGAAGCGGCCGCGACGAGTCGGATCATCCACCGTTCCACAGGCCGAATCATAGACGACTCCCGGTCACCAGGGTGTTACGTCTTGGACAGTCGGTTGTTTTGAGCCGGCGGTCGTCAGGCCGTGGGTACGCGGTATCGGGTGGTCCGATCCAAGAAAGATTCTAGGGTCCGACCGTCCGACTCTCCTGCTTGAGCACGCCGTCAACGGAACCGACCAGAATCAGCCCGCCGTTCTCGTACACCGCGGTGGTCGCCCAGGCAGGCAGGCCTTCGGCCACCGTTTCCCAACCGTCGCCGCTCGCGGCACGCTCGATCAGCCGTGAGTCCGGCCGTCCCGGCAGGAGCACCAGCTCCGCCGCCGCCCGTGAAGAGACCATCCGCGGCGACAGCCTTGGGCTCCAGTCGCCGCGCGCTTCGTCCGAGAACAGCGGCACCGCCGGATCGGGGCCGAAGCCAGCTTCCATCAGCATTTTCTTGCCGCTCGAGCCGTCGGGCCAGAGCACCCGGTCGCCGACCGCGATCGGTCCCGACATCGGACAGCCTTCGAGCTTCCAGAGCGGCTGCCCGATGCGCGCCGGCGGCGTCGGCGCTTCGAGCCCGTGGCTGGCGGTCGTGAAGATGTCTCGGAAGCCGTCGGAGTCGGCGTTGCGGAACAGCGAGCGCACCGCGCCATCGGTCCCAGCTCCGAGATAGGTCCGGCAGCAACCGCAGACCGTCGCCTCCTGTTCAGCTGTCAGGTTGGACTCCGTGACCACGCCGTCGACCACCGTCGCGTAGAAGAGATCGGCCGGCTCTTCGGCGAAGCCCTCGGCGTGGCGGGAGTCGATCCAGATGGCATGGAGGGCGCTCGCATCGCCGAAGGCCAGCGCCGGGAAGCCCCGGTAGGCCGCCGCATCCGCCTGATCGAGCCGGACGGACGGTGCGAAGCTGGCGCCGCCGTCAGAGCTGATCGCCGTTCGAACCTGACCTCGCGAATCGGACCAGGCCAGGGCGACCCGCCCGCCCGAGCCCACTGCGAAGGCCGCGCGCATCTCGTCGTGCGGGAACGACTCGACCGTCGCCGGTTCGTCGTTGACCCGGACGGCGGGTTCGAAGCCGCCATCGTGGCCCTGACGCGCGACATAGAGGTCGGACCCCTCTTCGCCCTTCTCACGCCAGACGAGCAGCAGCGTGCCGCTGTCGTCGAATACCAACTGCGGTTCGTGGATATCGCGCGCCGCGAACGCCGCGAGGTCGAGTGCGGCCGGGGCGGTCATGACCGGCTCGGGACTGTCGGGTTCGCGGTCGCCTCCGCAGGCGAGCGCGAGGATGGGAAGGAGGAGAAGGATCGTCAGGCGAGCGATCTTCATAGCCGCGAAGCATGCCATATGCTGCCTCGAGGATGAATCGGCAACATCTCCTTTCCGACTTCGGCGAGCCCGATCGTCGCCGTGACCTGAACAAAGGCGAGTACCTGTTTCGTCGCGGAGACGAGGTGTTCGGTGCGTTCCTGCTCGAAGCCGGTCGCGTGGAGATGGTGCGAGCCCAGGAGTCGGGAAACGAGCTGGCTCTGCACCGGGTACATCCGGGGGCGAGCTTTGCAGAAGCGGCTGTCTTCAGTACGGACTATCACTGTGACTGTCGCGCCGAGATCGCGAGCCGGGTGGCGGTCTACTCGAGCGCCCGCGTGGCCTCGACGCTCGAAGCCGATCCGGCCTTGGCGCTCGCCTGGGCGCGACGGCTGGCCGATCAGATCCGCGACCAACGAGCGCTCCTGGAGGTCCGCTCCGTCGCCTCGGCGGGCGACCGGATTCTCGCGTATCTTCGGTTGCCGACGCACGAGCCCGGCGTCGAGCCGCCGAGCCTGCGCGCCCTGGCAGCGGAGCTCGGGCTCGCCGAAGAGACGGTCTACCGTACCGTGGCACGGCTCGAGCGCGAAGGCTCGATCGTGCGACGCGGTGCCGCCCTCCGGGTCAGCTCGAGAGTCGAGTAGAACCTGATCTCGGTCATACCCAGAGTCGCCGCAATCCGCAATCCTGGGACCACGAACCGAGAGGTCCAATCGTGACTGGAGGCAAGAGATGAGATGCACCACGACAACCGGATTCCTGGCCGCGCTGCTCCTGGCGGGGTCGCTCGGGGCGGCCGAGCTGCCATCGGAGGCCGGCCAGAGCGCGTTTGCGGCGCTGGCCGAGATTGCGGCCGCTCTGCGCGCGGACGAGTCGACGGACTGGAGCCGTGTGAACCTCCTGGCGCTCCGTGAGCACCTGGTCGATATGGACGAAGTGACGCTGCGTGCGGCGGTCGAGGAGCAGCCGATCGAAGGCGGTGTTCGCATCCGGGTGACCGGCGAAGGTCGCACCCGAGAAGCGCTTGGGCGCATGATCCCGATGCATACGCGAATGGTCCAGGGTCATGATGGCTGGCGGGTCGAATCGCGGCCGCGTCCGGACGGCTTCGAGATCGATCTCACCACCGAGGTTGCCGGCGACGTCGCGCGCCTCCGGGGGCTCGGCTTCTTCGGGTTCCTGGCGGCCGGCGACCATCATCGGATGCACCACCTCGGTGTGGCAACGGGCGTCATGAGTCACGGTTCGCATCACGGGCAGTGAACGGTCCCGCGGAGACACTTCCTTGACAACCGGAAGGTGCGGCGTCACGATCACGGAGATGAAAGCCGTCGGCCGGTTCGGCCTGATCGCCCTGACCATCGTGCTGCTGAGCGCCCCGGCGGGCGCGGCGTGCGAAGCGCTGGGCGAGTGGATGGCCGGTTGCCACGACATGACGATGCCGGGCTGCTCCGACGAGATAGCTCTGTCGTCCAGCTGCTGCGGCCCGAGCCTGTCGGACTCCGAGACCGACCTGGTCCTCAAGCGGCCGGGCGAGGACGATGTCCTGCTTATGGACGTCGCTCTCCAGACCGTCGCCAACGCCGCGACCGTCATCGCGCTCCGACCGGGCCTTCCGGAGTACGAGCCGCCCGCTCGACCTCCACGCTACGCCCTGTTCTCGACGCTGCTGCTCTGATCGTCCGCTGAAGCTCACCGTGAGCGAACGCCCTCGCGTGGAGGGTGCTCGTCCGTCACACGTTGCTTCGGAGGACGTCAGATGTCAGTCACAATTCGTCGCCACCTGCTGGCCGCTCTGTTTGTCAGCACAGCCGCGGCGGCCGCGACCGAACCGGTCGACCCGATGCTGCTCGCCGCTCGGGATCCGTTCCAGCAGGCGCTGGCCGAAGAGGTCTTGCTGCGCAATCCAGGTCTCCATGTGGCCGGAGCCCGCAGTCGAGCCGTCCGGCTCGAGGCGCCCCAGGCTCGGGCTCTACCAGATCCATCGGTAGAGGCCATGGCCTTCGCCCTGCCTCCCGAGACTCGCGTCGGTCCGCAGCGGCTGACTCTCGGAGTGTCGCAGTCGCTTCCCTGGGCAGGCAAGCTGGCACTCAAGGAGAGCGCTGCTGTTCACGCCGCGGAGGCTCTCGAAGAGCAGGTCCTGGCAGACCGCGTCTCTCTGGTCACCGAAGTCAGGAGCCTCTACTACGAGCTCCTGTTCGTCGATCGCCAGCACGACATCACGGCGATACTCCGCGAGCACCTCGTCCAGCACGAGGAGATCTCCCGATCCCGCTACGCGACGGGCGGCGGCTCGGCCCAGGGAGTGATCAAGCTGCAGGCGGAGATCACGCGGGTGGAGAAGAGTCTGCTGGATCTCGATTCGAGGCAGATCGATCTGATCGCGCGGATCAACCGGCTGCGCGATCGACCTGCCGACACCCGAGTCGAGCGCGCGGCTCTACCCGAGAAGCTCGAGAGGATCGATCTCGATCCGGAAGCTCTGGCGGTGCGTGCAGGGGCCCGTCGTCACGAACTGCGGGCCGCCCAGGCGCGCATCGCGGCGGCAGAATCGATGGAGGCTCTCGCTCACAAGGCCTACCGGCCCGACTTCGTCGTCGGGCTCACCTACACACTCGTCGATCCGCGGGACGACGCCGCCGGACGGCTTTCACCGCCGGCGGGCAACGGCGACGACATCCTCGGAATCCGTGGCGTGATACGCATTCCGCTCTGGCGCGACAAGCTTGCCGCGGGCGTCGAGCAAGCGATCGAGCTTCAGAGCGCGGCAGCGAGCGCCGAGCGAGAGCTGATGCTCTCGATCGAGTCGACGATCGGCGACCTGAGCCAGCGCGTTCCCCTCGCCTGGCGACAGCTCAGGCTGGTCGAGGATCTGCTGGTCGTCCAGGCCGAGGAGGCGGTCGACTCCGCCCTCGCCGGATACGTCGCCGGAACTTTGAACGCACTCGATCTACTCGACGCCGAGCACATCCTGTCCGACGCCCAGACCGCGGTCGCTCGGGCCAAGACCGACTACCTGGTCGGGCTCGCGAAACTCGAAGGGGCGGTCGGTGAGCCGATCGCTTCGATGGAGTCAAACCGATGAAACGTGAAACCAGGACTCGGCTCCAGCCGCTCATCTGGGTGGCCGCGAGCTTCGCTGCCTTCTTTATCCTGTTCTTCGATCCTCTCGACGTGCATCCGATCGATGGCTGGTTGCAGCATTCGGTCGGCTACCAGAAGGGCGCGATGGCGGACGCGGGTTCGGACAGCTCGGCCGGCGAAGGAGGAGAGCTCTTGTTCTATCGCCACCCGATGGATCCGACCATCTCCTCGCCGGTGCCGGCCAAGGACGACATGGGCATGGACTATCTGCCGATCTACGCCGACGGGAGCGCGACCCGGGAGGCCGAGCGCGAGGTCATGTTCTATCGCCACCCGATGGATCCGACCATCTCGTCGCCGGTGCCGGCCAAGGACGAGATGGGCATGGACTACCTGCCGGTCTATGCCGACGGTGACGGAGCCCCCACAGCTGCGACCACGGTGACGATCGATTCCGCGGTCGTCCAGAACATGAACGTTCAGAGCGTCGCGGTCGGGCGTCGGGACCTCAGTCACGAGATCCGCACCGTCGGCTACCTGGAGTACGACCAGGAGCGCATGGTCACGGTCACGACGAAGTACACGGGCTGGGTCGAGAAGGTCTATGTCAACTATGTCGGCGAGCCGGTCAGGCGCGGTCAGCCGCTGTTCGAGATCTACTCGCCCGAGCTCATTCAGACCGAGGAGGAGCTACTCTCGGCGATGGAGTATGCGGGGCGTTTCGAAGCCTCGTCCGAGGACGCCAGGAGGCGAGCCTTCGCGCTCGTCGACGCCGCTCGAACACGTCTCTCGTACTGGGACATCTCGCCGGGCCAGATCGCCCACCTCGAGGAGACCGGAGAGATCTTTCGAACGCTCAAGGTGGTCGCGCCGGCCGATGGCGTGGTCATGAAGCGAATGCCGGGTCTCGAGGGGATGGCCGTGCGCCCCGGGATGGACACCTACCACATCGCCAACCTGTCGTCGCTCTGGCTCTCGGTCGAAGTCTTCGAAGACCAGGTGGCGTGGATTCACGAGGGCACTGCGGCCGACATTCGGTTCACCTACTTCCCGGGCGAGACGTTTACCGGCAAGGTCCGGTTCCTCGAGCCCGAGTTCTCCGAGAAGACCCGGACGCTGCGCGTCAAGCTGGAGGTGCCCAACCGCAGCGGGCAGCTCAAATCGGGAATGTTCGCGACTGTAACCTTCCATCCCGTTGCCGCGCGCGAGGCGCTCGCGGTTCCCTCCCTGGCGATCCTGCGCACCGGTCAACGGAACGTGGTGGTCGTCGAGCTCGGTGAGGGACGCTTTGAGCCGCGTGCGATCACTCTCGGTCACGAGGGGGAGGGCTTCGCGCAGGTCCTCGATGGGCTCGAAGAGGGTGAGCGTGTGGTCACGTCGGCCCAGTTCCTGATCGACTCCGAGGCGAACCTGCAGGAGGCGATCCAGAAGATGGTCTCCAAGCGGCGGAAGGAGATGGCGGCCCCCGCCGAGCCCATCGGCGACCCGGAGCACGGAGGAGGCGGGCATGCTCAATAAGCTGATTGAGTGGTCGCTCAAGAACCAGCTCCTGGTCACGGTCGGCCTGGTCCTGGCGATCCTGGCGGGTGTCTGGGCGGTCCGGGGCACGCGCATCGACGCCATCCCCGACCTGTCCGACGTCCAGGTGATCATCTTCACCGAGTTCGCGGGCCAGGCGCCGCAGGTGGTCGAGGACCAGGTCACCTACCCGATCACGTCCAAGATGCTCGCGGTGCCCTTCGCGAAGGTCGTGCGCGGCTATTCGTTCTTCGGGTTCTCCTTCGTCTACGTGATCTTCGACGATGGGACCGACCTCTACTGGGCGCGGTCGCGAGTGCTCGAGTATCTGTCGGGTCTGACGGCCGACCTGCCCCAGGGGGTCTCGCCGCAGCTCGGTCCGGATGCGACCGGAGTTGGCTGGGCGTTCATGTACGTCCTGAACTCGGATCAACGCTCCCTAGCCGATCTTCGGAGCTATCAGGACTGGTACTTGAAGTACGGCCTATCTTCGGTCGAGGGCGTCGCGGAGGTCGCCTCGATCGGTGGTTTCGTGCGCCAGTACCAGGTGGAGGTCGACCCGGTGCGGCTGCGCGCCTACGGCCTGACGCTCCAGGGCGTTCGCCACGCGATTCAACGCTCGAACAGCGAAGTCGGGGGCCGGCTGGTCGAGATGTCGGAACGGGAGTACATGGTGCGCGGCCGGGGGTACATCCGGGAGATCCGAGACCTGGAGGAGATCGCGCTCGGCATTGGTCCGGGCGGGGTTCCGATTCTCATGAGCGAGGTTGCGAACATCACCATCGGGCCCGAGATCCGGCGGGGTCTCGCGGATTGGAATGGAGAGGGTGAGACGGTCGGTGGAGTGGTCGTGGTGCGCTATGGCGCCGACACCCTGTCGACGATCGCCAAGGTCAAGGAGCGCCTGGCCGAGCTCCAGGCCGGTCTGCCGGAGGACGTCGAGATCTCGGTTGCCTACGACCGCACCGGTCTGGTCGAGCGCTCGATCGAGACGTTGACCCATACCCTGATCGAAGAGTCTATCGTCGTCGCGCTCGTCTGCCTGGTATTCCTGTTCCACGTCCGATCGGCGCTGGTGGCGATCATCTCGATTCCGGTATCGATCCTCCTGGCGTTCGTGATCATGAGACTCCAGGGCCTGGGAGCCAACATCATGTCGCTCGGCGGCAGCGCGATCTCGATCGGCGTGCTGGTCGACGCGGCGGTGATCATGGTCGAGAACGCCCACAAGCACTACGAGGAGTGGCGCGGCAAGCGCTCTCACCTCGAGATCATCATGCGCTCGGCGCAGGAGGTCGGACCGACCCTGTTCTTCACGCTGCTCGTGATCACGGTGTCGTTCATGCCGATCTTCACGCTCGAGGCCCAGGAGGGTCGGCTGTTCAAGCCGCTCGCCTTCACCAAGACCTACGCCATGGCGATCTCGTCGCTGCTGGCGGTGACCGTGATTCCGGTGCTGATGTACTGGTTCGTGCGCGGCAGGATCTTGAGCGAGAAGCGACATCCGGTCTCGCGCTTCCTACGCTTTCTCTATACCCCGGTGTTGAATCTCGCCCTGCGCAGGCGATGGGTGGTCGTGTTCGCGATGTTGATCGTTCTCGCCTTCACGTTCGTGCCCCTCAAGAGCATCGGCTCGGAGTTCATGCCGCCGCTCTGGGAGGGTGATCTGCTCTACATGCCGACGACCTTCCCCGGCATCTCGATCACCAAGGCGCGCGAGCTCGTGCAGCAGACCGACAAGATCATCCGGACCTTCCCCGAGGTCGAGTCGGTGTTCGGGAAGGTGGGCCGGGCCGAGACCGCGACCGACCCGGCGCCCCTGTCGATGCTCGAGACGATCATCGTCCTCAAGGATCCCGAGGAGTGGCGCCCGGGCCTGACCAAGGACGATCTGATCGCTGAGCTCGACGCCGCGATCCAGTTCCCGGGGGTCACCAACGCCTGGACCATGCCGATCAAGACCCGCATCGACATGCTCTCGACGGGGATCAAGACGCCGGTCGGAATCAAGGTCGGCGGTCCCGACCTGGTCGTTCTGGATCGCATCGCCCGGGAGGTCGAGGCGGTGGTGAAGCCGCTGCCGGGAACGCTCTCGGCCTACGCCGAGCGGGT
Organism: Acidobacteriota bacterium; assembly: GCA_029263375.1. Taxonomy (GTDB): domain Bacteria; phylum Acidobacteriota; class Thermoanaerobaculia; order Multivoradales; family JAHEKO01; genus JAHEKO01. Next base: position 7,815 of record JAJCXP010000123.1, on the reverse strand, counting down.
GATGGGCGGCAGCTACCTCGACTTCGACATCGATCGGCGGGCGGTGGCTCGGTTCGGTCTCACCGTCGGCGACGTCCAGGACGTCATTCAGTCCGCGGTCGGTGGAATGAACGTCTCCTGGGCCATCGAAGGGCTCGAGCGCTACCCGATCAACGTGCGCTACCCGCGCGAGCTCCGCGACGATCCGATCGCGCTGCGCGAGATCCTCGTCGCCGCGCCGACCGGGGCGCATGTGCCGCTCGGGCAGCTCGCCGACATTCAACTCCGGAGCGGCCCGCCGGGGATCAAGTCGGAGAACGCACGACCCAACGCCTGGGTATACGTCGACCTGCGGGGCATCGACGTGGGCTCGTGGGTGGAGCGGGCGCAGAAGGAAGTGTCGGAGCGCGTCGAACTGCCGCCCGGCTACACGATCTTCTGGTCCGGCCAGTACGAGTACATGCAGCGCGCCAAGCAACGGCTGCTACTGATCATCCCGCTGACTCTGGCGGTAATCTGCCTGATTCTGTATTTCCACTTGAAGTCGATCGTCAAGACCGCGATCGTCCTGTCGGCGATCCCGTTCTCGTTGGTGGGCTCCATCTGGTTGATGTCGATCCTGGGCTACAACTGGTCGGTCGCGGTCTGGGTCGGCGTGATCGCACTGGCCGGCCTGGCGGCGGAAACCGGCGTAGTCATGCTGCTCTACCTCGACATCGCCTACGAGGACTGGAAGAAGAAGGGGCGAATGACCAGCTACGCTCATCTCGCCGAGGCGGTCGACCACGGCGCCGTGCAGAGGATTCGCCCGAAGATGATGACCGTCCTGGCGATCCTCTTCTCGCTGGTGCCGATCCTCTGGTCGACCGGCAGCGGCGCCGACGTGATGCGCCGGATCGCCGCGCCGATGGTGGGCGGGGTGTTCACGTCGTTCCTGGCCGAACTACTGGTTTTTCCGGCGATCTATTTCATCTGGCGCGCGATTCAACTGAAGCGAGGTCCCCTCTTTCCCGAGGGCGGGGAAGAGCGACCTGCGCTCGAGCCAGCGGAGACCAAGTCGTGACCGAGGGCCACGACGGCCGCTTCATGATCTGCCACATGCACTGGCCTTCGCGGAAGAAGCCGACCGCCGACGGGTAGGCCGGTCAGTTTGCCAGGGCCGTGGCGCGCTCGACCAGGAAGTACTTGTGATTGCTGTGGCCGAGTCGGAGCCAACTGCCGTCGGAGCCGCTGACCTTGCCGTCGATCTCGACGCGCCCGGTGAGCTCGACGAGGTCGCCGTCGTCGATCGTCCCCAGTTGATCGAGCACATCCTCGTCGAGCGGCACGATGTGGAGCACGACGAGGGTGCCCTCGGGCTTTCTGGGCGCTGCCCAGGTGAAGTTACCGCCGCCGGTGTGGCGAATCGTCACGAGCTCGGAATCGCTGAACTCACCGGTCGTCAGGACCGTGTGATGGGTGAAGAACGGCGCCGACTTGTACTTGGCGCGCTCGAAGAGGCGCGCGTTGCCGGCGCGCGCCTCTTCCGGACCCCACTCCGCCTGGTAGCGGACGTCGCGGTAGTCGATCCAGCCGTCTTCGACCGAGATCGAGGTGTCCGCGACGATCTTCGAGACCCGTGGCACCTTGCAGTAGAGGGCGCCAGCCGCCAACAAGAGAACCAGCAGAACCCGCGACCAGGTCATGTAGCTCTCCGCCTGCCTACTTGCCCTTCCACTCCGCCTTGCGCTTCTCGAGGAACGCCTGGACGCCCTCCTTCTTGTCCTCGGTGGAGAACGCGAGGCAGAACAGATCGCGCTCGTAGACCAGACCGTCTTCGATTGAGAGGCGCTGGCTCGCGCGCACCGCTTCCTTGGCGATCTTGAGTGTCAGCGGGCTCATCGCCGCGATCTTGCCGGCGATCTCGAGGGTCTTCTCTCGCAGCTCCTCGGGGGTGGTGACCATCTCGATCAGGCCGATCTCCCTGGCCTCGGCAGCGCCGATCATGTCGCCCGAGAGGATCAGTCGCATGGCGTGACCGATGCCGACCTGTCGCGGCAGGCGCTGGGTGCCGCCGCCGCCGGGGATCAGGCCGAGCTTGATCTCGGGCTGACCGAAGCGGGCGTTGTCCGAAGCGATCCGCAGGTCGCACGAAAGCGCCAGCTCGCAGCCGCCGCCCAGGCAGAAGCCGTTGATCATGGCGATCACCGGCTTGGGATAGTTGGCCATCACATCGAAGACGCGCGGTGAGCGCATGGCTTCGCGCTGATCGAACGGCTGACGGCCCTCGAACTCGCCGATGTCGGCGCCGGCGATGAATGACTTCTCGCCTGCGCCAGTAATCACCACGGCGCCGATCGCGTCGTTGCTCTCGATCTCTTCGAGCTCGGCCATCATCTCGACCCGTACCTGCTCACTCAGCGCATTGAGCTTGTCGGGACGGTTGATGGTCAGAATCGCTACCCGGTCGAGGTCTTCGCGCAGAATCACTTCACCCATGCTGTCTTCTCCTATCGGTGTTTCCAGACGGGCGGCCGCTTCTCCAGGAATGCGACCACGCCCTCGTTCATGTCTTCGGTCTTGGTCAACTCTTCGAGGTAGATGCGCTCGGTCTCGGCCAGCGCGTCGGCGATCGCTACGCCGCCGCCGGTCTGGACCGCGCGCTTCAGGAGCGGCGTCACCGCCGCGCTCTTGTTCAGGAACTGTTCAGTCAGCCGCGCGAGCTCGGCGTCGATCTCGTCCGGCTTCACTCGCCACGTGACCAGCCCGAACCGCTCGGCCTCAGTTGCGTCGAACGTTCGCCCGGTGAGCAGGAGCTCGATCGTCCGTCCCGATCCCAGCCGGCTCGGAAAGAGCGCCGCGGCCACCGGCGGGAAGCAGCCGAGCTCGATCTCGGGCTGCCCGAAGGTAGCCGAGTCGGCAGCCAGCACCATGTCGCACGCGGCAGCGAGCTCGAGACCGCCGCCGAGGCAGTGTCCCTCGACCACCGCGATCGAGATCGACGGTAGCGCCATCAGCGTCAGGATCGAGGCGTGCAGGCCACGCAGCATGATCGGCACCTTGTCTGCGGTGTGATCCTGAATCGATACTCCGGCCGAAAACGCCTTCGCGCTACCGCGCAGCTGAAGGATCTGCGGCGGATGGGGAGCCAGCGAGGCGAGCGCCTGGTTGAGCTCGGCGATCATCGACAGGTCGAGAATGTTGAGCGGCGGCCGCTCCAGCGTGATCGTCGCCACGCGGCCGTCGCGCCCCAGGCGCACGGTCGAGCTCATCGCGTCGCCTCGGCGAGGAAGTCGCGCCAGAGATCGAGCTGCACCGGCAGCGCGGTCAGGTTCTCCGGGTGCCACTGGACGCCACGTAGCCACCACTCACCGGTGGCGTCCTCGAAACTCTCGAGGACGCCGTCCGGAGCCCAGGCGATCTCGCGCAGCGCCGGCGCCAGCTCTCTGACCGCCTGGTGATGGCGGCTGTTGACCGTCGTGACGCGCCTGCCGAGCGATTCGCCGAACTTCGTCTCGTCCGAGATCCGCTCGAGGCCGTGTGCCGGGTGGTCGAGCGGCTCCTTGAAGTTGTGAGCCTCGACGCCGGGCAGCTGCAGCGTCAGGTCCTGAAACAGAGTGCCGCCGAGGTAGACGTTGACGGTCTGCATGCCTCGACAGATCGCCCACACCGGCGTGCGGCCCGCTTCCGCTCCGGCCAGCAGCTCGAGTTCGAGCTCGTCGAGCGGTTCGTCGATCTCGAGATTCGCGTCGGCCATCGGCTCCTCGCCGAAGTGGCGCGGATGGATGTCGGGACCGCCGGCGAGCACCAGGCCGGCGGCACTCGCCGCCAGCTCGCGCAGGCCGTCGCGACCGAGCGGCGGAATCAGAACCGTCAGCCGCTCAGTCGCCAGCCCCGCGAACAGCAGCGCCTTGCGGTACTCGGTCGCTTTGATCTCGCTCTCGACGCACAACAGGACCTGTCCGCTCACCTCAGCTCCGCTCGCTACTTGCCGACCCACACCGTCTTGGTCTCGGTGTAGGAGTCGAGCGCCGCGCTACCCAGCTCGCGGCCGAAGCCGCTCTGCTTGTAGCCGCCGAACGGCGCGCCGGAGTCGTACCAGTTGTACTGGTTGATCCAGACCGTGCCCGCCTTGATCTTGGCGGCGACCGCGTGCGCTTTGCCGATGTCACGCGTCCAGACGCCGGCGGCGAGGCCGAAGATCGAGTTGTTGGCGAGCGTCACGACCTCGTCCGGATCCTCGAACGGGATCGTCACCAGCACCGGGCCGAAGATTTCCTCCTGGGCCACCCGCATCTGATTGTCGACGCCGGTCAGGATGGTCGGTTCCATGAAGTAGCCCTTGCCGTCGACGTCGCGGGGCTTGCCGCCCAGCGCAACTTCGGCGCCTTCCTTGCGGCCCACGTCGACATAGCCGAGCACGCTCTCGCGCTGGCTCTTGGAGACCAGTGCGCCCAAGCGGGTCTTCGGATGCTGGGGATCGCCCGGCTCCAGTCGGCTCGTGCGCTCAACCAGCTTCTCGAGCAGTTCGTCGTGCGCGCTCTTCTCGACGAACAGCCGCGAGCCGGCGGCGCAAACTTCGCCCTTGCCGTAGAAGATGCCGTTGTAGGCACCCTTGACCGCGGCGTCGAGGTCGGCGTCGGCGAAGACGATGTTCGGCGACTTGCCGCCGAGCTCGAGAGTCACGCGCTTGACCGTGTCGGCTGCGTCCTTCATCAGGCCGCGGCCCACCTCGGTCGAGCCGGTGAAAGAGATCTTGGCGATATCGGGATGCTCGACCAGGCGTTGGCCGACCTCGGAGCCGCGTCCGGGGACGACGTTCAGCGCTCCGGCCGGCAGGCCGGCTTCGAATGCCAGCTCGGCGAACTTGAGCGCCGTCAGCGGCGTGTTCGACGCCGGCTTGAGCACCACGGCGTTACCGCAGGCGAGCGCCGGCGCGATCTTCCACATCGCCTGGATGATCGGGAAGTTCCACGGCGTGATCGCGGCCACCACGCCCATCGGCTCGCGCAGGGTGTAGGCCATCGAGAACGGTCCCTGCACCGCGAACGTGTCACCGTGGATCTTGTCGGCCCAGCCCGCGAAGTAGCGCAGTGCGTCGATCGCCGCCGGCACGTCGACGTACTTGGACTCGAAGATCGGTTTGCCGTTGTCGGCGGTCTCGACCTGCGCGAACTCCTCGGTGCGCGCTTCGAGGGCGTCGGCGATCCGCCAGAGCAGCTTGCCGCGCTCGCGCGGCGACATCTTGCCCCAGTCGCCGGCCAGCGCCGCCTGCGCCGAGACGACCGCGTCGTCGGCGTCGGCAGCGCTCGCCGCGCCGACTTCACAGAGGGTTTCCTCGGTGGCCGGGTTCTCGGAGGCGAAGGTTCCACCCTTCGCCTCCACCCATTCGCCGCCGATGAACAGTTTCGCCGGCGGCAGTACGAGCTCGGTCACCCTCAGGCTCCCTTGAACTCGGGCTTGCGCTTCTCGACGTAGGCCGCGAGGCCCTCCTTGGCGTCCGAGCCCTGGAAGAGCAGCTGCTGCATCTCGCGCTCCATCGCCAGTCCACTCTCGAACGGCACTTCGGCGCCGGACTGGACCGAGCGCTTGATGCGACCGACCGCCTTGGACGCCATGTTGGGCGGGCAGAACTTCTTGGCGAAGTCGTGGATCTGATCCATGAAATCGTCACCCTCGAAGACGCGGTTCACGATCCCCAGCTCCATGCTCTGGTCGAAGTCGAGCAGGTCGGCCGAGGTCATCAGGTCGATTGCCCGGCTCTTGCCGACCATGCGCGCCAGGCGCTGGGTGCCGCCGGTGCCCGGCAGGACGCCCAGGTTGACCTCGGGCAGGCCGACCTTACCGGCGCCGCGCTTGGCGATCCGCAGGTCGGCCGCCATCGCGATCTCGAGGCCGCCGCCCACGGTGTGGCCGTTGAGCGCGGCGATCACCAGCTTGGGGGTCTGCTCGAGCCGGTTGAGGGTCTCGTTCGCGTGCAGACAGAAGTAGTACTTGAAGGTCGGGTCGGACGTCTGCAGCATCGAGATGTTGGCGCCGGCGCAAAAGAACTTCTCGCCCAGGCCGGTCAGCACGATCACGTGCACGTCGACGTCGAAGCGGGCCTTGAGGATGCCCTCGTCGAGCTGACGCATCATCTCGTGGGTGTATGTGTTCGCGGGCGGATCGGTGAGTGTCAGATAAGCGACGCCGTCCCGCACGTCGTAGCCGACGAGGGTGCGTTCCGCATTGTCAGCGATGGGCTGAGCCATGGTTCTACCTCCGGTTGTTTTGATTTGCTCTGCGAGCGTACTGATGGGTGTTCCAGGATTGTGTCGGGATGCTTCGGGGGGAGGCCGGCTTGCCGCCGGGGCTCCTGGGCGGATTCTCTCACGAGCGCGAGTAGGCGGCAAGAATCGCTGGGCCTGCGGCCGATTGCACTTCGAGAGCCCCCCGGAGTGCTAGACTCCCGCTGAATTCTTGGGAGCCACGCCGGCCGGCATCCGGTCCTCGATGATCACTGGATTCAACACGGACGTCCGCCACGGAGACGTAGTTTTTCACGTCCAGACCGAGGACAAGGGCGAGGGTAACCCCTGCGTCGAGAGCCTGATCTACGTCGGGGGACAGATCCTGGCTCGAAAGCGTGCGGGCTACCAGGCCCTGCTCGAGCTCGACGGAGCGGCAGCCGAGGTCGCCAAGCTCATGGAGCAGCAGCACCGCTCGATGATCTCGGAGATTCGCGCGGGCAAGCTGGACGCCAAGCTCGCCGAGATCAAGGGTAGCAGCGCGCCCCAACCGGCCGCGCCCACGTTGACGTCGACGCGAGTCGAGCCACCGCCGGCGTCGACACAGGTCGAGCCGCCGGCCCCGTCCCGCACCGAGCCGCCTACCCCCGCCCCGCCGCGAGTCGATTCTCGGACCGTGGCCGCGACGCCTCTCAAGGTCCTCCTGGGCAAGCCGCCGCCACCGGCCCAGGCGCCACGCACGACCGGAAAGCCGCCAATCGCGTCCAAGTCGGCTACTCCGCCGCCGCCCGCGACTCCCAAGCGATCCGAGCCCGCGGTCCAGGAGACCGAGCCCGACGATCGTAGTCTCGACCAGGTGATCCTCGATTACCTGGAAATGGAGTCGGAGCAGGAGAAGTTGATCCTGTCGATGGACCGTCGCTCCGGCGAGCTGGTCGCGGGGAAAGAGGTGACCGTCTGCTTCCGCACCCGCTCGAGCGTCGGCGCCGAGCCGATCGGCAACGCCAAGGTGGATGTCCGCCTGATCTCGACCATCGGCGAGCCGCAGGTTCTCGGCCAAGGCAGGACCGACGATGGCGGCCAGCTCGAGCTCACCCTCGACGTGCCGATGGTCAAGACGGGCAGCGGTGCGCTGATCATCACCGCGGAAAGCTCGATCGGCAACGCCGAGATCCGGCATCTAATCTGAGGTCCACCCAGACAGCCATGTTCCGTCAGCACGAGATGATCCCCAGCCGGCACATGGGTCGGCGCGTCCACCTGTGGCGCTACGGCCATTTTGGCCCACCCGTGGTTGCCTTCCCGAGCGCGTCCGGAATGGCGCACGAATGGGAGAGCAACGGCATGGTCCAGGCGCTATCCGACTGGCTGGAGCAGGGCCGCCTGAAGCTCTACACGGTGGAGAGCAATGTCTCGGAGGTGTGGACGCGCAAAGAGGAGCCGCCGCACCTCCGGGTCCAGCGCCACATGCCCTACGAGCGCTGGCTCCTGGAGGAGCTCGTGCCGTTCATCCGCCACGATTGCCGGAACCCGAACATTCCCATCGCCGTCACCGGCACCAGCCTCGGCGCGCTCTACGCGGCCAACCTCGCCCTCAAGTTCCCCAAGGTGTTCCGCTACGCACTGTGCA
>JAJCXP010000122.1 GCA_029263375.1 Acidobacteriota bacterium | reverse complement strand
CATCGCGATCCCCTGGCCGCCGCCGATGCAGGCCGCTGCGACGCCGAGGCCGCCACCCCGGCGTCCGAGCTCCTTGAGCAGAGTCAGAACGATCCGCGACCCGGTCGCTCCCAGCGGGTGGCCGAGCGCGATCGCGCCACCGTTGACGTTGAGCTTGTCGACATCGAGGTCGAGGTCCCGCACCACCGCCAGAATCTGACCGGCGAACGCCTCGTTGATCTCGATCAGATCGAAATCGTCCAGGGTCACGCCCGCGCGCTCGGCGGCGAGCCGGATCGCCGGCGCCGGGCCGATGCCCATGCGTGACGGCTCGACGCCGACCACCGCCCACGACCGAATTCTTCCCAGCGGCGTCTTGCCCAGCGCTTTGGCGCGCTCCGCCGTCGACAGGACGAGCATGGCCGCCCCGTCTACGATCCCCGAGGCGTTGCCGGCGGTGACGGAGCCGTCCTTGTCAAACACGGTGGGCAGACGCGCCAACGTGTCGACCGTGGTGTCCGGGCGCAGGTGCTCATCGCGCTCGATCGAGCGCGCCCGCTTACCCCGTCCGACCTCGACCGCGATCACCTCGTCGGCGAATCTCCCCGCCTCCCAGGCCGCCGCGGCACGCTGTTGCGACATCACCGCGAACTCGTCCTGCTGCTCCCGACTGATGTCGAAGTCCTTGGCCAGGTTGTTGGAGGTCTGGGCCATGTAACAACCGCAGTAGCTGTCGAGTAGAGCCACCATCAGAAGATCCTGGAGCTCGCCCTGACCGAGCTTGAAGCCGTTGCGAGCGCCCCAGATGCAGTGCGGCGCCTGGCTCATGTTCTCCATGCCGCCGACCAGGCAGGTCGTGGCCTCACCGGCTTGGATCAGGTGCGCGCCCGAGATGATCGACTGGATTCCCGAGCCGCACAACCGATTGACCGTGAGCGCCGGAACCTCGTGCGGCACGCCGGCCTTGAGCGCCACGTGGCGCGCGCCGTAGATCGCGTCGGGCGAGGTCTGAAGCGCGTTGCCGACCACCGCATGGTCGATCTCCGCGGGTTCGACGCCACTACGTTCGAGCGCCGCCACCGCCGCCTTGGCTCCCAGGTCAATGGCCGAAGTTCCGGAGAACGGCCCGCAGAACTCCGCCATCGGAGTACGCGCGCCATCCAGTAGTACGAGACCTTCTCGTGACATTTCGATTCCCTTTCTTCACGACGCCGGCGGTACGGCCGGCGATTGTTGTCCTGCCCATGGTAAAGCCCCCGCGGACCTGTTCCTGGCTCGATCGCGGATCAACCGAGCGCCAGCCGATGAAACCGCCGCCGCCAGGGCGCCAGGTCCGCCCGCGAGGAGGTCCGGTGCGCGAGCAGCACCAGGATCCGGCTCTCGGCCGGATCGACCCACAGGCTACCGCCGGTGAAGCCGAGATGACCGAACGAGCGCCGACTCAACGCCGGCCCGGCGCTCCCCCGAACCGTCGGCCGGGTCCACCCGAGAGCGAACGACCGGCCGCCGCCGAGTGCCCGCTGAACGCGCTCACCGGACAGGACCTTGGTCGGAGCGAGCCACTCGCTGGCCAGCTCGAACAGATGGCTCACCGAGCCGAACAGTCCGGCGTGCGCCGCGTGCGCGCCGAGGAAGCGCGCGTTGCCATCCTGCGCGACTCCGGGCGACACGCGCGGCAGCGTGGCGATCCGAATGCCCTGGTCGGCGGCGAGAGCAATCTCGCGATCGTTGTCCAGACTCGACTCGATCACCGACGATCGCTCGCCCGGCTCACGAACGACGCCGTTGAGGCCGAGCGGCCGCAAGACCGTCTTTCTAAGGAGGGCGTCATAGTTTCGTCCCAGAGCACGCTCGACGCTGAGACCCCAAACGATGTAGTCGAGATCGCTGTAACGCTCCCGCCGATCTTCGAGCGCGTCGTCGGAAAAGAGGTAGCGTACGGTCGCGCCCGGGTCGCGCGACCGGCGGTAGAGCGGCGTCCACGCGCGCATCCCCGCGCGGTGCCGCAGGAGTGACTCGAGCGTGCGGTCGGCGAGCCGCGCCGCGACGTCGGCGCCCCAGAGATCTCCGAGCCGGGTCTCGAGAGGCAGCAACCCCTGTTGATCGAGGCTCAGCGCGAGGGTGGCAGCGAACGGCTTGCTGAGCGACGCCAGATCGAAGCGATCGGTCAGGCGTACCGTACGGCCCTGCTCGCAGCGGGTATGACCAGCGACAGCCGCGCTTTCGATCCGCCGGGGTCGACCGAACGCCGCTGCCGCCGCCGTCGCCACGCCGGCATCGATCATCCCGCCGAGGAGCTGCTCGAGCTCCCGGTCCTGCCCGGAAGGATCCATCGCATCGCCGGTCACGCGTAGTTCCCAGGGTGGCCGGTCTGGAAGACGACCACACGCTGACCGCGTTCGATCCTTCCCGACGACACAAGCGCTCGCAGAGCCAGGGTCGCGGCCGCGCCTTCGGGCCCGGCGAGGATTCCGTCCTCCCGCGCCAAACGACCGAGCTCCCCCTCGATCGCGTCCTCCTCCACCGCCACCGCGGCGCCACCACTGTCTCGCAGCGAGCGCAGGATCAGGAAGTCGCCGATCGCGCGCGGCACCCGCAGGCCCCACACGCGCGACTCCGGTCGCTCCCAAGGCGGCGCTGTGTCGAGGCCCTGCTCAAAGGCTCGGACGATCGGCGCACACCCCGCCATCTGGACCGCGACGAACCGTGGCCGCCGACCGGTCAGCAGCCCGAGCGCCTCGAGCTCGTCGAACGCCTTCTGCATGCCGACGATCCCGGTGCCGCCACCGGTGGGGTAGATGATCCAGTCCGGCAGCGACCAGCCGAGCTGTTCTACGATCTCGAGACCCATGGTTTTCTTACCCTCGGCCCGGTAGGGCTCCTTGAGGGTCGAGAGCTCCCAGAAGTCGCCGGCCATCCGGCTCAGCTCGAGCCCGGACTCGGCCAGGTTCCGGCCCGACACCACGACCTCGGCGCCGTGCAAACGGCAGCGACGGACGACCGTCTCGGGCGCGTCGACCGGCACCGCCACCCGGCACCGCAGGCCGGCCGCGGCGGCGTAGGCCGCCATCGCGATCGCGGCATTGCCGGCGCTCGCGAGCTGCACCCCGAGGGCACCGAGCTCGCGCGCTCGATTGACGGCGAGCGACAGTCCGCGCGCCTTGAACGAGCCGGTCGGATTGCCGGCCTCCTCCTTCAGCCAGACCTCGATTCCCTCCGGGGCGCTGCGGCGGAGTCGCAGCAGCGGGGTACCACCCTCGCCCAGATCGACGCGACCGGCAAAGTCGCTCACCGGCAGCAGCTCGCGGTAGCGCCACAGGCTCCACGGACGGTCGGCGAGCGCTCGCTTGAAGGCCTCACCCTGGGCCCGATCCAGAGAGTACTCAACCAGCCAGGGGGCGCCGGCAGGCGACAGGAACGCCGGCTCGTCCAGCGCTCCAGTCGCACCGGTCCTGCTGCAGACGAGACGTCTGGCCCAACGCTCGCCGATCGCGGCAGTCGAAATGGCGCCGCCCATTACTGTCCGCTCGAAGTGACGCTTTTCATAAGGCCCCAATCTATCAGCCCCTACACTCGTCCATAGACCGTCTAACGCAGGCGGCGCGGAGCAGGTGTCGGTCGATCCCGTGCCGGTAGTAGACGGGAATCCGGGATGACGAACGCACTTCCGACGCCACCCAAGAAGCTCGGCAAGTACGAGATCGTCGAGAAGATCGGCGAAGGAGGCTACAGCTGCGTCTTCCGGGGGTTCGACCCGCTGATCAAGCGGCAGGTGGCGATCAAGAACTGCTCCACCAGTCACCGAGAGCTGCGGGAGCGCTTCTATCGCGAGGCGGAGATCGCCGGCAATCTCGATCATCCGAACATCGTGCGGGTGTACGACCTCTTCCTCGAGGACGAAACGCCCTACCTGGTCCAGGAGCTACTCGGGGGCGAGGATCTCGATGACCGCATCGAGCGGCGTGATCTGACGTCGTTCAGCGAGCGTCTCTACTTCTTGATCCAGATCGCCAGGGGGCTCGACTACGCACATCAGCGCGGCGTCATCCACCGGGACATAAAGCCCGCCAATGTTCGGGTGCTCGACGACGGCACGATCAAGATCCTCGACTTCGGGATCGCCCAGCTGGTCAATTACAGGAGCGACCTGACCCAGCAGGGCATGGCCGTGGGCACCGCCGCGTATCTGGCTCCGGAGCAGATTCGGGGCGAGAAGGCGAGTCCGGCGACCGACATCTTCTCGTTCGGGGTTCTGGCCTACGAGTTGCTGACCTATGTTCGACCGTTCGGCCGCGAGACCATCTCGGAAACGTTCTTCCAGACCCTGAACCACGACCCGGCGCCGCTGACCGTGCACCACGCCGACTGCCCTGCCGAGCTGGTAGACGTCATCGGACGCTGCCTGAACAAGAACCCGACCGAACGATTCCAGTCGTGCGGCGAGGTGCTGCGATGTCTGGAGGCCGTGCGCGACCGGCTGCGCGAAGAGCGGTCGCCCGAGTCCGACCCCGCCCGAACTCAGCTGCTCCCGTCCGGCATCGATCTGCCACTGATCGATTCGACCGTCGACCGGTCGCGGCCGGCGAGTGCGTCCGGTCCCGTGCACACGCAGTCGCTGCCCGTGCAAGTGCCCAGGGCGGCCGCAGCGTCGCCACAGGTCGACCTGCCACTTCGCGAGCGGCCACTGGGGATGCGCATCGCGGGCACCGCCCGCCGCCGCCGCCGGCCCTATCGCTGGTTGCCGGTTCCGATCGCCCTGGGTCTGGCGGCGGCCGCCTGGCTCTGGCTGCCGAGCGCCGAGATCTCCGAGCGCGCACTCGAGTGGGTCGACCAGGTCCGGTCCCGGCCCGGGGCGGTCGGGCCGGGCCCCGGGGGATCGAGCCCGGCGTCGGCCGCCGCCCGAACCGCAAACGGGGCGACCGGGGGCGTAGCACGGCGCCGCG
>JAJCXP010000121.1 GCA_029263375.1 Acidobacteriota bacterium | reverse complement strand
TCTCTACCTGACCTCGATCTGCGCCAACCGCCTGTTGCTCAACGACGGCGACGGTACGTTCACGGACGGCACCGGTCCGGCTGGGGTCGGCGATCCGCTCTGGAGCGCCTCGGCGGCGTTCGCGGATGTGGACCGCGACGGTGATCTCGATCTGTACGTCGCCAACTACGTCGACTTCACGCTCGACAACCACAAGTTCTGCGGCGACGAGTCGATCGGGCTACGGGGATACTGTGCGCCGCGTATGTACGAGGGCGAGCCGGACCGGTTCTACCGCAATCGAGGCGACGGCACGTTCGAGGACGTCACCGCCGCCGCGGGCTTCGCAGGCGCGGTCGAGGCAGGCCTCGGGGTCGTGTTCGGCGATCTCGACGAGGACGGCTGGCCCGACCTCTACGTCGCCAACGACGCCGACCCCAACTTCTTCTTCCGCAATCGAGGTGATGGCACCTTCGAGGACCTTTCGGTGGTCTCGGGTGCTGCCGTCGACGAGAACGGGAGGGTCGAGGGCGGTATGGGGGTGGATCTCGGCGACGTCGACGGCGACGGGCGGCTGGACGTCTTCGTCACCAACTTCGAGTTCGAATCGAACGCGCTCTACCGCAACGTCGGCTCGGGTCTGTTCGTCGATCAACGCTTCGCCTTTCGCCTGGCCGAGTCGTCGCTGCCGTGGCTGGCGTTCGGCGTCGACCTCGCCGACTTCGACAGCGACGGCGATCTCGATGCCGTGGTGGCCAACGGCCATATCCTTGACAATGCTTCGGAGTTCAACGAGACCAGCACCTTCGCCCAGGGCAATCAGCTGTTCGAGAACCTGGGAGCCGGCCGCTTCCAGGAGGTTCACGACTCCGGTCTCGACAGCATTCGGGTGAGCCGGGGCCTGGCGACGGGCGACCTCGACGGCGACGGCGATCTCGACGTGGTGATCGTCAACTCGGGCGATCGGGCGGAGGTTTGGGAGAACCGGGGCGACTCGAGCAACGCGCGGTGGCTCGATGTCGATCTGGTCGGTGCGAGCGCCAACACCGCCGGCATCGGCGCCCGAGTCTCGGTCACCGCCGGCGAGCGCACCCAGGTCGAGGAGGTTCGGACCGGCTCGTCCTACCTGTCGCAGAACGCCCTGACGCTCCACTTCGGGCTCGGGGAGCTGAGCGCCGCCACGGGATCGATCGAGGTCCGCTGGCCGGGTGGTCGCACCGTCCGTATGCCGCTGACCCGCCCCGGCGTCCGGCTACGGATCCACGAGTAAAGAAAGTTCTCCTACTGGCGGATGTGATTCGAGGCGCAGCGGTAGCCACCGTTGCGCAGGACGCTTTCGGTCAGTGGTGGCAGGAGCTCGAGCCGGTAGCCGAACTCGGCGAAGACCTCTCGGGCGCGCTGGTCGCCGCTGTCGAACATCGACGCGAAGCCTTCCGCGTTCGCCTGGTCGCCGACCGAGTCCAGCACGACGTTGTTCCAGCTGAGCAGGAAGTGGGGGTCGGGGTAGCGCTCGGAGTGTCGCACAAGTGAGGTCGGAACCAGAAGCAGGGGCAGTCTCTGGACGGTGAGGCCCATCTCCGTGAAGTGGCTGGCGATCAGGTCGAGGAACACCTCCAGGCCCCGGGAGCGCGGCACGTTCTGGGCTTCGGCGATGCGCTCGGCGAGTTCCCGGCCGGTGGGCTCGAGATCGTAGGCGGAGCGCAGACGCTCGATCTCCGCCTCCGGGGCCTGCTGGATCAGCTCTGCGCCCAGCGAGGGCTGACCGACCAGCGCCATCGGTCGACTCCTGCCCTGGCCGGCGGGGAGGATGGTGAGCGTCGAGTCGAGATCGAATCCGGCGCCGCTGCCGATCCTACGCATCGCGACCTGAAGCGCCCCGGGCGGCGCGCTGGTGTCGGGCAGCGCGTGCACGAACTCGGTCGGCTTGCCGAAGACGCTCTCGAGCTCATGGGCGGCCCGCCGCGCCGCGCGCAGGTAGGCCGTGACACCGGCGCTGGTGGTGAAGCTCTCGACCGGCACTCGGTCGACGCCGAGGATCTCGAGGATCCGGGACTCGAGGGTATGCAGTGAGATCCAGAGCGTGTCCGGGGTCGACAGCATGTTGCCGTTGTGAAACGGGACCGGCGCAACCGCCCAGCGCAGGCCGCCGAGGCGCTCGTCCAGCTCGACTGGAAGCTCCTGGATCAGCTCCAGCCCCATGCCCGAGTCGAACTCCCGCGTCGGTTGTCGGTTGGGGCGGAGCACCAGCACCGGGCCGGCCTCGACGCCCCAGAGCAGACTCATCGGATCGCGCGGCCAGGGCGAGTAGGCTCGGCTCCAGGTCCGCATCAGGTCGAGCTTCAGCTCGCTCGCCAGCGGCGCCAGTTCGCGACTGAGCGGATAGTCCGCGAGGACCAGGAGCGAGCGGTCCGGAGCCCACCGGCGCACGGAGCGAAGGAACGTCTCCGCCTCGGCGACCTCGAACAGCGTGCCGGAGAGCGAATAGATCGAGACGGTGATCGGATCGTCTTCGTGCGCCAGGCTGAGCTGCCAGCGATTGTCGGCCCCGGCCGTTTCGAGGTGCCGCTCGGCGCTGCTACGGCGGACGGTCCCCCAACCGAGCTCGATCGTCTCGAGATCGAACAGCCCGAGGCCCGCGGTGGCGCTCAAGCGGCTGAGGAGCTGGTCGCGCAGCTGTTCGGACGCTTCGGCCGGCAGCGCGGCCGCGGCGATCGGGAGCACGCGAGCTTTGAGCTCGGCGTCATCCTCGAGGCGTCCCGGATCCAATAGAAGCCGCTCGAGCAGAGCGTCGAGCTCGGCGGCCGACCAGTCCTGGCGGGCCGAGGCAGCGGTGAGCGCATTGCGAGCCGTCGCCGTGAGCCGCCATTGGAGCTGCTCGAGCTGATCGCCCGACGCCGCGACGAGCGCGGCAGCGGGGCCCTCGGTAGCCTGCGCGGTCGCCGGCGCATCCGAGGTCGGTACCAACAGGGTCGTGGCCAGAAGGCCGGCACGCAGGAGCCGCACCTATCCCTCCAGGCTCGACAGGTTCTGGGCCGCGATCGCGTCGTCCGGGTTGTATTCGAGAACCCGCTCGAGGAGGGCCCGAGCCTCGGTGGTGTTGCCGGTGTTGATCAGCAGGACCGCGAGGTCGTTCATGGTCGCGGTATGGCGCGGCTGCAGGGTGAGCGCCTGGCGGAAGTCGATCTCCGCCGCATCGAAGCTCTTCATCGACATGTGCACGGTTCCCCGCAGGTAGAGCGCGTCCGGGTTCTCTGGCGCCGCTTTGACCGCCTGATCGGCGACCGAGAGCGCCTCCTCGTAGCGCTCGAGCAGCGTCAATACGCGCCCCTCGAGCAGCACCGGCCGCAGGTCGTTGCGCGCGATCGAGCGCTCCTGGCGGATGCGGGTCAGCGCGTCATCGAACCGATCCTGGCTCATGAAATCGTAGGTCTCGCGGATCGCGACCAGGGTTGGATCCTCGCGCTCCTCGCGACTCTGAAGCTCCTGCTTCGACGCCGAGATCTCGCCCTTGCTGATCTCCTGGAAGCGCTCGAGCGCCACCATCGCTTCGTCGCGCCGGCCGAGGCCGGCGAGGGTCTGGCCCAGCATCTGCCAGCCTTGCTTCTCGTCGGGATTCAGCCGCGTGGCCCGCTCGAGGTAGGGCAGGGCCGCCTCGTGCTCGCCGGTCATGGCCAGAAAGCGGCCGTAGTGAAGGACGATCCGGGCCGCGGTGGGATCGGCAGTCGGGGCATCGCCAGCGCTGTTTATGCTCTCGGCGAACGGGCGCAAGGTGTCGAGGGCACCCTCGAGCTCGCCGCTCTGGTACTGGGCGAGAGCCAGCTGAAGAGCGACCGAGGGGTCGCGCTCGCTGTAGCCGGCCAGCACCTCGACCGCGTCGGCGGCCTGGCCGACCGCTGCGTACGCCTCCGCCAGCGCCCGGCGCAGATCGAGCTGCATGGCCGCGGGTGCACTGTCGAGCATCGGCGACAGGGTGTTGAGGGCGCCCCAGGGGTCGCCTTTGATCAGCAGCACCCGGCTCCAGAGCAGCGCCACCTGGGGCTGGTCCTGCGGCAGGTCGGAGAGCAGCTCTTCGGCATCGGGCACGCGCTCGAGCTGGACGGCGCAGAACGCCGCCGCCAGGCGGGCCTCCACGTCACTCGGGTAGGCGGCCGCCCAGGGCTTGAGCAGCGCCAGCGCCTGGACGTACTGGGAACGGCTGCCGAGCATCAGTCCGAGCTCGCGGCGCGCCTGGGAGGACGGGAGGATCTCGATCGATCGCTGATACAGCTCGGCGGCGCGCTGGAGCTGCCCGAGCGCCTGGGCGGCGCGGCCGGCATTGAACAGCACGGCCGGGTCGGGCGGGTCGAGGGCGAGCAGCGGTTCGAGGGCGTCGAGTGCGTCGAGCGGTTGGCCGGCGTCCACGTAGAGGCCGCCCAGCAACGCCAGCCCGACCGCCGACGGATTGGGCTGCGAACGGAGGCCCTCGAGCACCTGGATTGCGCCCGGCTCGTCGTTGGCCTCCAGTCGGGCGATCGCTTCGAGCAGAATCGGGTCGCCCTCGATCTGGTCGTCTTGAGCGGTGAGCGGTAGCGCGATCAGGCCGGCGAGTGCGAGTAGGGGTAGCAGTCTCATGTTCATCTCTGATCTCTCTCTTGAGGTCGAGCGGCGGTGTCGTCGGTGCCGCGCAGGAGTATCCGCGGCAGGTCGAGAGGTCGAAGCCGACCCTCGCCCTCGGTGACCGCGTAGAAGGTGTTGGTTGCGATGGGAGCCGGAAAGGTCTCGGTCAGACCGCTGCCGGGCCAGTGGATCGAGATCGAATCGATCGACTGACTGTCGCCGAGACCGATCTCGGCCTGGAGGCTCGAGCCGCCGAACGATCCGCCGCTGCCGACCGTGGTGTGAACCGAGCGCGTGCCTTCGGCGCTGCTCGCCCGCACCTCGATGCGCGCGCCGATCGCCGAGCGGTTGGCCGCGACGCCGCGCAGCCGGAGGACGACCCACGTGCGAGCCGGTCCCGGGTTCTCGAACAGGGCGTTGCCGAAGCCGTCGAACGGATAGGCGCCGCCGAGCTGATGGAAGACGTCCTGATCGCCGTCGTTGTCGAGATCGCCGAAAGCGACGCCATGTCCCTTCTGGAGGTGGCCGAAGCCACCGTCGAAGGTGACGTCGTCGAAGCCGGCGCCGCCGCGGTTCAGATAGACCGTGTCGGGCATGATCGCGTCGTAGTCCGGCACGCC
>JAJCXP010000120.1 GCA_029263375.1 Acidobacteriota bacterium | reverse complement strand
GCTCGCGCTGGTGGCGCCACACGTCAAGTGGGCGGCGACCGTGAGCCGAGTGCGCGACCTCGCGCCGGCGGTGGACGAGGCGCTCTACCGCTGCCAGGCTGGTGTTCCCGGCCCGGTCTTCGTCGAGTGCCCGGTCGATCTCCTCTATTCCGAGGAGACCGTGCGTGAGCTGTACGCCTCGATGGGTGGCAAGCCGGGCAAGGGGCTGGCGGGACGAGCGCTCGCCTGGTACCTGGACCGCCACGTCGACGGGCTGTTCAAGGGCGCGGCGTCCGCGGTGCCGCCGACGCTCGCTTCACCTGCGGAGCTCGAGCCCGCCGTCGGTCAGGTCGCCAAGGCGGCCCGTCTGCTCGAGCGCGCTCAGCGGCCGATCCTGATGGTCGGCAGCCAGGCCTTGCTCGAGGCCACGGCGGTTCCCGAGCTCGTCGACGCGGTCGAGAGTCTCGGCATTCCGACCTACCTGTCAGGCATGGCGCGCGGCCTGCTCGGCGCGGGGCACGAGCTGCAGCTGCGGCACAAGCGTGGCAAGGCACTGGCCGAGGCGGATCTGGTGGTCCTGGCGGGCGTGCCGAACGACTTCCGGCTCGGCTACGGGCGGCAGGTGCGCGGCAGCGCTGTGATGATCGCGGCCAATCGCAGCGAGGAAGATCTGACTCTGAACCGCCGACCCACTCTCGGCGTCCTGGCCGATCCGAGTCGCTTCGTCAGGGCGCTTGCGGCCCGCGGCGGCGGCGTGGCGCGCCCCGACTGGCTGGACCGGCTGCGGGCGCGCGACGACGAGCGGAACGCACAGATCGGCGAGCAAGCGGCGGCCGAGACGGAGTATGTGAACCCGGTGTTCCTCTGCCGGGAGATCGAAGCGGCGCTGCCCGATGACAGTGTGCTGGTGGCGGACGGGGGAGACTTCGTCGGCACCGCGTCCTACATCGTGTCGCCGCGGCGGCCGCTCTCGTGGCTCGACCCGGGAGTCTTCGGCACCTTGGGCGTCGGCGGCGGCTTCGCCCTGGGCGCCAAGCTCTGCCGCCCGCAGGCCGAGGTCTGGATCCTCTACGGCGACGGTTCGGCCGCCTACAGCCTGGCGGAGTTCGACACCTACGTGCGCCACCAGCTGCCGGTGATCGCCGTGGTCGGGACCGACGCCAGCTGGGCGCAGATCGCCCGAGAGCAGGTCGAGATGCTGCACGACGACGTCGGCACGGTTCTGCGACGGACCGACTACCATCTGGTGGCCGAAGGCTACGGCGGCAAGGGACTGCTCCTGGATCGCCCGGATCGAGTGGCCTCTGTCCTGGCCGAAGCGCAGGCTGCCGCCGCAGCGGGTCAGCCGGTCCTGATCAACGCCCTGATCGGCAAGACCGACTTTCGCAAAGGTTCGATCTCGATGTGAGATCGCTCAAACTCTGGAGAGACTCGATGCGCCTATCGTTCTGCTTGATCCTGATCTTTCTCGTGCTCGGTTCCGACGCGGCCGGCGCCGACGACCGCGGCCTGACCGCGCTTGACCTCGTGACAATGGAGCGCTTGTCCGATCCTCAGCCATCCCCGGACGGCCGGTCGATCGCCTTCGTCCGCCGGAGCACCGATCTCGAGGCCGACAAGGGGCGCACCGACCTGTGGCTGGTGAAGGTCAACGGCAGCGGCCTGCGGCGGCTGACCGACGATCCGATGTCGGAGTCGAGCCCGCGCTGGTCTCCCGACGGTCGGTCGCTCTTCTTTCTCTCGGGGCGCTCCGGCTCGAGTCAGATCTGGCGGCTCGAGATCGAGAGTGGCGAGGCCGTTCAGGTGTCGGATCTGCCGGTGGACGTGGCGAATCTGCTGGTCGGACCACTGGGCGAGCAGCTCGCTTTCACCGCGGAGGTGTTTCCGGACTGCGCCGACGTCGCCTGCACCGCCACGCGGCTCGAGCAGCGAGCGGCGAGCCGGGTCAGCGGCCGGGTCTACGACTCGATGTTCGTGCGCCATTGGGACACGCTCGAAGATGGCCGGCGCTCGCACCTGTTCGTGATGTCGGCGGAAGGCGGCGCAGCGCTCGACGTCACCGCCGGCCTCGACGCCGACGTGCCTTCGACGCCCTTTGGCGGCGCCGAGGAGATCACCTTCACACCCGATGGCTCCGGTCTGATCTACACCGCGCGGGTGGTCGGGGCCACGGAGCCCTGGTCGACCGATTTCGACCTCTACTATGTGCCGGTCGACGGCCCACCCGACCCGCAGTGCCTGACCGAGGACAACGATGCGTGGGACACGCAGCCGGTCTTCTCGCCCGACGGTCGCACGCTCGCGTACCTGGCGATGGTGCGTCCGGGATTCGAAGCCGACCGCTTCCGGATCCGGCTGCGCGATCTGGCGAACGGTTCGGTACGAACGTTGACCGAGGAGTGGGATCGCTCGCCGGGCTCACTCCTGTTCTCGGCCGAGGGCGACAAGATCTACGTCACCGCGCCCGACGTCGGTGAGGTCGGGCTGTTCGCGATCGATGTCGCGAGCGGGGCGGTGGAGAAGCTCATCGGCGGCGGCCACGTGCGCTCTCCGGCGCTCGCGGGTGAGCGGATCGTCTACGGATTCGACGACCTGAAGTCGCCCGTCGATCTGTTCACCGCGGCCGCCGACGGGAGCGATCGCAAGCGCATCACCGACGTCAATCGCGAGCGCCTGGCCGACATCCGGCTCGGCGACTACGAGCAGTTCTCGTTCGCCGGCTGGAACGGTGAGACGGTCCATGGCTACCTGGTGCGGCCGACCGACTTCGAGCCGAGCCGGACCTACCCGTTGGCCTTCCTGATCCACGGCGGCCCACAGGGATCGTTCGGCAACGACTTCCACTACCGCTGGAATCCGCAGGTCTACGCCGGCGCCGGCTACGCCGCGGTGATGATCGATTTTCACGGCTCGACCGGCTACGGCCAGGCCTTCACCGATTCGATCAGCGGTGACTGGGGCGGCAAGCCGCTGGAAGATCTGCAGAAGGGGATGGCCGCGGTGCTCGAGCGCTATCCCTGGATCGACGGTGATCGCGCCTGCGCTCTCGGCGCCTCCTACGGCGGCTTCATGATCAATTGGATCGCCGGACAGTGGCCGGATCGATTCCGCTGCCTGGTCAACCACGACGGCGTCTTCGAACACCGGATGATGTACTACTCGACCGAAGAGCTCTGGTTTCCGGAGTGGGAGCATGGTGGCCCCTACTTCGAGCATCCCGAGGGGCACGAGAAACACAATCCGGCACTTCACGTCGACAACTGGAAGACCCCGATGCTCGTGATCCATGGCGCTCTCGACTTCCGGGTGCCGGAGACCCAGGGCTTCGGCGCCTTCACGGCGCTTCAGCGGCGTGGGATCCCCAGCCGATTCCTCTACTTTCCGAACGAGAACCACTGGGTCCTGCGACCGGCCAACAGCATGTACTGGCACGAGACGGTTCTCGAGTGGATGGACCGATGGACCACGGAGACAAGCGATGATCCCCCGAACGAGTAACGGAGAGGCTTGCCCCCTCCCTACCTGGCGCCGGAACCTGGAGAGGCTCGCGCTCTCCGCCAGCTTGTGCCTGCTCGTGATTCAGATCGGCTGCGCCGCTCCCACGAACGATGTTCCCGCCGCCGCCGCGGTCGCCTCCCGCCCGCCGATTGATCTCGTCGACCACCGGCTGGTCGACCTCTCCCATACCTACGACGCCGACACGGTCTACTGGCCGACCTCCCCCTCGGCGTTCGACCTCGAGCGGCTCGCCTGGGGCGACACAGAAGGCGGCTATTTCTATGCCGCGAACACGCTGTGCACCCCGGAGCACGGCGGCACCCATCTCGACGCGCCGATCCATTTCGCCGCCGAGCGCTGGACGACCGAGCAGGTGCCGCTCGAGCGCCTGATCGGCCCGGCCGTGGTACTCGACGTGGGGGCCCAGGCCGACGCTGACGCCGACTACCGGCTCGCGCCCGAGGACGTCGCAGTCTGGGAGAGCTCGCACGGCCTGGTCCCCGAGGGTGCAATCGTCCTTCTACGCACCGGTTGGAGCCAGCGCTGGCCCGATGGTGCGAGCTATCTCGGTGGCGACCCGCACGGCGACGCGACCGACCTCCACTTCCCGTCCTACGGCGAGGCGGCGGCGAGGCTCCTGATCGAGCAGCGTGGGGTTTCGATGCTCGGCGTCGACACCGCGAGCATCGACCACGGGCCGTCGTCCGACTTCGTCGTGCATCGGATCGCCAACGACGCGAACGTTCCGGGACTCGAGAACGTCGCCAACCTCGAACAGCTGCCGGCGTCGGGTGCCTGGGTGATCGCACTACCCATGAAGATCGGTGGCGGCTCCGGCGCACCGGTGCGAATCGTCGCTCTGGTTCCAAGATCGCAGTGATCTCGACGATCGTCCCGACCTTCGACCGGGCGCCGCAGCTCGAGCGCGCCCTCGCTTCGGTCGAAGCCCAGACGCTCCAGCCCGGCGAGCTGATCGTGGTCGACGACGGCTCCACGGATCGCACGCCGGAGATGCTCGCCGAGCGTTTCCCCGCGGCGCGCTATCTCCATCAAGAGAATCGCGGCGTCAGCGCGGCCCGCAACCGCGGTATCGAAGCCGCCCGCGGCGAGTGGATCGCTCTGCTCGACTCCGATGACGAGTGGCTGCCGGAGAAGCTCGAACGGCAGCTCGCGGCGCTCGGAGCCTCCGACGCGAAGATCTGCCACAGCGATGAGATCTGGATCCGGAATGGCCGTCGGGTGAATCCCGGTCGGCGCCACGCGAAGTGCTCGGGCCGGATCTTCCGCGACTGCCTGCCGCTGTGCGCGATCTCCCCATCCTCGGTGGTGATCCATCGCTCCGTCCTGGAGGAGGTAGGCTCGTTCGACGAACAGCTTCCGGCCTGCGAGGACTACGACATGTGGCTACGAGTCACCGCGCGCCATCCGGTGCTGCTGGTTGACGAGCCGCTGGTCGTCAAGCACGGTGGCCACTCGGACCAGCTCTCGCGCACGGTGCCGGGCCTCGATCGCTACCGGATCCTGGCGCTCGAGAAGATCCTCGCATCCGGCGTGCTCGGCGCCGGGGATCGACGCGCCGCGCTCACCACGTTGATCGAGAAGACAGCGATCTTCGCCGAGGGCGCCGCCAAGCGCGGTCGGGACGAGGAGGCGGCAACCTTCCGCGCCCGCGGCCGGCGCTGGGCGGCGCAGCGCGACGGGGAGGCCGCGGGATGATCCGAATTGTCACCGCCCTCGCCGCCGAAGCGCGGCCGATCGTCAGCCGCTTCCGCCTCCAGCCCGACGGAGACGGGCCGTTCCGGCTCTATCGTGGCGACCAGGTCGAGCTGGTCGTCTCCGGAATCGGATCGTCGGCGGCAGCCGCGGCGGTCGGCTATCTGGCGGGCGCAGGGGCGGGGAGGGCCTCCGCCTGGCTCAACGTCGGCATCGGAGGACACCGCGACGCCACTCTCGGAACGCCACGGCTGGCCAACAAGATCGTCGCCGCGGGCGGAGCGCGAGCCTGGTACCCGCCGGCGGTGTTCGAGCCGCCGTGCGGCGAGGGCGCTGTCCAGACGGTCGACGGGGTCGAGTCTGGGTTCGCCGGCGAGGCGGTGTACGAGATGGAGGCGGCGGGCTTCTATCCGGCCGCCCTACGCTTCGCCACCGCCGAGGCGATCCAGGTCCTGAAGGTGGTCTCGGACAATCGGGCGACCGGGACCGAACACCTGAACGGCGCGAAGGTCGAGGAGTTGATCGAGCGCAATCTGCCGGTGATCGATGGACTGGTCACCGAGCTCCGGGAGATTGCCGAGTTTCTCGACCGGCGGTCGGCGCCGCCGCCGGCGCTGGCCGAGATCGATCAGCGCTGGCGTTTCACGGTCACTCAGCGGCGGCAGCTCGAGCGCCTCCTGCGACGCCTGGCGACCCTCGACCCCGACCGCCCGGTGGAGCTCGACGAGTTGGCCGGCGCCGCCTCTTCACGCGCGGTGCTCGAGCGTCTGCGGAGCCGGCTGTGAGTCGCGCGATCCGTCGTATCTACGTCGAGGACGAGGTCGCGGACCATCCGCGGACGCTGGCGATCCTCGAGCGCTTTCCCAAGGCCGAGCGGATCTCCTGCGAGCGCTACGGCGAGGTCTTCAACCGGCGAACGCAGGACTTCCGGCTCCAGAAGCGCCGGCCGGCCCTGATCCTCGCCCGCAAGCACGGCACCCGAGTACTGCCGACGCCGCCTGGCTACGGCATCGGCGGCGAGCGCAACTTCTACTTCTCGCACATGCTCAACTGCGTCTACGACTGCCGCTACTGCTTCCTGCAGGGCATGTTCCGTTCGGCGCACTACGTGCTGTTCGTCAACTTCGAGGACTTCGAGTCCGAGATCGCCTCGATCACCGCCCGCGATGGCGACAGCTGGTTCTTTTCCGGCTACGACTGCGACAGTCTGGCGTTCGAGCCGATCACCGGGTTCGCCGAGAGCTTCCTGCCGTTTTTCGCCGGCCATCCAGCCGCGCATCTCGAGCTCAGGACGAAAGCGGTCCACACCGAGGCGTTGCTAGACCGCGAGCCGCTCTCGAACTGCGTCGTCGCCTACAGCTTCACGCCCGAGGCGGCGCACGCTGAGCTGGAGCGGGGCGTGCCAACGGTGAGCCGGAGGATCCGGGCCGCTGCCGAACTGCAGGCCGCCGGTTGGAAGATCGGCCTACGCTTCGACCCGCTGATCTACGGCGACTCGTTTCGTGAGGACTACCGCGGCCTGTTCGAGAGCATCTTCGAGTCGCTCGATCCAGCCCTGGTGCACTCGGTGAGCCTCGGCGCGTTCCGGCTACCGAAGAGCTACTTCGAGCGCCTCTATCGGCTGCACCCCGAGCAGCGACTCCTGGCCGGCCGGCTCGAAGAGCGGGACGGAATGGTGTCGTTCCCGGCCGAGTGGGAAGCGGAGATGACCGATTTCTGCACCGCCGAGCTGCGGCGGTGGGTGGGCGAGGAGGTCTTTCATCTCTGCACCGTGCCAGCCGGCTAAACACTGTGGTTAAGGCCGTTATCCCCCAAGGAGCCGGGCCTTTGTCTGCCATGAGCGGCCACTCGTGGCCATTTCCCCTCTTGTCCCTTGCCGCCACTCGCGCCTCCTCCCTAGTCTTCCGGGCAAGTCCTGCCAAATCGATGGCGCCGGAGAGATCCGGCCGGAAGGAGGGTGTGAGATGCGAGTAGGAAACGAGAGGAAGAGATCGGGTCGGAAACGGGCTCCGCGCTCGACGCGAGCTTTGATGCTGCTGTTCGTCGGCGGAGCTGCGCTGGCGCCGGTACTGGCCCAGATCGGCCAGGAGGTAGCCGTCGCCCGCCATCTCAGAGATGGCGACGAGTTCAGCATCCCGCTCAAGCGTCTGGTTGCCCACGGCGCTCTGCTGTTCAGCGCCAACTGGACCGACCAGGAGGGCGGTGGCCGCCCGCTGACCAAGGGGACCGGTGCACCGCTAGCTGATCAGAGCGCGCCGCTGGTCTTTCCGCGCAACATGAACAGGGTATCCGCTCCGGATGCGAACTCGTGCGCCGGGGGCCACAATCTGCCGCGCGTTGGCGGTGGCGGGGATCACGTGGCAAACGTCTTCGTGCTCGGGCAACGCTTCGATTTCGCCACGTTCGACAACTTCGACTTCACCCCGACTCGCGGCGGTGTCGACGAAGCCGGCGACCCGGTGCTGCTGCAGGGCATCGCCAACGAGCGCAACACTCTCGGTATGTTCGGCTCGGGCTACATCGAGATGCTGGCCCGTCAGATGACAGCCGATCTTCAGGGGATTCGCGACGGCATCGCTCCGGGCGGGGCCGCGCCGCTCGAGTCGAAGGGGGTCTCCTTCGGCTCACTGGCGCGCGGTGGCGACGGCAGCTGGGACACCAGCGCCGTCGAGGGGCTGCCCGGCAACAGTCTCGGGACCTCCGGTCCCGACAGTCCGCCGAGCCTCCTCATCCGGCCGTTCCACCAGGCGGGGGCGGTGGTCTCGCTGCGCGAGTTCACCAATAACGCCTTCAACCACCATCACGGGATTCAGACCATCGAGCGCTTCGGCGCCGGGACAGATCCGGACGGTGACGCGTTCTTCGACGAGATGACCCGGGCCGACGTCACGGCGGCTTCGATCTTTCAGGCTCAACTCGCGGTGCCGGGTCGGGTGATCCCCAACGATCCCGAGGTCGAGGCGGCAGTTCTCCTGGGAGAGAATCGCTTCCGTCAGATCGGCTGCGCGGACTGTCACATTCCGCGCCTGCCGCTGGACGATAGCGGCTGGGTTTTCGTCGAGCCGAACCCGTTCAACCCACCGGGTAACCTGCAGCCGGGTGACGCGCCCGACTTCGAGGTCAATCTGAATCACCCGGCGCTCGAACAGCCGCGGCTGCGCGAGCGGAACGGCGTCGTCTGGGTGCCGGCGTTCACGGACCTCAAGCTCCACGACATCACCGCCGGGCCCGACGACCCCAACCGGGAACCGCTGAACATGCACTTCGCGCCGGGCTCGGCGGACTTCCTGGCTGGCAACAGCCGGTTCCTGACCCGCAAGCTCTGGGGGATCGCCAACGAGCCGCCGTTCTACCATCACGGCAAGTACAGCACCATGCGGATGTCGGTCGAAGCGCACCACGGCGAGGCGCAGTACGCGAACGACAACTGGCAGGCGCTGTCGAGCTTCGAGCAGGACTCGATCATCGAGTTCCTGAAGACGCTGCAGGTGCTGCCGGAAGGGACCACGAGCCTGGTCGTGGATGAAGGTTTCCGCCCCCGGGTGTGGCCGCCACGGGCGTCGGCGCGATCGCCGAGGACGCCCTGATCGTGTGACTTCAGGAGAGTGAGGGAGGGCCGAGACCGGTTTGCCGGTCGCGGCCGTTCTCGGTTCGTGGTCTCGACCGGGGAGGGCGGCAGTCAGCGATAGCCGGTCAGCTCGGCGTACCCCTGGCCGCGGATCGGTCGCTCGCCGTCGCGACCACTGACCTCGACCGC
>JAJCXP010000119.1 GCA_029263375.1 Acidobacteriota bacterium | reverse complement strand
CTCTCCGGGTAGCTGTCCACGAAGCCGGGCAGGACGTTGTTCATCCGGATGCCCGACGGCGCGTAGGCGTCCGCGAACAGTTTCGTGAAGCTGCCCAGCGCGGCCCGCAGGCTGGACGAGATCGGAAACCCGGGATCGGGCTCGTAGGCGGCAAAGGTCGAGATGTTGACGATCGCGCCGCCGCCGGCGGAGGTCATGACCGGCGTCACGATGCGGCACATCTCGACCACGTTCAGCACCACCAGATCGAGCCCGGCATGCCAGTCAGAACCCGTCAGCTCGAGCAGCGGCCCCTTCGGCGGATGGCCCGTATTGTTGACCACGCCGTCGACCCGGCCGTAGCTCCGCGAGCAGAGCTCGACCAGCGCCTCGAGATCTGCGACCTCGGTCACCGAGCCGGTATGCGCGACCGCGCCCAGCTCGCGGGCCAGCTCTTCGGCTCCGCCGCTGTTCGACATCAGGGCCAGGTCGTAGCCGTCCGCCGCCAACCGGCGAGCGATGGCGGCGCCCATTCCCCTACCGGCGGCGGTGACGATGGCGGCGGGTCTCTCGGTCATGATTCACAGTCTATCCGCAGACTCTGGAGCCTGTACTCTTGGGCGGCGGCCATGAACGAAACGATCGTCTGCCCGACCCACGGCAAGGGCCTGTACGAGATCACGTCCGATGTCCAGGAGGTGGTTTCGCGGAGCGCGACCGACGACGGTCTATGCACCGTCATGATCCAGCACACCTCGGCGAGTCTCACGATCCAGGAGAACGCCGACCCGTCCGCGCGGCACGATCTCCAGGATTGGCTGGAGCGCAACGTACCGGAGAACGACCCGCACTTCACCCATACCCACGAGGGGCCCGACGACATGCCCTCGCACATCCGGGCGGCATTGACCTCGACGACGCTGTCGATTCCGATCCTCGGCGGGCGCCTGGCACTCGGGACCTGGCAGGGGATCTACGTCTGGGAGCACCGGAGGCGCGGCTCGCATCGGCGCTGCGTGGTTCACGTCGGCGCCTGATGATCGGCGCCCGACGCGTACAATGCCGAACGAACCCGGTGCTCACTCCTCCGCCCGCTTGCGACCCGACGTGACCGCGCGGCTGCCTTCGCCGCGGCGGCTCGCGCGGCTCTTCGTATTGATTCTTGCCGGCTACTTCGTGCTCGGCACCGCCAGTCAGAAGCTGGTGCCGGGGGCCTACGAAGTCTTCCCGCTGTTCGGCTGGTCGCTGTTCTCGCGCGTCCCCGGCCCGACCACGACTTACCGGATCACGATCCACGAGTTCGATGGCCGGCCGGTCGAGCCGCCTGTCGCCCTGCTGGACGCGCCGAAGGCGATGGTCAGGGGTGACCGCTTCATCGCCCGGAAGGTGATCCAGCGGCTCGGAGCGGCACAAGCCGCCGGCAAGACCGGCGAGGTCGAGCGTCTGCGCCGGCTGCTCGAGCGGAGCTACCTCCGTGCCGCCACCGGCTACGACCTGACGGTCGAGCGCTACCAACCGCTCGACCGATGGCGCGGGCTCGAGGTCCAGAGGACGGTGCTCGAACGCTTCGCCAGCGCGCCCGACGGAGCTCAGCGGTGACCACCGAGCCGCTCGATCGGCGCCTGCGCCGATTCTTCCGCGGCGATCGACCGGTCGCACCGGCCGGCCAGCTCGGCCACCTCGAGCCGTTCCTCGAGGCCCGAGCACTGGTTCACGCGTTCTACGTCGTGATCCTGTTTCTTACGCTCGCCGACATCTTCCCCTGGCGACCGCAGCTCGAGGGCGGCCACCTCGAGCCGAGATGGCCGATCTTCTGGATGCGCTGGCTCGAGCCGCGCTTGGCGATACCGCTCGTCCACTGGATCCACCTGCTGGGCGCGCTGATCGGGGTGATCTTCTACCGCTATCGGGCCGCTCGCATCGCGGTATTCGTCTCGCTTCTGATGTTCAACGCGCTCAGGTTCTCGTTCGGCGCAATCAACCATGGCGAGCACCTCGGGCTCCTGCTCAGCATGGTGCTCGTGTTCCTGCCCGCCGGGTGGAGCGCGCATCGTCTGCCGACCCGGCGCGTGCGAGCGGCAACGCTGGTGACGTTCTCCGCCTGTCAGGGGATGATCCTACTGATCTACAGTATGTCGGGTCTCTGGAAGGTGATCGGCCTCGCACGCCAGATCGTCGCGGGGGAGGTCCACTATCTGATGCCCACGGGTCTGGCGCAGCAGGTGGCCGCCAAACTACTGGAGACCGACACCGTCGCGCCGCTCGGGCCGTGGCTGATCGACAACTACTGGCTCGGACCACCGCTCGCGGCCGGGTCGATCTACCTCGAGATGTTCGCTCTCTGGGTCGTCCTGCGCCCCTCGCTGCACCGGCCCTGGGCGATCGGCTTGATCCTGTTCCATCTCTCGACCCAGCTGACGATGGGGATCGCCTTCCTCCAACACCCGCTCTGGCT
This sequence comes from Acidobacteriota bacterium, assembly GCA_029263375.1. Classification (GTDB taxonomy): domain Bacteria; phylum Acidobacteriota; class Thermoanaerobaculia; order Multivoradales; family JAHEKO01; genus JAHEKO01. The sequence continues at coordinate 28,671 of JAJCXP010000119.1, read as the reverse complement.
GGCGCTCTTCCTGGTGCTGTCGCCATTCCGGCCCGAGGCGACCGGGTGGCGACAGTCGCTCGCCGAGCTGCCGCTGGTGGGCCGGCTCGTGCGCAGCCGCGTGCTGGGCCGCTAGCCCGACCTTCTCACGCCGTCGTGTCGCGAGAGGCCGTAGGTTGCTGAAGATGCAAGGCATCCGGCTGCGGAACGACGCAAGCGTACTGGACGTACGGTGTGGAGTGGAGCAACCGGATAACGCAGCAGATTCAGTGACCTTCGGCCTCGCAGTAGCGACGGGGTGAGAAGGGCTGGCTAGCGCCCGGAGCAGCTCACCGGAACGTCGGCGGCGCAGCCGGCCGGGTCGACCAGACGGATCGTATGAGAGCCGGCTGCCGCCCCACGCTGCTCGAAAATGGCGCGCCCGTCGCGAACCGTGACGGTCTCATTCCGCCCATCGACCGAGATCGTCACGCTCGCCCCATCGGCAGCTCCGCGGAGCATCACGCGCGCCTGGATGCCGGCGCCGCGCGCGCTGCGTTGACAGCGCGCCTCGAAGCGCACGACGTTGGCGCACGCCAGACCGGCGCCGGGCGACGGTTGATCGACCCCCGGTGGGCTCGGCCGCCGGGTCGGCTCCGGACGCGGATCGGGCTCCGGCTCGGGAGTCGAACTCACCGGCGACGGTGCCGCCGGCGCCCGGTCACAGTCGCCCGCCACCCGCGCATCGCCGGCGCGCTCGTTCAGATAGTCCTCGAGATCGCTCCAGCCGTTGCAGTCCTTGTCGTGCCAGGGATCGTAGATGCTCGCGTCTCGACCGCGCTCCCGCTCCCAGCGGTCGGGCATACCGTCGCGGTCGCCGTCGGCGAGCGGCGGTCCGGCCGCCGGCGCCGGCACCGGGTCACCCGCCTTGCGCCACGGCGCGCCCTGACTGCCGGCGCGTGCCGCGAACTCACGCAGCACCCGGGCGTCGATCTCGTCGTGCGGCAGCGCGCCGACGCTGTCGAGATCGGCGACCACCGACAGATCCGGCGCCGGCGCGCTCCAGCGGCTCGACTCCTCCTCGGGCGGTGCCACCTCCGAAAATCGGGTCGCCACCAGGCTGCGCTGACTGCTCGGCTGCACTCCGTCGAGCGTGTTGCCACGCAGCGAGATGCGCGAACCGCTCTGCGCCGAGTCGGGTCGATCGTGGCCGCGAATCGGCAACCAGCCAGGCAGCGTGTCGGGGCCGCTCCAGTAGGCGTTGTTCTCGATCACGGCGTGAGCGCCGATCGCCACCTCCGAGCCGCCGATCCCTTCGGGACCGCCGACGTTGAAGACCGTATTGCCCGAAAACAGGAAGACCGGGTTGGGCGGGCCGAGCTGCAGGCGGTTCGTGGCCAGCTGGGCCTGCCGATCGCGACCGGCGCGGCCACCCGACCGCGGCGGCCGTAGCGGCCCCTCCCGATCGCGCTGGCCGCGGCCCGGTGGCCGTGAGTCGAGCGACAGGTTGTTGCCGATCAGATGGGGGAAGCGATGCCAGCCGTTCGACAGGAAGCAGCCGACCATCGACCAATCGTAGGTACCGTAGGCCGCGATCGGTCCGTAGGGATGGGCTCCCTTCGAGTGCTTACCGTTGATCAACGGCTCGGTGATCAGGCAGTTCTGCCAGGAGATCCGCCGGGAGCGCCGCGCCGCCCCGCTCTCGTCCGCCGCCCAGGCGATCGACACATGGTCGAAGATCGCCAGATCGACGTTCAGAAGCTGGATGCCATCGGCGTTGTCGCCCCTCGAGACCGAGGCGGCCGGATCGCGCGACCGGCAGTGCCGGACCACCAGATTCCGGGTCTTGATGTTGCGCTGGGACTCGTATGGGGTCTCGTCGTCGAACTCGCCGAACGCCAGGGTGCCTCCGACGAAGGACACGCCGCCGCCGGGAGCGCTCTGACAGGCGATGGTCAGGTCGCCGTCGCGGATCTGGAGGTGGCCTTGGATCGGGATGTTGCCGGCGACATCGAACACCACCACCCGCGGACCCGACGCCTGGACCGCGGCCTGGAAGGAGCCCGGTCCGGAGGCGTTCAGATTCGTCACGTGGATCACCTCGCCGCCGCGGCCGCCCGACGCCGACTTGCCGTAGCCGACCGCACCGGGAAACGCCAGGCCCGAGCTCGGGCCCGTGCCGCCGCCTGCACCCGGGACCGGGCTCGGTGACTGGGGCGGGGCCGCACTGCAACTCGCGGCAAGGAGGCAGTTGAGAGCGAGAGCATGACCCAACTTCATTCGAGCTCCAATCTCCAGAAGGTGAACCCAAAACGGTCGCCGGCCAGGTCCTGAACCGGGGCGGCGACTGCGAGGCCGCCCTCGGCGAGAAAGAGAATCGGCAGATACTCACCTCCGGGGTCCCGTTGGCGAACGCCCTCGCGCTCGGCCCAGACGTCGGGCTGGAACGGTTGCGCGCGAACCACCACGGGCTCTTCGGCGCCCCCCGCCTGGGGCATCAGGATCACGGCCACCTGGGCCGTCATGTCGTCGCCGCCGCCGACGAACCAGGTAGCAGCCAGCTCACCGTCACCGCGGGCAATCAGGTAGGGGAAGTACGCCGGCAGATCGAAGGTGGCCACCGTCCACTCACGCCAGCTCGCACCGCGGTCCAGCGAGCGGGCGAGCCGGAGCTCGGCGCCAACGCTCCACAGATAGAACAGGGCGCCTCGCGCGTCCCAGGCAAGCGGCTCCACCCAGCGGGGGATCTGGCTCGGATCGCTGAAGGTCGGATCCCAGCCGCGCTCGCCCGGCGCCGGATGCTTGGCCCACGACTCGCCACCGTCGACGCTCACCGCGATCAGCTCGACCCCCTCGTGGAAGACGTTGGCCGAGGCGGCGATCGGGGCGATGCGAGCGGCGAGCTCGCCGTTGGGTCCGACCGCGAAGTGGCTCGAGCCGCCCACCGGATGGATCCGCGGGCGCTCGACCCAGCTCTGACCACCGTCGGTGCTGATCGCGTACGCCACCCCGGAGCCGTCGTTCCAGATCACGTGAGCGCTACCGTCGGGCGCCACCCGCACCCACGGCCGATCGTCGAAGCGCTGCTCCGCGAGCAGCGACCAGCTCCAGCTCTGCCCCACGTCGCGGCTCACGCCGATGGCGATGTGCGTGCCCTCGCGAGTCGAGCGGTCGAACCCCATGGCCGCAAAATAGAGGGTGCCGTCGGGCGCGACCGTCAGATCGACGTCCGAGTTGCCGATCGCACCCTCGGCGGCGCTGCCGACGTCGACCCGGCTCCAACTGGCGCCGCCGTCGGGGCTGCGCCACAGGTTGGGCACGCTCCGTGGATCGAGACCGGTCACCTGTGAGGGGTAACCGGCCAGAAACAGGGTGCCGTCCGGATGCTCCACCACCATCGGCTCGCGCGCCAGACCGTCGAGGTGATGCACAGGCGCGCGCAGGGTCAGAGTGGACGGCGGAGCAGCGACGGATCGACCCTCGGGCGGCACCGGCCTCTCGGCATCCGAGCCCCCGCAGGCGCCCGGGAGGATGGCGACGATCAAGGCCAGCAGTGGCAGTCGGCGAACGGACATGGGCCGGAGTGTACAGCCGACGATTAGCGCGACAGGGCCGGCTGCAGATCGGTCTGAGCGAAGTCGTCGCCGACGAACAACAGCGGGCACCCGGAGACCTTGGCGACGGCGTAGGTCAGGCAGTCCCCAAAGTTGAGGGCAGCAGCGTGACGACCGCGGCCGTAGCGAACGAACGCCGCGCGCGCCTCACGAGCGTAAACCGCCTCGAAGGGCACGATCGATAGCCCCAGCTGCTCGACCAGCAACGCCAGCGTCGCACGGGCCTCTGTGCCGATCTTGGCGGTGAGGACGATCGCGGTCTCCGCCAGCGTTGGCGCTCCCACTCCGAGCCAATGCGCCCGGCCGATCACCTCGAGCAGGCGGCGATAGCCGGGCTCGCGAAATACCAATGCCAGCAGCGCGGAACTGTCGACGATCATCCCGGCTCGTTCTCCAGACCCAGGATCCGCTCCCGTTCGCGTTTGCCGATCCGCTTTCCGAGCTGCTCCGGCGGTACCCGTGCCCAGACCTCCTCTTCGAGCATCCGCTCGAGCTCTTCGCACCGAGATCGGAGAATCGCCTCGCTGTCGGCCAGGTCATAGGGAACCCTGGGCTCCGCGAGGACTCCGGCCTCGCCGAGTGGCGCAGGGTAGATGTCGGGGTCGAGCGGACCGAGCCGCGCGACTGGCCGTCCGTGGCGCGTAAGGACGATCGTCCCACCGCCCTCCGCTTCTCGGACGCACTTTGCGAAATGGGCCTTGGCGTCGCCAATCGGCAACGATCTGGTCATATCGACGATATTATGACCTTATCGGTCGTAATGGTCAAAAACCATCCGCCGGAGCTCGATCCAGGCTCTCGGCGCCCTCAGGCCGCGCTGCGAGCGGCCGACACAACCAGCTCCGGATTGTAGATCTCGAGTGATCGGACAGTATTGCCGTCGACCTGGAACCGAATCCGTGCCGACGGTGCGCCCGCCGGATGAAAGGCGTGGTCCCCCAGATGGAGCAGACCCCGCGCCGTGCCCTCGCCACGCTGGATCGTCAGCGCGTCCATGCTGCCGACGGTGATCTCGAACCGCCCATCGGCGCCAGGGCCGAACGTGTACCGGCCGACGTAGCTGTCGCGATCGATCGACAGCGGCAGGTTGGTCGCTCGAACGTCGGCGCCGCCGACCTCGTCGAGATAGGCGAGCACGGCGCTCGCCGTCTCGCCGCCGAGCTCGGCGTGCCTGCGCAGGGTGATGCCGTGCGGCCCCGGTAGGGACTGGATTCCCGGGCTCGCCTCGACGAACGCCCGCACAGCGGCGAGATTGCCCATCATCGCGGCAGTGAAGATGTCCGGCCGCGCGCCATGGTCGATCAGGTAGTTGGCGATCTCGTCGTTGCCCGTGTGCGACGCGGCTCCGAGCGCGGTCTCCCAGTCTCCGAAGCCCCAGTCCCACGACGACTTGGCGAGCTCCGGGCGCTTGTCGACCAACGCCTGAACCCGCTCGAGGCTGAAGTGGCTGGCACCGACGACCTCGCGCACCTCCGCCGCCGACTGCGCCGGGAAGTGGTCGTCGAGAGCCGCGACCGGCTCCTGCGAGGCGGCGCGGGTCGGGTCCAGCAACAGCGTGCCGATGGTCAGCGGGGCGGCGACGAGAACGGTGCGGCGGTTCACGGTTTCGGTCATGACGATCTCCTGTCGAGAGTCCTTCAAGATGATGGTCGGAGCACGGTGCGCACCCCGTCGCTCACTTCACGCGCGATCGCCCGCCAGTCGCTCGGGTCCTCGTAGAGCTCGACCCACGGATGGGCTCGGTCGCTGAGCCGGATGAGCTCGATGATCAACTGTGTCTCACCGTCGCGCTCCAGGAGTCGGGCGTTCAGTACGTGGTCGACCTGGAGCTCGCCGGACATCCGGTCCAGGTCGGGGAACGGGAAGGAGGAGAACGCACCGGTAGATCGCGGCCCGACCACTTCGATGCCGCCGTCCACGTCGCCGCCAAGCTCGGCGACCAGCCATTCAGAGATCTGCGCCAGATCCGCGCCCCGCTCGCCCTCGGCCGCGAGCTCGAAGGGCATGATCGCGAGCCGCACCGGGGCGCCGGTTGCGGCGGGGCGTGCTGCCAGCTGGAAGGTCAACACCGCGACGACGATCAGCCCCGCTCCGACCGCCGATCTCAGGACCCAGCGCCTCGATCCACCATGCTCACCGCCTACGCCCGATGGGCGTCCCGTCGACCCGCTCTGCTCCGACTCCAGAGCTTCGACCGCCACCACTCGCACGGCGAGTCGGTAGCCCCGGCGCGGCAGGGTCTCGATGTAGCCCGGCACACTGGCCGAGTCGGCGAAAGCGGCTCGAATCTGGCGCACGCAGAAGTGCAGGCTCGGTTCGAAGTCGACGTGCGTCTCCGGCCAGAGGCGAGCGCGAATCTCGTCGTGCGTCGCGAGCTCGCCACCCTTCTCGATCAGCAGCTCCAGCAACCTGGCCGGCTGGGGCGCGAGCCGGGTCTCGCCAGTCCCGACCACCTTGCGCACCTCGCCGGTCGAGCGGTCGAACAGGTACTCGCCGATCTGGACGACGCGCGGACTGGGCGACGGCTGCATCCCCGAGAGGATAGGCCGCGCTGAGGAGTTCCGCAAAGGCGCGGTCGGGCTGGGAGAGAAGGACGCCATGTCACGAGCCTACGCCGTGCCGCGGCCGAAGTTCGGGAGCGGACCCTTAGAAAAGGCTGAGATCGATCGGTGCGGTCCCGTGGCCGGGCGCGACCCGGAGGTCGGTAGGCGCCTGGCCACCGAGAAAAAGGCGGCCAAGAATTGTGGCGGCGAGGCACCAGATCTTGGGAGTGCCCGTTCGGCCCACCGCGCCGGAAATCGACCCATGCGACCGTGAGCGGTCGACGACTCGGCTCGAGCTGGCGACGATCTCGCCACGAAAGCTCAATTCGTCAACGGCTTGCGAGCACCCGCCGGCCGGCGTTCCGAGAATGCGCCTATCCGAATAGGTCGACGGCACGTGCCTTGCCCTAGTCGGGGTCATGAGCGGTCCGAACCGACATCAGTGCACCAAGAAACCATGGCTACCGGCAGTAACCGGAGCCCTCCTCATCTGCCTGGCGCTCCCGGCTCCAGGCCTCACAGCTTCGCTCACGGCCGATTCGGTGCTGGTCCAAGCCGGTACCGCCGACGAGGCGGCGCAGGCGGTGACCGCGGTAGGCGGCCGTGTCACGCACGAGCTCGACATCATTCGCGCGGTGGCGGCGGACCTTACCCCCACCCAGCAGATCGCGATGGTCGACCGGTCATCCACCGTACGGATCTTCCCCAACGAGAGCGTGAGGACAGCTGGACTGGGCAAGAAGCTCGGCCACCTGGGTGTCGTCGTCAACACGGTCGTCGACACCTCTCCGGACGGCTATGCCAACTACCCCAGGCTGGTTCGCGCCGATCGTCTGCACTCCGAAGGCGTGACCGGCCGCGGCGTGTCGATCGCGATCGTCGACTCCGGGCTGGCTCACTTCCGCGACCTGACGAAGAACTCGGACGGGGACACCCGCGTTGTCGGTCGCTATGACGCCATCGATAACGAGGAGGCATCCATCTGGACCCTGCTCTGGGACACGGACATGCACGGCCACGGCAGTCACGTGACCGCGGTGGCCATGAGCAGCGACACGACCAGCGGCCTCTTCAACGGCGTCGCTCCGGACGCCGACGTCGTGGTCGTTCAGGCGTTCGACGAGCACGGCGCCGGCACCTACGCCGACGTCATCCGCGGCCTCGACTGGATCGTCGCGAACAAGGAGCGCTACGGAATCCGAGTAGCGAACCTGTCGTTCGGCGCTCAGCCCCGTTCCCACTACTGGGACGACCCCCTGAACCAGGCGGTAATGGCGGCCTGGAGCGCCGGCATCGTCGTCGTAGCGTCGGCTGGCAACCTGGGACCGGACCCGATGTCCATCGGCGTGCCGGGGAACGTGCCCTACGTCATCACCGTCGGTGCGATGACCGACCGGTACACCCCCGACGACTCGACCGACGACCGACTTGCCTATTTCTCCTCCGCCGGACCGACCGTCGAGGGCTTCGTCAAGCCCGAGCTCGTCGCCCCGGGGGGCCACATGCTCGGCCAGATGGGGTCGTTCACCACCCTGGCTCAGGAGCATCCAGAGTTTCACAACGGCGGCTCCGAGTTCACCATGTCGGGCACCTCGCAGGCGACCGCGGTGGTCAGCGGCGTCGTCGCCCTGATGCTCGAGCGCCAGCCGCAGCTGACGCCGGACGAGGTGAAGTACCGCCTGATGACGGTGGCGCGCCCCGCGTTCGCCCAGAACGGTAGCTTCGGGTTCGGGATTCTCCAGCAGGGGGCCGGCCTGGTCGACGCCCACGCCGCCGCCACCATGGTGCCCGATGGCTCGACTCCCGAATCAGAGCTGCACGCCAACCGCGGTCTCGACGTCGATCTCGATCTTGCCGGCGTCGAGCACTACATCGGCCGGGTTCGCCAGAACGACGACGGCGAGTTCTACATCGACGGCCTGGAGTCGTCCGAGGAGCTCGCCTGGGCCGACGGCTTCACCCTGACAGACGGCTTCGCCTGGGCCGACACGTTCGCCTGGAGCAGCGGTTTCGCCTGGGCCGACGGCAGTCCGATGACCGACGGCTTCGCTTGGGCCGACGGCTTCGCCTGGGCTGACGGCTTCGCTTGGGCCGACGGCTTCGCCTGGGCCGACGGCTTCGCCTGGGCCGACGGCTTCGCCTGGGCCGATGGCTTCGCCTGGGCCGACGGCTTCGCCTGGGCCGACAGTCTCGACACGACGGTGACGACGAACCTCTGGGTCGAGCAGGAATAGCGAAAGATGCCCTCGAAAAAGCGTGGCACCGCCGCCGCCGACACGGAGCGGCCCCTGGTCCTGGTTGTCGACGACGACCCGGTCATGAACCTCTACGCGCGCGAACAGCTGATCGCCAAAGGCTACGCCGCGGAGACCATCGAAAACGGCCTGCAGGTGGTCGACGCTATCCGAGAGCATCGTCCCGACCTCGTCATCCTCGACGTACAGATGCCGGGAATAGACGGCTTCGACACCTGCCGCCTGATCAGAGGCTCCGAGGCGGGGCGACACATCCCGGTCCTGATGCTCACCGGCCTGGACGACCTCGAATCCATCGAGCTGGCCTTCGACGCGGGGGCGACCGACTTCGCCAACAAGCCGGCGAACTGGACGCTCCTGGCGCATCGGCTCGAGTACATGCTGCGCTCGAGCCACTCGGCGGCCGATCTGCGCGCCAGTCGCGCTCGCCTCGCCAACGCTCAGCGAATCGCCAAGCTCGGATACTGGGAGTGGAACCTCGAGGCCGACGAGCTGATCGTCTCCGACCAGATGCGGCAGATCCTCGGCATGCCCGACGAGGCTCGTTTGGATGGAATCCGCTCCCTGCTCGCCCACGTGCATCCGGACGAACGGGAGGAAGTGCGGACAGCCCTCGACGCGCTGGTCGAGGATGGCGAGTCACGCGATCTGGAGTTTCGACTGCGCCGCGTCAACCAGGAAGATTGCTATGTGCGCCAACGCGCCGAGCGCGCCACGAGCTCCGCTCGCGACCATCGGGTCGTGACCGGCGCGGTGCTCGACATCACCGACCAACAGCAGGCCGAGAATCGAGCCCGGTTCCTCTCGCAGTACGATGGGCTCACCGAGCTTCCCAACCGACGGTCCTTCCGCGAGCATCTCGACACGGCACTGTTGAGCGCGGCGCGGCACGACCGCCATCTGGCGATCCTGCTGATCGATTTCGACCGCTTCAATCGGATCAACGACACTCTCGGTCGCGAGGCCGGAGACCAGGCACTCAGGGAGCAGGCGCAGCGACTCGCAAAGCACCTCCGTGGCTCCGACTCCGTGGCGCGCCCCGAGCGCGACATCCTGGCGCGGCTCAGCGGCGACGAATTCGCCCTGCTCCTGACCGATCTGACCAGCCCGGGTGACGCCGCCAAGGTGGCCGAGCGCCTGGCGGAACTGATCGCGGAGCCGCTGTCGATCGGCGGCACCGAGGTGGTTCTGACCGCGAGCGTGGGGATCTCCGCATTTCCCGAGGACGGCGGCGACAGCGAGACCTTGCTGGCCAACGCCGAGGCCGCCCTCTACAGCATCCGCCGGCATGGCGGCGACAACTACCGGTTCTACTCGACCGAGATGAACGAGAACGCCGCCGAGCGGTTGGCGCTCGAGACCGAGCTGACCGGCGCCGTGCAACGCGGCGAGATGAGACTCGAGTACCAGCCCCTCTACGACACGGCCTCCGGAACGTTGAAGGGCGCCGAAGCGCTGGTGCGCTGGCATCACCGGGAGCGTGGCCGGATCTCTCCGGCGACCTTCATCCCGCTGGCCGAACGCACCGGCGCGATCATCGCGCTCGGTGACTGGGTGCTCCGAACCGCCTGCCGACAGGCGAAGATCTGGCAGGACGACGGCCGCGGTGCGATCGGCATGTCGGTCAACGTCTCGGCTCGACAGCTCGAGCGACCGGACTTCCCCGGCAGCGTCGAGGCGGTTCTCGCCACCACCGGTCTCGACCCGAAGCTTTTGAACCTGGAGCTCACCGAGAGCTTCCTGCTCGAGGACGTGGATCGTGCCGCTCAGTCGCTGGCTTCGCTCAAGGCGCTCGGCGTCCGACTCTCGCTGGACGATTTCGGGACCGGCTACTCGTCGCTGAGTCATCTGATCCGCCTGCCCCTGGACACGATCAAGATCGATCGTTCGTTCCTGTCCGGCGTACCGAACGAGGCGTCGAGCCGCTCGATCACCCGGGCGATCATCTCGATGGCGCGAGGGGTAGACATGGAAGTGGTCGCCGAAGGCGTGGAGACCGAGCAACAGGTCGACTTCCTGCGCCTGCATGGCTGCGACATCCTGCAGGGGTTCCTGTTGGGCCGGCCGCTGCCCGCGCCCGAGTTCGACCGGCTGCCACGCCGGTTCCGACAGCGCCGCGCGGCGTCGAGCGCGGCCTGATCGTCGGCCGACGCCGGTTCTCCCTGCGGTCGAAAGAAGCGGCGGCGGGCTCCTCTATTCCGGCGGATCTCGACGTGGGAGCTCTCGTGCTCCAACCGCTACCACAGCTCCAGGAGTCAGTCGATTCCTCACAGAATGGCCGACCGACGCCGACATGCTCAGGTGCATACATCGCAATGTCTCTACGGAACGGCGATTGCTCTACCCAGAGGAGAGAGCGGGACGAATCGAAACCGGAATCGAGTCAACGTGACCCTGAAAAAGATCTCGACGGGGGCGATCGTAGCCCTGCTGCTGGTTCTGCCGAGCCACGGGGCCTTCGCGGCCGACCAGAACTACCGGTTCCAGCAGATCTCGCTCGAAGAGGGGCTCTCGCAGGCGGCGGTCTACGCCATCCTCCAGGACCGGCACGGCTTCATGTGGTTCGGCACGCTCGAGGGACTCAACCGGTTCGACGGCAACGAGTTCAAGGTCTTCCAACACGACCCGACCGACCCCGACTCACTCTCACACGACAGCGTGCGCACGATCGTCGAGGACCGTGACGGCGTGATCTGGGTGGGCACCGACACCGGCGGTCTCGACCGCTTCAACGAGGCCGAAGGCACCTTCACCCACTTTCGACAGAGCACCAGCGACTCTCCGAGCTCGAAGCGCGACCGGATTCGCGTGATCCGAGAGGCCGACGACGGCCGGCTCTGGATCGGCACCGACGGTGCCGGCCTGAGTCGTTTCGACAAGCGAACCGAGTCGTTCACCAACTTTCTCCACGACCCCGCCAACCCCGGCAGCCTGGGCAGCAGTCACGTCCGCGACGTCTTCGAGGACTCACTCGGGGCGCTCTGGGTGGCCACCGACGGTGGTGGGCTCAACGTGCTCGGCCCGACCGGCGACAGATTCCTACAATATCGCCACGAGCCCGGAGATCCGGCCAGCCTGAGCAGCGATCGCGTGCTGACGATCCACGAGGACTCCGACGGCGTGATCTGGGTCGGCACCGCCGATGGCGGCGTCAACGCGTTCAACCGCGCCAACGGGACATTCCGGCGCTTCCAGCATGGGGACGGATCCGGAATGGGCGCGGGCTCCGTGTCCGCGATCTACCAGGACAGCGAGGGCACCCTGCTGGTGGGCACCGACGGTGGCCTCTGCGCCTGGGCGCCCAGGAGCTCCCGGTTCGAGGTCTACCGCCACAACGCCGCCGATCGCTACAGCCTGAGCAACGACGTCGTGTTGTCGCTCTACCAGGATCGCGGCGGGGTGGTGTGGATCGGCACCTACGACGGGCTCAACAAGTGGAACCCCTCCACCGGTACGTTTCCGCACTACCGGGCCGAGGCCGGCGCCCCGGACAGGCTGAGCGAGAAGTACGTGACCGCGTTCGCTGAGGGCGAGGACGGCACCATCTGGATCGGCACACTCGGCGGCGGTCTCAACAGTTTCGACCGATCGACCGAGGCCTTTCGCCCGTTCCGGCACGACCCCGCGGACCCCTCCAGCCTCGCGACCGATCGGATCATGTCGCTCATGACCGACTCTGACGGCAGCGTCTGGGTCGGCACGATGGGCGGAGGTTTGGATCGCCTCGACCCCGCGACCGGCCGGTTCCGACACTACCGGCACGATCCGGACGACCCCACCTCCTTGAGCTTCGACGGCATCACTGCGATTCGCCGGGATCGTCGCGGCACCCTGTGGGTCGGCACCTATCGGGGCGGACTCGACCGGTTCGATTCGGCCAGCGAGACATTCACTCACTATCGCCACGATCCCGAAGATCCGGATAGCCTCAGCAGCGACCGGGTGGTCGCGATCTTTGAAGACGCGGGCGGTGGGCTCTGGGTCGGCACCGACGGTGGCGGCCTGAATCTGTTTGACGCCGCCACCGGGCGGGCGAGGCGCTACACCCACGATCCCGCCGACCCGACCAGCCTCAGCAGCGATCACATCTTCTCGATCTCGGAGGGCCCGGACGGAGGCCTCTGGATCGGCACCCAGGGCGGCGGGCTCAACCAGCTGACGCGCGCCGAGCGCACTGCCGGCCGCGCGAGTTTCCGCCGCTACGTCAAGAAGGACAGCCTGCGGAGCAACGTGATCTACAGCCAGCTCTGGGACGAAACCGGCAACCTCTGGCTCGGAACCAACCGCGGGCTGGCGGTGCTCGATCCAACGACCGGCACCTTCCGCAACTACGGGACCCGCCACGGCCTCCAGGCCGAGGAGTTCAACTTCGCGGCTGCCCTGCGCGCGCGTGACGGCGAGCTCTTCTTCGGCGGCATCAACGGCTTCAACGCGTTCCATCCTTCCGAGATCCGCAGCAACCAGCACGTTCCCCAGGTCGCGCTGACTTCAGTGCTCAAGGCGAACCGATCGGTGACCTTCGACAGACCACTGGCCGAGCTGGACCTGCTCGAGATCGACTACAGCGACCAGGTCGTGACGCTCGACTTCGCGGCCCTCGACTTCACCGCTCCCGAGAAGAACCGCTATCGCTACCAGCTGGTCGGCTTCGATCGCGATTGGGTCGACCTCGGTCATCGGCATCGCGTCACCTACACCAACCTTCGACCGGGTGAGTACCTCTTCAAGGTCCAGGCCGCCAACAACGACGGCGCCTGGAATCTCGACGGCCTGTCGCTGCGACTGATCTCGCGACCGCCTCCCTGGGCTACCTGGTGGGCGTACGCCATCTACGCGGTGATCGCCGCACTTCTGATCCGGCTCTATCTCCTCGCCCAGCTGCGCAAGCGCGAGCGCGCCGAGGAGCTCTCGCGCACGAACCGTGCACTGGAGGAGGAGATCGGCGAGCGCGAGGCCAAGGAGGAGGCGCTCGAGCTCGAGAAGCTCGCGGCGCAGAGAGAGCGCGAGCGGGCCCAGGAGTACTTCCAGGTCGCCGACGTCATCATGCTGGTCCTCGACCCTCGAGGCCACGTGCAGCTGCTGAACTCGAAGGGGTGCGAGATCCTCGGACTCGAGCTCGGTGAGGTCGCAGGTCGCGGATGGTTCGAGCACTTCGTGCCCAAGGACCGGCGAGCCGACATCCGCGAGCGCTTCCTGAGCCGGAGCGCGACCGCCTACCTCGAATATCCGGTACTGACCCAGGACGGCAGCGAGCGGATCGTCGCCTGGCACACCACCTATCTGACCGACGACGACGGCGCCTGCACCGGGATCCTGAGCTCGGGCTCGGACATCACACCGATGCGCAACCTCGAGCGCGCCAAGGAGATCGCCGAGAGCGCCAACCAGGCGAAGTCGCAGTTCCTCGCCAACATGAGTCACGAGATCCGAACGCCGATGAACGGGGTCCTCGGCATGACCGAGCTGCTACTGGAGACACCGCTCAACGAGAAGCAGCACGACTTCGCGATCAAGGTCCAGCGCTCGGCGCAGCATCTGCTCACCATCCTCGACGACGTGCTCGACCTGTCCAAGATCGAAGCCGGCAAGCTCGAGCTCGAGACCCTCGATTTCGATCTCGACCAGCTGGTCCGCGAAGGGGTCGAGACGTTCGAGGGCTCGGCGCGCAAGAAGCGACTGGAGCTCTCGATCCACGTCGCCGAGAACGTACCGACGACGCTCGCGGGCGACCCGACTCGTCTCCGCCAGATCGTCCTTAACCTGGTGGGAAACGCGGTGAAGTTCACCGATTCCGGCTCGGTGAGCGTCGAGGTCAGCACGACTGAAGTGACCCCGAGCGCGGTCGAGCTGCGCTTCGAGGTGCGCGACACCGGCCTGGGCATCTCGGAGGACAAGCTGGCGGCGATCTTCGAGTCGTTCCAGCAGGCCGATGGCTCGACCACCCGCACCTACGGCGGCACCGGTCTCGGGCTCTCCATCTCGCGCCAGCTGGTTCAGTTGATGGACGGCGAGCTCGGCGTCGAGAGCGTCCCGGGCACCGGCTCGACCTTCTGGTTCACCTCTCGACTCGCTCGGCGGGAAAGCCCGCTGGCGACATCGGCGGAGCCGGCGGAGCGATCGCCGCTGCTCCACATCTCGTTGCGCGGCCACCGCCTGCTGCTGGTCGAAGACAACCCGATCAACCAGGACGTCGTGCGCGGCATGCTCGAGGGGCTGGGCGGCGAGGTCGACAGCACCTCGAACGGCGCCGAGGCGGTCGAGGCGGTGAGACAGCACCGCTACAGCCTGATCCTCATGGACTGTCAGATGCCGGTGCTCGACGGCTACGGCGCCACCCAGCAGATCCGTCAACTCGACAACGGCGCGGAGGTGCCGATCGTCGCGATGACTGCGAGCACCCTCGCCGGCGAGCGACGCCGCTGCCTGGCGATCGGGATGAACGCGTACCTGAGCAAGCCATTCACCCGCGAGGGGCTGCTGTCGATGATCGCCGGGCTCGTGCCGGCAGCTCGTACCGCCGAGAGGGCGGAGCCAGGGCCGGCCACCGAGCCGCAGCCGCTCCGCCTGTTGGTCTCCGAAGGGGGTTCACCGATCGATCGCCACGACCAGGATCGTTACCTCTGGCGAGCACTCTCGCCGGCAGCGGCACGCAGAGTCATCGGCGCCTTCCTCGACACCTCACCCGGCGTGCTCGAGAACATGTCCGCCGCCCTTGCCGGCGGCGATCGGCGCAGCGTCGCCAGTCTGGCGCATCGACTCAAGTCGTCCGGCGCGATGCTCGGCGCCCGCCGCCTCGCCACCCTGGCGAGTGAGCTCGAGACCGAAGCTCTCTCCAGCACGGGCCTCGACGCCGAGGGACGGCTCGCCACCCTGGCCGGCGAGTTCGAGCGGGTGCGAGCGGCCCTCGACGAGGACCTCGAGCGCATCGAGCCGCTGTCAGGGGCTCTCTAGGTCGTCGACTTCGTTCCGCAGGCTAGCGCTTGACGAACGCCGCCAGCCCGCCGAGCATCAGGTACACCGAGCCACTGGCCCAGCGCGAAACGCGTCGCAGGTGCGGGGATGCCTCGAGCTCTCCGGCGAGCGTGCCCGCGGCCAGCGCATACCCCGAGCCGGTGACCAGCGCCAGCAGTACGAAGAGCAGGCCGAGCCCCGCGATCTGCCAGGCCGCCTCCCCAGCGCCGGGATCCACGAACTGCGGCAGGAGCGCCAGGAAAAACAGCGCGGGCTTCGGGTTGAGAGCGTCGATCAGGAAGCCGTCCACGAACATCCGCCGACGGCTCGGCCGCGTCGGAGAACCAGGCGAGCTCCCGCGCGCCGCGCGGTCGCGCGCCAGCAGGGTCCGAACGCCGAGCCAGAGCAGGTACGCCGCACCCAGGTACTTCAGGATCGAGAACATCCAGGCGGAGCTGGCGATCACCGCCGACAGACCGAGAGTGGCGCCGACGACGTGCACGAGCAGGCCCGCGCACAGCCCGAGCTGAGAGACGAGCCCGGCGGTGCGTCCACCCTCGAGACTCCGAGCGAGCACGAACGCCACCGCCGGCCCCGGCGTGACAAGCAGGGCCGTCGCGACCGCTACGAAGGAGCCGACCGAGACCTCTTCCAGCATGGCTAGCCGTCCCCTCTCGCACGCTCGCATAGAGTCGCCCGGATTGCCGATCTGAAGCCGCTCGAGGAAGGCGGATCGTAGGTGTAGGCATCCGCCGCCGTGGAGCTCTTGCCCTTGCCGCTCCAGCTCTCGATGTCGATTCGATAGACCGATGTACGCGCGAGGTCCCGGTCGCCGATCCCGCGGTAGTGCCGCTCCGGCTCGAGGTTCGGAGCGTACTTGCGCATCAGGAGCTCGAGCGCGTGCCGCGCTTCCGCCGGGTCGTCGACCACGCTAGAGGTTCCTCCGAGGATCACCGAGGCGAACTCGACGCTGAAGTCCACCGCCGCGCCTGCGGGCAGGAGCCGCCCCATCTCGGAGACGCTGAACGCCACCCGCGGCCGGAGCTCGACATTGGTGCGAGTTTCTCCCTGCTTGGCGCTGTGTAGATAGACGACGTCATTCGTGGGATCGAAGGCGAACAGGTTAGGAACGATCGCGGGCGCCCCATCCTCTGAGACGCTGGCCAAGGTACCGACCGGAGCCCTGGTCAGGAGTTCGCGAATCCAGGTCGCATCGTCGATAGCGCGGTCCTTGCGCCGTGGCTGGCGGAAGCGAATCTCTTGCATACAAGGACGCTATGAAGGATATTGGACTGCTGGTAGATCCAATTCGATGCCATATGACAGTGCCAATTCTCTGCGAAAACACATGAAAACCGAGCCGGCCGGACCAGAATCACCCACCTCGGCCACCGGCGGGCTCGCCGCCGCCCGGCTCGATCCCGCCGCCAGCGTGCCGCTCTATCGCCAGATCTACGACGCCCTCCGTAACGACATCCTGAGCGGCGCGCTCGCCCGCGGTCAGCGTCTGGTCGCTACCCGGGTGATGGCCGAGGAGCTATCCGTCTCGCGCAACACCGTGCTCGAGGCGGTCGAGCAGCTGACCGCGGAGGGCTACCTGACCGCTCACGTCGGCTCGGGGACCTTCGTCGCCGAGGACCTGCCCGAGGAGCTCTTGCGCGTCGGCGCGCTCAGCGAGCTGTCGAAGCCCGGCGAAGCGGCTCGGCTGTCGGCGCGCGGGCAGGCGTTCGGCCAATGGGCTTCGTCGACCGCCGGCGATCGCAACCACCCGTTTCAGGTCGGGCGGCCGGCCGTCGACCGGTTCCCGTGGCGCGCCTGGAGCCGTCTGGTTTCCCGTCGCTCGCGCGAGATGTCACCGGACTGGCTCGACTACGCCGATTCCGCCGGCTACCCGCCGCTGCGACGAGCGCTCGCCCGCTATCTGCACGCCTCGCGCGGCCTCGACTGTTCGCCCGAGCAGATCGTGATCGTCCGCGGCTCGCAACAGGGCCTCGATCTGACCGCCCGGATCGTGCTCGACGAGGGTGACGCGGTGTGGATGGAGGATCCGGGCTACCCGGCGGCACGGGTGGCGTTCGCGGCCGCCGGCGCACGCGAGATACCGGTGCCGGTCGATGCCGAGGGGATCGACGTCGCGCGCGGTCGGGATCTGGCGCCGGAAGCGCGACTCGCCTATGTCACCCCCTCGCACCAGTATCCGCTCGGCGTGACGATGTCGCTCGGCAGACGGCTCGAGCTCCTGCGCTGGGCTCGCGAAACGGACGCCTGGATCATCGAAGACGACTACGACAGCGAGTATCGCTTCGCGGGGCGGCCACTCGCGTCTCTCGCCGGCCTCGATCGCGGGCGCCACGTCATCTATCTCGGAACGCTGAGCAAGGTGCTCTTCCCGGCCCTCCGGCTCGGCTACGTCGTGGTGCCTCCGGAGCACGTCGACGCATTCGTCGGCGCGCGCTACGCCTGCGACCGACACACGCCGGTCCTCGAGCAGGCGGTGGTCGCCGACTTCTTCGACGAGGGGCACTTCGGTCGGCACGTCCGCCGGATGCGCACGCTCTACGCTCGACGGCAGAGCCGGCTGTCTCGCGCCATCGTCGAGCACCTCTCAGACGAGATCGATCTTCAACACTCCGACACCGGCCTGCACGACGTCGGCTGGCTGCGCCGTCGTGACGACGACCTCGCGACATCGAGACTCGCCGCCTCGGTTGGCGTCTCGGTGGCCGCCCTCTCCACCTTCTGCAACCAGGCTCGACTTCGCCCCGCCCTGCTGTTCGGCTACGCCGGCTTTCCCGGCGACGAGCTCGCGGCGGCCGTCGAGCGGTTGAAACGAGCCCTCGAAGGTCCGTAGCATTGCCGTCATGCTCGAGCTGATCTGCAAACAGACCTGAGGCACCTGTCGCAAGGCGGTCGCCTTGCTGGAAGAGCGCGGCATCCTCTACCGCTACCGCGAGTACACGCGCGAGCCGCTCTCCGCAGCCGAGATCCGGGACGTCGTCGACAGGCTCGGCCTCGAGCCGCGCGAGCTGCTGCGCCGCCGCGACGCGGCCTACAAGGAGCTCGGCCTGACCGGCGACGAGCCCCCCGAAGTCCTGATCGACCGGATGGCCGAGCACCCCACCCTGCTGCAACGCCCGATCGGCCTGCTGCGCGGCAAAGCGGTCCTCGGCCGACCGGCCGAGCGCCTGCTCGAACTGCTGTAATCCGGAGCCAGGCGGCCGATCAGTGCTCGCGCGCCAGGTGGCAGCGGGCGCAGGTCTCGATCTGAGCGAGCGGGTCCTTGCGGTGCTGCCCGCCGCGGTACGGGTACATCTCCCCATGACAGGTGCCACACGAATGTTCACGTTCGAGGACCACCCGGTGGGCTCGTTCGAAGTGGTCGTAGCCGGGGCGCGACTGCTCGATCAGTGTCGGCAACGCGTGACAGCCGAGGCAGGCGCCGTTGTCGAACTCCTCGCCGGCGGACCGTTGCGGAGATGGGCCGACTGACGGGACCGGCGCGGCCGCCGATCCGAGCGACGCCAGGATCGTTCGGCCCGCCACCCGGCCGGTGACGATCGAGGGCCCGAGAAACGTCCCCTCGAGACCGGCCCAGCCGTTGATGCCGCCGAAGCCGGCGAG
Organism: Acidobacteriota bacterium; assembly: GCA_029263375.1. GTDB lineage: Bacteria > Acidobacteriota > Thermoanaerobaculia > Multivoradales > JAHEKO01 > JAHEKO01. The sequence goes on along the minus strand of JAJCXP010000119.1, from coordinate 9,729 downwards.
CTCACCGACGGCGTAGAGCCCCGGAATCGGTTCGCCCTCGCGGTCCAGGGCGCGCGCTTCGAGATCAATTGCCACACCACCCATACTCTTGCGCGCCAGCGGAAAAAAGGAGAGCGCGTAGTACGGCGGCTCCTCGAGTGGAATCGGCCCCTCCTGCCAACCGGGCGCAAGATCGTAGGGCACGCCGCCAGCTCCGAAGCGCTCGAAGTCGTCGTCGCGCCCGGCGGCGAGCATCGCGTTGTAGCGCTCGACGGTCCGCTCCAACCGGCCGTCCGGGAGCCCGATCGCAGCGCCCAGATCGGCGAGGGTGCCGGCGCGAGCCGTGATCTCGGGATCGCCGAGGATCACCCGTTCCACCGTTTCGAAATCGGCCCAGTGTGAGCCGCTCACGAACAGCCGGCGCTTGCCGCGCTCGTCGAAGATCGCCCAGTACCGAGCGCCGTCCTGCCTGAGCAGCGCGCGCAGGCGCTCCTTTGTGCTGCCGGTCTCGTTGACGAACCGCTCGCCCGTCCGGTTGACCCAGATCGACGTGGCGTTGTGCGCGTTCAAGCCGCGGTTCGAGCCCGGATAGCGCGGGTCGGGCAGCCCGGTCGCGTAGTTCCACTGGCGATCCATGTTCAGCAGCTCGGCGCCCGCCGCCGCGGCCACGCGATGTCCGAGCCCGACCGAGTTGTGCCCCGAGCCCACCAGCAGCCGCTCGGGAAAATCGTACGCCTCCGGCCAGAACTCGCGCACCATGTCGAGATTGCTCTGAAAGCCACCGGTCGCCAGGACCACATGGTCGGCGCGAAACTCTCTTCGCCCGCCGCTCCGCAGCTCTTCGCCCTCGACCCCGACCACCCGCCCGTCCTCGATCAATAAGCGATCGACCCGCAGGTTCCACACGAATGTCACGTTCGGATGCAGCACCGCCTCGCGGTAGATCGGGCTCACCAGCCCCAACCCGCGCCCGTGCGGGCTGTGAAACCGTGGCACGCTGTTGCCCGGCAGCTGCAGCACAGAATCCGAGAACGAGACGCCGAGCTCGCCGGTCCAGTCGAGGATCATTTCGTTCGATTCCCGCACGTAGAACGACACCCACCCCTCGGTCGCGTCCTCGCCCCAATCGAGAAAGTCCCGCTCGGCGAGAGCCGCGGAGTCTTCGATGCCCGCGGCCGCTTGAATCGGCGTATCCACGATGCACAGCCCGCCGTGCGCCATCACCGCATGGCCACCGAACACCGAGGACATCTCGACGACCCGGACGGTCGCGCCGCCACGAGCCGCCTCGAGCGCGACCGAGAGGCCAGAGATGCCGGAGCCGACCACGAGCACGTCGGTGGGGCCGGCACCCCCGCAGGCACCGAGCGCCAGGCCGGCGACAACCAGCACGACAACTCTTCGTCGCGGTCGGGCGCCCCCGACCGCCTGCCAAGGACGCGCTCTCAAGGTCCAGGGATCTTAACCGGGGCGCGCCTCGGGTAGAATCGGCACCCACCCACGGCAAGGAGGAGCGCATGCACAAGCAGCGGAGAGTCCATGACGCAATCGTCGGATCGGTCATCACCCTGGGTATCGCACTGGCCTACCTCGTGAGCCCTGTCTGGCTCCTGCTCCCGGGCGTCATCGGAGTCCTGATGATCCAGAGCGGCTTCACCGGCTTCTGCCCGGTGTACTACACCCTCGATAAACTGGGCGTCGGCAACCAGGGCTCTACGCCGGCCCCGTCCGCATGAGGTCGGGCTCGAACATATTTGCAGTCGGCTCTATTAAGTCACCACTTAATATCCGACGTGAGTCCACTTATATGTAACAATCGAGGACGGCCATGGGTGAGAGCGTGGGGAGGGCCCAACCGACGATGCCGGTGCGACCGCATGGTGAGGAGCGGCGGCTCGCCGAGCTGCACAGCTACGACATCCTCGACTCGCTCCCCGAGCAGGCCTACGACGACATCACGTACCTGGCGGCGAAGATCTGCGACTGTCCGATCGCGATGGTCAGCCTGGTCGATGAACATCGCCAGTGGTTCAAATCGAAGGTCGGTATCGACGCCTCGGAAACACCGCGCGAGGTCGCCCTCTGTGCCCACGCCATCGCCGAGCCCGACGTCTTCGTCGTCACCGACACGTTGAAGGACGCGCGCTTCGCGTCGAATCCGCTGGTGACGTCCGAGCCCTCGATCCGGTTCTACGCCGGGGCGCCCCTGCTGACGGCCAAGGGCAACGCCCTCGGCACCTTGTGCGTGATCGACCGGGAGCCCCGCGTGCTCACACCCGAGCAACTCAAGGCCCTCGGCGCTCTGTCGCGCCAGGTCATGAGCCAGTTGGAGCTTCGGGGCGCGGTTACCAAGCTGCAGGACTATGCGGCGCGCCTGCGACGCCATGAGCACCTGCTCGAGGACTATCAACGCGAGCTCGAGGACAAGAACGCGCTACTCGCGGCACAGAGCATCACCGACTCGCTGACCGGTCTCCACAACCGCCGATCGCTGATGGCGAGGCTCGAAGAGGAGTGCGGCCGCGCCGACCGCTACAATCAGCCGCTCTCTCTGGCCGTCATCGACGTGGACGATTTCAAGGCGTACAACGACAGCTTCGGCCATCCCGCCGGAGACCATGCTCTGCAACGAATCGCCGCCCTCCTCGAACGCGACCGGCGCGCCACCGACTTCGTCGCGCGCTACGGCGGCGAGGAGTTCGCCGTCGTCCTGGGCAGCACCGAGCTCGAAGGTGCGCTCGCCGCGGCCGAGACGGTTCGTCAGGCGGTCGAAGACGAGGCGTGGCCCAACCGCCCGATCACGATCAGCGTTGGCGTCGCGAGCTATTCCGGGCACATCTCCGACAGCTCTGCCCTGATCTCGGCGGCCGACCGGGCGCTGTACGCGGCCAAGGGACAGGGAAGAAATCGGGCCGAGGTCGCAGTTTCGGTGTGATCGTGGACAGGTGTCCGGTACAACCGGACACCTGTCCGGCCGCGGACGGCACGTCGGCCTGGGTTTCCCTGCACTCTCTGCTCCGCGCGGGCGGCACGCTGTTTGCGACTCCAAGTCGAGTTGGAGAAAGGAACAGCCATGCAGCGACCAGCGATGATCCCGATTCTTCTGTTGTCCCTCTGGGCGATGTCGAGTCAAGCAAGCCCCAGAGCCCGCAGCACCCTGGGTGAGCAGATCGAGCTCAACGGCGTCACCGAAACTCACACCTACGACCTGAACGTCCCCAACGGCGCGGACGGCGCCGAGCTGACTGCCCGCGCCAGAATCAAGGCTGGCGAGATCCGCTGGACGCTGATCGACGCCGAGGGCACGCAGCGACTGTCGGGGCACGGCAAGCGCGGCCGCATCACGCTCGAGACCGGCTACATCGAGAACCCCACCTCCGGCAACTGGAAGCTGGAGATCGAACTCTTAAGAGCGAAGGGGTACTACCGGGTGGACTGGGAGTCGGAGTGAGTCCGAGCTGACCTACTCGGACTCGCTGACCTTCTTGGACAGATCATCCCAGTCGTCTTCGAGACCCTTCCAGTCCTCTTCGAACTCTCCCAGCGCTTCCTGCCACTTGTGGTCGTCGTGCCCGTGCATCTCGTGCAAGCGGCCACGCATCCGGCGCTTCTTCTTGCGCAGGTCCGCCGCTCCCTTCCGTATCGGGCGCTGCTCGAGCTCGTCGGAGTCGTAGGCGTCATCGATCCCGTCGAGACGCTCCTTCAGCCGCGCGAGCTGCGAGTGGCGGTGCTCGCGATGATCGCGCCGCCGCTCCTTGACGTCCGAAACGCGCTCCCAATCTTCGAGCTTGCGATCCGGCCCGTGCCGCTTGTGCTTCCCATCAAATTCAGATCCGCGGTGACCCATGCCGATTCTCCTCTGCCGCCGACTGCCACGCCTATTCTACCGATCCCGACAACCTCTCGACGTGACCCGTTCCTCATGCCTTTCCCGTCGCGCTGGAAGCCTCTTGAAACCACCGCGGCCGTTCGGGCATCCAAGTGCCACCCTGCCCGCGACAGACTCGAGAGGAATCGCTCATGAATACGCCACTTCGTATCGCCATCTGCCTGGCTCTCGCATGGGCGGCCACCGGGCTCGCTAGCGCCGATCTGGGAGGTACCACCTGGAGTGTCACGTTGGAGACCCGCCGGCTCGGGCCCATCGAGACCTACCTGGCGTTCGAGCCCTGCGGGGACTCGGTGTGCGCCCACAGCCTGTCTGGCGCGATCGAGCTCATCCGAGCGCAACCCAGAGCGCGGACGGACGACGTCGACCTCTCCCCGGGGTTGTTCGCATTCACGGTTCACGAGAGCGCCGGCGGCTGGACCGGTGAGACCAGCGCTCCGTGGTCGGGGCGAACGGTGTCGCTCGCGATCGATGGACACACCCTTACAGGCTCGATCGACGGGGGTCTGTTCGGCGGGCCGGTCACCGGCACACTGGTCGGCGAAGCAACCATGGCAGAGCTGGAGAGGATCCGCGACTATCCGTCCATCGTCGCGGTCGCCGAGCAGGTGGTCGAGAGCAAGCTGTTCGATCCGGACGACCTCGAGACCGAAGCGTATTTAGACTTCCGTCGCCGGCTCGGCGAGATCGCCGCGGCCGCCAAGGACGACCTGGACCTGCTGCTCGGTTTTCGATTCGCCTGGGCCAACGACCCGTTCTCCCATTTCGAGCTACGGCGCGCGACGACACCGGCGGCGGCGATCATCGAGAGCTTCGACAGCTACGACGTCGGAGAGCAGGCGGCACGGGTCGTTTTCGACGGTGACCTGGCCGTGCTGACGGTCGACACGATGATGGGCAACGACACGATCGAGCACATCCGCGCCGGGTACCGGGAGATCGCGGCCAAAGGCTCGAAGGCGCTGGTGATCGACCTGCGCGGCAACGGCGGCGGCGCCTTCGCCGTCAAGCCCCTCGTCGAGCACGTGATCGATCAACCGCTCGAGCCCGGCTACTTCATCTCCCACGGCTGGAACGTCTCGCACGACCAAGCCCCGACCTCCGCGGAGTTGGCGGCGATCGAGCCCTGGCAGGGGTGGTCGCTCAAAGCCTTCTGGGAGGGCGTCCAGGAAGAGGACCCGATCAAGCTGCGCTTCGAACCGGCCGAGCCCAACTTCGACGGACCGGTCTTCGTGCTCGTCGACGGCGACTCGGCCTCGGCCACCGAGCTCGCCGCCGACGCCTTCCGCTCCTCGGGCGTCACCACCCTGGTCGGCGAGCGCACCGTCGGCCACATGCTCTCGCAGAGCTTCTTCGACGCCAGCGACGGCTTCATCGTCAGCCTGCCGGTCGCCGACTACTACTCCACGGCCCACGGCAGGATCGAAGGCGCCGGGGTCCCGGTCGACATCGAGTCGGCTTCGGCCGACGCGCTGGACCGAGCCAAGGAGCTCGCGAGGGTGACTCTGGGGAACACCATCGCCAACTAGAGCCACGTGCTAGGTTGATCGTCAGGGTGATCCCGAGAGCATCAGGATTCGACCAGGCGACCGCGTTGCTGCTGCTCGGTGCGCTATTGCTGGCAGCGCCGGCGACGCCGTGCACGACCGTCCTGATCGGTAGAGCGCTCACCGCCGACGGCTCGGTGATTCACGCCCACAACGAGGACATGGGCAACGACGCGGTCGGACGCCTCTGGGCGGCGGCGCCGGCGACGCATGGCCCTAACAGCAGAGTGCGCGTGCCCTACGTCGAGATCGAGCAGCCGGCCGACACCTTCGGCTACTGGGCCTCGGGGAATGCGCCCGGCGCCGAGGGCCTGGGCACGAAAATCGGCGGCCCCTACGATTCGATCCTCGTCGGCATCAACGACCAGGGCGTTTCGATGAGCTGCAACTGGGCGCACTCGCGCGAAGAGAATCTCGAAGGCGTCGGTATCCGCCGCTTCGCCCTGCGCCAGATCCTGCTCGAGCGCGCCACCAGCGCTCGCCACGGCGTCGAGCTTCTGGGCGAGCTGATCGACACTCATGGCCAGGCCGACTGGGGCGGACTGATCTATCACCTCGCCGACAGCCGCGAGGCCTGGGTGGTCGAGACCACCACCCATCACTGGGTCGCCCGCAGGGTGCGCGACGACGAAGTGTGGGTCACCGCGAACCGCTTTCGCATCGGCACCGAGTACGACCTCGCGAGCAAGGGTCTGGTCGAGCACGCCATCGAGCAGGGATGGCAGGGGCGCGACGAGCCCTTCTCGTTCGCCGGGGCCTACGGCAGGCCGGAGAAGATGGATCAGCCCTACGACACGCGCCGCGAGCACCGGGTCGAGACCCTGCTCGCCGCCCTCGGCGAGGAGATCGAGCCCGCCGACCTCGTTCCGATCCTGCGCGATCGCTACGAGGGGACTACCCACTACACGCCGCCCCAGCCCGGCCCGGTGTGGCGCGAAGATCTCGACTCACAGCCGGACGTCAGCCGCACCCTGAGCACCAACCTGGCGCAGTCGACCTTCATCGCCCACATGCGCGAGATCGCACCGGACGCGATCGGACCGGTCATGTGGTTCGGCTTCGCCACCCCGAGCTACGCCGGCTACACACCGCTCTACCCGAGAGCGGGCTCGAGCCCGCGCGAGCTCTACCAGGCCTCGCCGACCGAGGGCACCGACGCCACATGGACCTACTTCCGACGACTCCAGCGGCTCGTGGACCCCGACTACGACGCGCGCTACCCGGCCGTCCGCTCGGCGTGGGACTCAGAGCACTCCGACGGCTTCGAGGCTGCGGTCCAGATTGAAACGCGAGTGCGCGGTCTGCTTCAGCAGGGCCGGACCCAGGAGGCCGAGAGCGAGTTGGGCGAGCTGACACGGCAACGCTCGAGCCGCGATCTCGAGCGGGTGCGGCAGCTCCTGACCGAGCTCGGCGACGAGGTCGACTAGAAGCGGATCAGGTCCTCAAAAAAGAATGGCTCGGACGGCTTCTGCCCCCCGAGCCCGTTCTGAAGAACGTCAGGCCGACGCTAGTCCACGGCCGACTGATTCGTGCCCGCGCCAGCGGCGATCGGAGACCAGTGACCCGCGCGGGTCACCCACTTGCCGTCCTCCTTGACGTAGACCTCGAGAACCCGCGTCATGTAGTGGTCCACGGCGTCCTTGCCCTTCAGCTTGAAGCTTCCCTCGGAGTAGTACATGGCCACGGCCGACTGGCCGCCCGGCAGCTCCATGACCTTGATGTGCTTCGGCTCCAGCGAGAAGGACTCGTACACGGAAGGTGCCGAGTTCGGAGCGACCGCCTGGATGAGCCCACCGCTCGACCAGAACTGCATCGACCCGTCCTTGGAGATGCCGCCATCCTGGTCCTTCAGGTTCTTGCTCACAAACGCGTTGCCTTCCATGATCACGGCCTTGATCTCGGCCGCGACGGTGCTCTCTTCGTGGCTGGTTGCCCCCGCGATGGCGGGCAAGCTCAGGGCGGCCAGCGCCACCAGAGCCAAAACGGTGCCCAGCACTCGTCCTGTGGTCGTTAGTCTCGTCATGTACTTCCTCTCTCTGTAGACAGAGCTCCGGCGTCGAAGGCACGACTTGCCTTGAAAGAGCACCCTTGGATTGTGTCCGGAAGGAGGCTCGACGCCGTCGCCGATCAGATTGAGGGTCAGTAGACCACAGTTGGTGTTCGGGGGCGTTGCTCGGCTATCCGTTCGCGATCCTGGGCCCAGAACGGAAGGCCGGAGGTGCCCTATCTCGAAGCCTGACGGATCAGCCTGCGCACGCCTGCGTTGTCGGCGGCTTCGACCCGATGAATCGCGTTGCGACCGCCATACTTGCCCTCGAGCATCAGATCGCAAGGCTCTGCGGTCTCGAGTCGGATCGCCTCGTGACTCCCATCCGCCAGAGGCGGATAGCCCTTCTGAGTCATCTCGACAGCTAGCTCGCCGGTGATCCGATCTATCGCCTTGATCCCGGGCACCGGCTCCTCTGGGACCGCGATCCTCGCGATGGCTCGTGCTCTGTGAGGTCCAGCGTCTCGGTAGACCAGGAGGATGTGGTTCCCGGGCTTGAGTTCACTGACGTTGGCGATCCGGCTCTTTCCCGCACTCGTGTGAGTCGGTCGACTCAAGATCCCCTGCTCTAGAGCCAAGCTCAAGGTGTCGGCCTCGCCAGCTTGCGCGGTGCTCGCGAAGTAGACCCACCAGGTCATGATCGGGTCACGAGTTCGAGGGTCGAGGCGAGGCCTTCGAAGAGAGCCTCCCGAGCCGTGACTCGGTTGGTTCCCAACATCTCTGCGATCTGTGAGTTCAAGGAGTCCCTCCACAGTGGGCCAACGCTCGGTACCGTCGCCGCCGCCCCAATAGTTCGTCGGTGAATCTGAACGATCCTAGCAGCGCGGCTGGTTGTGGACATCCCGCAGCGCACGAGGCGCCGCCCTGTATGATTCACCGACACTCCGAACAGGCAGGGGACCGCGAGGGTGGCAAAGTACTCCGAACCTAGCCGCGACCAAGAAGAACTTGTTCTCGGCTACCTCGAGGGGATCTCGAGCAGGGTCTTCCAGGACGACTCCCTGATCGAAGAGTTCGCGCTCAAGCACTGCGTGAAGCTCTCGTGATGCCCTCGGTCACCGTCGGCAACTCGACGATCCCCTACCAAGTGCGCCGAAGCGCGCGCGCGAAGCGGCTACGGTTGGTAGTGACGCCGGGCCGTGTCGAGGTCGTCGCGCCCCTGCGGCTCGAGGATGGCCGCATCGAGGCGTTCGTGCACTCGAAGCGCCGCTGGCTCTACGACAAGACCGAGGCGCTCCGCGAGCGAGCGCTGGTGGCCATCCCCCAGCGCTTCGTCTCTGGAGCGAAGGTTCTCTTCCGCGGGCGGTTCCTGCGGCTGCGCGTCGAGCCCAGCGAGGATTCCGAACCAAGCCTCCGCTACGCCAACGCCTTCCACGTCCGGGTGCCGAGGCGGATCGACGGGGACCGACGGGAGGGGCTGGTTCGCGAGGTGGTCGTCTCGTGGCTCAGGGAGCGGGCGCTCGAAGACGCCCAGACCTTCGCCCAACACTACTGCCCCCAACTCGGCGTCGCCCCAAGAACCATCCGCATCGGTAACCAGAAAACCCTCTGGGGAAGCTGCTCCGCACGCGGAACCATCTCCCTCAACTGGCGCCTCATGGCCGCACCCAAACCGATCTACGAATACGTGGTCGTCCACGAGCTCTGCCATCTCGTCGAGCGCAACCACGGCCCGAAGTTCTGGCGACTCGTCGGCACGCTGCTCCCCGACTACCGCGAGCGCCGAGCCTGGCTCAAGAAGCACGGCGTGGCGCTCGGGTAGCAGGGAACTACACTCCCGCCCGGCTCAAGCGCCGTCCGCGCTCGGCGACCACAGGCCGTCGATCGCCATTGGCAGGTCGAGCGAGCTTCCGTCCCACTTCGGGTAGTGGTCGAGGCTCTCCACATCGAGCCCCGCCTCGATGAGCTGGCGGAGTAGCCGAGAGACCGGCTTCTGACCTGTAGCCGGCAGGGGTGGCGCCTCCGGAGTCGCTCGGCCGTCCGGACTAAGAAACCGAAACCCACCATCGCCGGTCTCCTCAACCCGAAATCCCTCCTCGTGCACGCACCTGTGGTGCCTGCGACACAACAGAACCAGATTGTCGAGCTTCGTCTCGCCCCCCGCGCCCCAGTGGTGGACGTGATGAGCGTCGCAGAAGGTGAGATCGCACCCGGGGAAGCGGCAGGTGTTGTCTCGATGCTTGAGCGCGCGGCGCAGGGCGGCTGAAATGACCCGCGTCTTGCGGCCGACGTCGAGCACCCGGCCCCTGGAGTCTTGGGTCATGGTG
>JAJCXP010000118.1 GCA_029263375.1 Acidobacteriota bacterium | reverse complement strand
GCCGACCTGCTCGATGAGCTGTGTCATGACGGCGACCCGGAGCTGCGGCGAGAGGTCGAACAGCTCCTCGAGGCCGAGCGCGCCAGTTCGGGGTTTCTCGAAGAGCCCCTCTTCCGGATCGACGGAGCTCTACCGAAAAGCGTGATCCAGGTCGCGACGGCGCTCCGGGCTGGGCCCTATCGCCTGATCCGTCCGATCGGACGGGGAGCGATGAGCGAGGTCTACCTGGCGACCAGAGACGACGCCACCTACCGGGAACGGGTCGCTATCAAGCTACTGCGACCGGCAGTGACGGAGCGCTCGCACGCGAGACGGTTCCTTGCCGAGCGCCAGATCCTGGCGACCCTCGACCACCCGAACATCGCGCGCCTCCTCGGCGGCGGCACCGCCGACGACGGCCGGCCGTATCTGGCGATGGAGTACGTCGACGGCCTCCCGATCACCGACTACTGCGACCGGCATCGGCTCGGGATCGAGTCGCGGCTGCGCCTCCTTCTCGAGGTCTGCGCAGCGGTGCAGCACGCGCATCAGAGCCTCCTGGTCCATCGCGATCTCAAGCCGGGCAATATCCTGGTGACGGCCACCGGCACCGTCAAGCTGCTCGACTTCGGCATCGCCAAGTGGCTCGCGCCGCGGGAGGGGCTCGAGCTCAACTCGACGCGCACCGGCCAGCGACCGATGACTCCGGGCTACGCCAGCCCCGAGCAGGTGCGCGGCGACGCCATCACGACGGCGAGCGACGTCTACTCCCTGGGCGTCCTGCTGTTCGAGCTGCTGAGCGGATCGCGGCCGTACCGGCTCGAGACCGAGCTGCCCCACGAGCTCGAAAGAGCCATCTGCGAGCAGCAACCGGAAAGCCCGAGCCAGGCGGCCGGCCGAGCTCATGGCAGCCCGTCTGAAAGCGACGGCGCGACCGTCGCCGAGCGGCGCGGCTGCTCGCTGGCCGAGCTGCGCCGGCGGTTGAGCGGAGATCTCGACACGATCGCCGCTCAGGCGCTGCGCAAGGAGCCGGACCGGCGCTACTACTCCGCCCGGCAGCTCAGTGACGACATCGAACGGCATCTGAACGATCTGCCGATCGTCGCCCGGCAGGATCACCTCGGCTACCGGCTCGGCAAGTTCGCGCGGCGTCATCGGAGCGGCCTGATCGCGACGAGTGCCGTGCTGATCCTCGTCGCCGGGCTCCTGCTGATCCTGAGCTGGCAGGCGGGTCAGCTGAAAATCTCCCGCACCGAAGCGGAACAGGTCTCCGACCAGCTCCTCGTGCGGCTCGCCGCCCACGGCCCGATCGAGACCTCCTCCCCGGTGCCGCGCCAGGCACTCGACATCTCGGCCAGTCAGCTGAGCGGTCGAATGATGGACGATCCTGTGGCCCTCGCCGAGATGCTCGAGGCGATGGGCATCGTCTACCAGCAGGCCGGCCTGCGCGATGATGCCCAATGGCTGTTCCAGGAGTCACTCGTCCTGCGCCGGCGCGAGCTCGGCAACGACGATCTGTCTGTGGCGAGCAGCCTGCACAGCCTCGGCATGTCGCTCCTTCGAGCCGGCGAGCTCGAGCGGGGCGAGCAGCTGCTGAGCGAGGCGCTGCGTGTCAGAAGCCGCCAGACGGACGGCGCGAGCTGGGCGATGGCGGAGAGCCTCGAGGCACTGGGTCGGTACTACTGGCGGATGGGTGAGCTCGGCAAGGCCGAGCCGCTGTTGGCGGAATCTCTGCGGGTCCGCCTGGAGGTGTGCCCGCTCAGTGTCTGGACCGCCCGCGGACTGAGCGAGCTGGCCGAGTTCCGGCTCGAGCAGCAGAGGCTCGAAGAGGCGGCGGCTCTGCAGGCGCGCGCGGCGGAGATCCGAGGACGACTCCGCCCAGAGCACTTCGACGCGCCCCAGACCGTCGAGGATCGCGCGCTGCTCCACTTCGCCCGCGGCGAGCCCCGGCAGGCCGAGAGCCTCTTTCGCGAAGCGATCGACCTGCGCCGCGAGCGGGTCGGCGGGTTCCACGAGAGCCTCGCGACCGGCCTGGTCTGGCAAGCTCGCTCGCTGATTCAGCTCGGGAGCTATCCGGAGGCCGTCGAAACGCTGCGCCAGGCTCTGGACGTACGCCGGCGAATGCAGCTCGGTGACGGCCCGACTCAAGCGAACCTCTTGAAGCACCTCGGCGTCGCCCTGGCCGGCGAGGGCGCACTCGATGCCGGCGAAGCCATGCTCCGCAAGGTGATCCAGCGCGAGTCGTCCTGGCTGTCGCCGCATCATCCGCGGGTGGCGCTCACGACCGGCCTGCTGGCGACGGTTCTGCACAACCGGGGCGAGTTGGCGGCGGCCGAGGATCTTTACCGCCAAGCCGCGAGCGACCTTGCCGACACCCCGGAATGGGAGTTCGGCGCCGGCAGCGAGCCGAGACTCGGGCTCGCGCGCCTGTCGCTCGAACGCGATGATCCCCGAACCGCGGCAGTCGAAGCTCGACAGGCGCTCGAACTGCTCCAGCTACGCCACCCGAAGGGGCATTGGCGGATCGCCCAGGCCGAGAGCCTGCTCAGCAGCGCCCTGGCTCAAAGAGAGCACGACGCGGGATCGGTGCCGCTGCTCGCTGCCGACCTCTAGCCGGCAGGGCCGCCCTCTCAGGTTGGCCCGGTTTTTCTCCGTTTGGCGCATTCGTCACTGGTAGCTCCCGCCAGGGCCATCTGTGCGCCCGCGGCTGGAGCCCAACGCTCGCCGGCTCGATCGGCGCGCACGGACCGAACTCACGCGACTCACAAGGAGAGAACCGACATGAAGAGAGCATCCACTCAGAAGGCCCCCGCCTCGATCCTTCTACTGGCCCTGATGACAACTGCGGCCACCTTCGCCTCGCCGCAGACGCACGTGGTCGTGGGCATGGACAATGTCGCGGTCGATCGAACCGCGATCCAGAGCGCGATCGACGGCGCCCAGGCCGGCGACACGGTCGAGCTGCGTGGGATGTTCCAGCTCGACGGGGAATCGATCCTGGTCGGCACCTCGGACCTGACCATCGTCGGGCAGAGCCTCGACAACGACGGCGACGGCGCGCACAACGAGGACTGGGCCGACGGCATCGACAACGACGGCGACGGCCTGGTCGACGAAGACGACTGGGACGCGATCCTTCAGGGCGTCGACGACGGCTCCGGCGGACCCGCAGGGGACGCATTCCCCGACCGATTCAACGACGGCATCGAGATCCTCGGCTTCGACGGCGCGCTGAGCGGCATCGAGATCAGCGACATCAAGTTCACGCGACTCAACCGCGCCATCTACCTCTTTCCCGACTACGACGACGCTGGCACCGTCCTCGCCTGCGCGTCGAGCTCCCCCACGTCCGGCGAGCTGGACGACGTCGAGATCGAGGACAACCTCTTCGACAACGGCAATCGCGGAGTCGAGCTCCTGGGCCGGATCGAGAAGCTCTCGATCGAGGACAACCGGTTCGCGAACATGGCGTCGCAGGCGATCGTCATGTTCGGTGAGGGCATCGGATGCGCGGAGGCGGACGGCAGCGTCGTCACGATCCTGCCGCTTGGGGTCCCCGCCAAGACCCGGATCGAGGGCAACCAGTTCACCGGTGGGTTCATCGGCGTCCTGTCGCAGGTGACCGAGAAAACCAGGCTCACGTGCAATCAAATGACCGGACAGGTTCTGGCCCTCGTCGCCCTAGAGGACGAGAAGCTCTCCGTGGCCAGAAACGTCGTCGACGGTGCGTTCATCGGCCTGCTGGGCTCCTTCGAGGATCGGGTCGCGGGCCCCTCGTCCGGCAACTCGTTCAAGGACAACTCATACTCGGACAACGTCTTCGGAATCGTCATCGACTGCGATACGACCGGCTACAAGATTCAGGAGAGCGCGTTCGCAGGCTCCCTGTTCGCTGATGTCTACCTCGACGGCACCGCTCCGGGCGGCTCTTGCGGCGACCTCGGACTGGGCGACTCGTTCGACAACAAGGCGATCGTCGACAGCGACACGGCGATCTTCGACTTCGGCTCGAACAACCAGGTGATCATCGACGACGACGTGAACTCGGAGGACGACTCCGACTGCGACGACGACTCGGATTCCGATTGAGCGCCGCCTAGCCAACTAAATAGGGACAGGCACCCACTTGCTGGACAAGAGTGCCTGTCCCTATTTCCTATTCCAAGAGACTCTCGAGAAAACCGAGCTGATCCGGGCGGGTCAGCTTCGGATTCGGGGCGGTCGCTTCGACGGCTCGGATCTCGATGTCACCGAGGCGCTCGACCAGGGACGCCTCGTCGGTGCCGGTGAAGTCGCCGGCGGCGGCGAATGCGCGTTCGAGCACGGTGCGAGAGAAGACCTGAGGGGTCTCCGCGCGGAAGAGCGCGCTGCGGTCGACGGTCCGGACGACCGTGCCGTCCTTCAACTCCTTGAGCGTGTCGTGGACCGAGCGGCCGAGGATGGCGGCGCCGGTTCGCGCCGCGGCGTCGAGGGTCGCTCGGAAATCCGCCTCCGAGACCGCCGGGCGAACGCCATCGTGGACGGCGATCAGATCGTCCGAGTCGACCCGGTGGCCTTCGAGACACCGTCGCACCGAGTCCTGCCGGCTGTCGCCGCCCTCGAGGACCTGCACCGAATCTTCCGGCAGCAGATCCTGAGCCTCTCTCAGGATGGCGGCCGGCACCGCGACGATCACCCACCGCGCTCCGAAGCCGAGCAGGCGCTCGACGGTCCAGACGAGCACCGGACGACCGGCTACGGCGGTCCACTGCTTGAGCGAGTCCTGACCGAAGCGCAGTCCGCGCCCGGCGGCGGGGACGAGGGCGACGAACGGGGGCGTCATCAATGGGTGCGGGCGGAGGCGAGCCCGGCCGCTGCGGTGGACATGACACTAGGGCGCCGGCGACGACGGCCGTCGCGCCGAGCTCTCGACGGTGCCGGCTACACCGTCATGATGTCTTTTTCTTTGTTCTCCAGCGCGTGGTTGACCTGGCCGATGTAGTGGTCGTGGAGCTTCTGGGTCTCGTCGTGACCGCGATGCTCGTCGTCCTCGCTGATCTCTTTTTCCTTCTGCTTGTGCTTGAGCTCGTCGTTGCCTTCGCGGCGCGCTTGCCGGACGCCGTTGCGGGCGGCTTCCGCCTGGTCGTGCGCGCGCTTGACGATCTCTCTGCGGGTCTCCTCGGTGAGCTGCGGCACCGGGATCCGGATCAGCTTGCCGTCGTTCGAGGGATTGAGACCCAGGCTCGAGGCCTGGATCGCTCGCTCGATGTCGGCGATGGTCGATGGATCGAACGGTTGGGCGACGATCAGGGTCCCGTCGGGAACCGACAGGTTCGCGACCTGGTTGATCGGCGTCGGCGAGCCGTAGTAGTCGACCATGACGCCGTCGAGCATGGTCAGCGACGCACGGCTGGTGCGCAGATGCTTGAGCTCCTCGTGGAAATGATCCACGGCGGCCTTCATCTTGAGCTCGACCTCGAGAAACAGCTCCTGCATTATCGAATCCTCCCTCAGAAGCGGCTAGCCGGCAGCGCCCGGACGTTGCCGAACGCCGTCGCTAACCCAAGAGCCCACCTGCTCACCGCACAACACCTTGCGGATATTCTCCCTCTCCATCAGCTTGAACACCACGATCGGAATGTTGTTGTCGCGGCAGAGGCTGATGGCGGCGGCATCCATCACCTTGAGATCCCGTTCGAGGATCTCCTGGTAGGCGACGGTCGGCAGCAACACGGCCTTCGGATCACGCTTGGGATCGGCCGTGTAGACACCGTCGACGCCGGTCGCCTTGAGCAGCACTTCGGCGTGCAGCTCATTGGCCCGCAGCGCCGCCGCGCTGTCGGTCGTGAAGTAGGGGTTGCCGGTACCCGCCGCCAGGATCACCGCCCGCCCCTTTTCGAGGTGGCGGATCGCCCGACGCCGGATGAACGGCTCGGCGACGTC
>JAJCXP010000117.1 GCA_029263375.1 Acidobacteriota bacterium | reverse complement strand
CTCGAGCTGTTGCCGCTCGAGCTGCCGCTCTGGTTCGAGTTCCTGACCGCGCTCCTGGTCGGCCTGCCGCTCGGCGCCTGGCTCCTGAGCCGAGCCCTGCGACCGATCGACGTGGCGATCGAGGCGTTGGCCAACGGCATCCGCAGCTTTCGCGATCGCGATTTCAGCATGCGCATCGCGTCACACCGCAACGACGAGCTCGGCCAGCTGGCGCGTCTCTACAACATGGTGGGCGAGACTCTGCAGTCGGAGCGCGCGGCGGTGCGAGAGCGCGAGCTGCTGCTCCAGACCGCCCTCAACCGCTCACCGGCAGCGGTCATCCTGATCAACCAGCTCGACCGGGTGATCTATTCGAATCTCGAGGCGCGCCGCCTGATGACCGGCGGCCAGAAGCTCGAGGGTCACCGCTTCGGCGACCTGCGCCAGGGCTGCCCGCCGGCCATGCGCGAGGTTCTCAGCAGCGAGACCGACGGCATCTTCACGGTCCAGAACGACGAACAGCCGGAGACCTATCACCTCTCGCAACGGCACTTCCAACTCAACCGCAAGCGCCACACCCTGATCGTCCTACGCCGCATGACCGGCGAGCTCGGCCGCCAGGAGGCCGAGATCTGGAAGAAGGTGATCCGCGTCATCTCACACGAGCTCAACAACTCGCTGGCGCCGATCTCGTCGCTGATCCACTCGGCAAAGGTGATCGCCGAGACTCCCGAGCACTCGGATCGCGCCGAAGAGGTGTTCACGACGATCCAGGAGCGGATCGATCACCTCAAGGGCTTTCTCGCCGGCTACGCCCGGTTCGCGCGCCTGCCGGCGCCACGCAGGGAGCAGGTCGACTGGAGTGACTTCCTGGCCTCGCTCGGCGAGTATCCCGACCTCGAGGTGGTGGGAACGCTGCCCGAGCGGCAGGCGTGGTTCGACCCGGCACAGATGCGGCACGTCTTCACCAACCTGCTCAAGAACGCCGAAGAGGCGAGCGACTCCCGGTCCGAGACCTCGCTGCGCGTGACGGCCGACGGCGACGGCACCTACTTCCAGGTCTTCGATCGCGGCCGGGGCATGGACGAGGAGACGATGAAGAAGGCGCTGCTGCCCTTCTACTCGACCAAGCGCACCGGTACCGGCCTGGGCCTACCGCTCTGCCGCGAGATTCTCGAGGCGCACGGCGGCAAGCTGTCGCTTCAGCAACGCGAGGGTGGCGGCATCGTGGTCACCTGCTGGCTCCCCGACGGCGACGGGGGACACAATACGTAATTCGCATCGCAAGGGACCAACCAGGCAACGGCCTTTCGGCGCGAATTACGTATTGTGTCCCCCCTCAGCTAAACTCGCGGCCGCCCACAGGAGAAAGAGATGACTCAGGTAGCCGAGCTCAAGCCCACCCCTCTCTGGTCGCACTTCGACCGGATTCTGAAAATCAACCGCCCCTCCAAGCACGAGGAGCTGATGCGCGACCACGTGCTGGCGATCGCCAAGGAGAACGGTCTCGAGGCCGTGACCGACGACGCCGGCAACGTCGTCGTGCGTAAACCGGGCACCGCCGGTCACGAGAACGCGCCGGGCACGATCCTCCAGGCGCATCTCGACATGGTCCAGGAGAAGAACTCGGACGTCGAGCACGATTGGGCGACCGATCCGATCCGCACGCAGCTCGATGGCGACTTCCTCAAAGCGACCGGCACGACCCTCGGCTCTGACAACGGCATCGGTGTGGCCGCCATGCTCGCGGTGCTCGAGGCTACCGATCTCGTCCACGGTCCGGTCGAGCTGCTGTTCACGATCGACGAGGAGACCGGCCTGACCGGCGCCGCGGAGCTCGACGGCTCGCTCTTGAACGGCCGCTACCTGGTCAATCTCGACTCAGAGGAAGAGGGCACGCTGACCGTTGGCTGCGCGGGCGGCAAGGACAGCACCCTGACCCTGCCGATCGAGACCGAAGCGGTGCCCGACGGCGTCGTCGGCGTTCGGGTCGACCTACGAGGGCTCAAAGGCGGCCATTCCGGGGTCGACATCCATCTGCAGCGCGGCAACGCCATCAAGCTCCTGGTGCGGGCTCTCAACGCCTGCCACGCGAACTGGAAACACTTCGCCGAGCTTGGCGGCGGCAGCGCCCACAACGCCATCCCGCGCGAGGCGCACGCAGTGGTGGCGGTCAAGGAGTCCGGCCGCGACCTGTTCAAGGCCGCGATCCAGGCGGAGCTCGCGGCGATCGCCGCCGAGTTCCGTCCCGCCGAGCCCGGCATGGAATGGAGCATCAGCGCGGTCGAACTGGACGAGATCTGGACCGCCCGCTCGGCCGGCGCCACTCTCCGGCTGATCAGCGCGCTGCCGCACGGCGTCATGGCGATGAGCTACGACATCCCCGGCCTGGTCGAGACCAGCACCAACCTGGCTACCGTAGAGCGCCAGGACGGCTCGTTCGAGATCGGCATGAGCAGCCGCGGCTCGGTCGCCTCAGCCCTGATCGGCCTGACCCAGCGCATCCGCGCCATCGGCGAGCTCGCCGGCTGCAAGGTCGCAGAGGGCGACGGCTACCCCGGCTGGCAGCCGAACATGGAGTCCGAGCTGCTCGTCGTGATGAAGGGGCTGCACGAGAAGGTCCTCGGATTCGCCCCCGAGGTCGGCGCCATCCACGCCGGGCTCGAGTGCGGCATCATCGGCGAGAAGGTGCCGGGCATGGACATGATCTCGTTCGGCCCGACGATCAAGTTCCCACACTCGCCGGACGAGTGCGTCGAGATTCCTACCGTCGGTCGGTTCTGGGATCTGCTTGTGGCAACGCTGGAAGAGCTGGCCAAGCGCGGGTAGCCCCGGGCTGCGGCCTCGAGTCCGGCAGCAACAACGCGTAGCCAGCCGACGCACCAAGAGCCCTCACAGGTGCTCGGCCAGCGCTACCCGGCCTGGCAGGCGCAGACGGCTCCGAGCCCGATCAGGATCCTTCCGGGGCTTCCGGGGCCGCCAGCACTTCCAGCAGCTCCACCTCGAACACCAGGGCGGCGCCGCCCGGGATCGTGGGCGGTCGACCCTGGTCGCCGTAGGCCAGATCCGAAGGGCAGACCAGCCGGCTCTTACCGCCGACCTTCATCGTCTGGAGCCCCTGGGTCCAGCACGGCACCACCTGGTCGAGACCGAAGTCGACCGGCTCGCCGCGGTCGACCGAGCTGTCGAACACGGTGCCGTCGCTCAGCGTGCCGTGGTAGTGGACCCTCACCTGATCGGTGGCGGAGGGGCTCGGGCCGGTACCGGCGGTGATCTCGCTGATCACGATTCCCGACTCCGTCCGCATCGCTCCCGCCTTCGCCGCCTCCTGCTCGAGGAAGGCTGCGCTCCGCGCCTTCTCCGCCTCCCTCCCAACCGCGAGCCGCGCCTCCGCGAACCCCTGCAATTTCGGGCCGTAGGTCTGGATGTCGACCTTCGGCTCGCGATCGAGGGCCGCGTCGGCGATGCCGCGCTGGACAATGGCCAACTCGTTCTCGTCGAAGCCGAGCTGAACGATCTGCTGCGCCAACGCCAACCCAACGGCATAGAGGATCTTGTCGTCCTCACTGGCAAGGTCGGCCTCCTCCGCCGAAGCACACGGAGCGAGCAGCAGCGCTCCTACGAGCAGAACAAGGCCGAGTAGGATCGAAGTAGGCTTTTTCATTGGGACTCCTAGGGCAGGATAGTTGGCGGAAAGCCGGGACCCTATCACTCGGCCAGCACTCGCGGTGGTACTCGATGTCGACCGCCCCCACTGCTCGGCTCGGTCTCGAGCGGCGATCACTCGACCTTGATCGCCTCTTCGCCCTCTTCCGCGCCGCCGTGGTGCATCTCCATGCTCGTGACCTCACCTGCCTCGTCGAGCACGAAATCGAGCCAGGTCGCGCTACCCTCGTAGAAGAACCGGGTATCTGAGCTCGGGCGGATCGGCTGCTGCTGCCCCTCGCCGCGCCGGGTGTAGAGCTGGTTGCCGGCCTTGATCACCCGTCGAAACTGGTCCTCGACGATCCGGTAGTTGCCGACGTAGCGCTCGAGCACCGCGTCGCTCACCCTGGCAACCGTGCGCGGCTCCAGGAACTCGACCGCCGGCAGCTCGATGCGATCGAACGGCAACTCGCCGGTGCGCATGAACGCTCGCATCGCGTCGAGCACCCTGGGCGACGACATGAACACGTTGTGGCCGGAGCCATCGACCAGCAGATGTTTGCCGTTGCTCAGGTACGGCAGGATGCGCTCCGCGTTGCTCGGCGGCGTTCGGCCGTCGACCGTGCCGCTGATCAGCAGCACAGGCACGTCGGACTCGCCTGGCCGCCGGAAGTCGTCGCCCAGATCCCCGACCGGCACGCCATCGCAGACCTCCGGGTAGGGGAAGTTGATGGCGGCCGCCAGCAGCGTATTCCTTGCCTCGTCCTGTATGCGCCATGCCCACTCGGGGCCCATCCCCGAGGCGCAATCCATTGCCGCGGACATCATGTTCCACATCTCGCCGCTCCGCTGGCCGCCGGCCTGGAGACCGAGCGACACCCAATCCCCCTGCTCGAGCCGATAGACGAAGTCCGGTAGGCTCGCGAACTCCTCGGGGCCGCGGAGGAACCCGGTCAGCGTCGACTGCAGATCGAACTCGCCGAGCGCCACCAGGACCTCCGTGCCGCTGCGCGGATCGACCAGCGTCACCTTGACCGGCTCGGCAGCGAGACTGGCCAGGAGCCGCTCGATCGAGCCGAGCAGGTCCGGCACCTTGTCTTTGACTCTGGGATCTCGGGCAGCGAGCGACGCGATGGTCGCAAGCAGCGTCTGCTGATCGCTGGGTAGCTTCCAGGAGTGATGCAACGGCTCGATGCCGGCAAGAATCACCTTGTCGATGGTGTCGCCATGGCGCTTCAACATCGCCAACCCGAGGTGGGAGCCGTAGCTGATTCCCCAGAGCGAGATCTTCGCCGCGCCGAGCGCCCGGCGCAGGGCGTCGACGTCGTCGGAGCTCTCGAGCGTGTTGTAGGCCGCGATGTCGTGACCTTCCGAGATCAGCCTCTCGGCACACTGCCTGGCCGCCCCGGCGAAGATCTCGCCCGCCTTGGCGCGATCCGTCGGTTCGCCGAACGGAATGAGATAACGGTCGCCACACGACAGATCGGCCTCGGACATTCCGGTGCCGCGCTGGTCGAAGGCGATGACGTCACCGAACTCACGCATCGCCATGAACATCGGGAAGCGATTGAAGCGCGCGGTACCGATCCCCGGACCGCCCGGGCCGCCGGCGAGATAGACGATCGGCGAGCCGCAGCTGTCGCCGCCGGTGCAGGCAAAGCGCACGAAAGCGAGCTCCAGCTGCTTGCCCTCAGGCTTGGAGCGGTTCTCTGGCACCGTGAAACGGCCGAGCTCCGTAGCGACCGTGTCGCCCGAGGCCGCGGCGAACTCGTAGGGCTCGAAACGGAGATGGAAGGGATCGGCCTCCTGCGCCGGCGCGATCGCGACCGCGCCGATAGCGAGAACAAGGACCGAAAGACTGCACAGACGAGGTGAACGGATCATGGCCGACTCCTTCAACGAGTTGTGAACACGGTTTGCCATCAGCCCAGAGCCCTACGCCCTCGAGGCAGCTATATCTCTTGGACTCTCGGAAGGGCCCGAACGTTACAGAGAACCGGCGAGCAGGTGCAGGACGCCCCTCTACCGAAGGTTCAGGAGGGTCGATCCATCGCGTTGTCGGTTCGCTCGCTCCCGACGTCAGCTCCAGCCGATCCGCCAAGCTTGAATGCGACCGCCACGGCCGCCTCCTCCACTCCGCCGACGGCTGAGTAGAGCCCCCGCGCCGCCAGGTTCTCCGGCTCCGTGAGCACCCAGGCTTCGCGACAACCGAGCCTCTTGCCATGCTCGAACAGCGCCCTGAGCAAGGCCTTGCCGATGCCCTGACGCCGGTGGCTCTCGGTGACGCCCAATTCGTTGATCCAGAGCTCGTTCGGCTTGTCCGGGTGGATGTAGTGCACGGCCGACGCCATCCCGACGACCCGTCTGCCGTTCAGCGCGACTGCGAGGTGATGTCGTGGATCGGCGAGGAACTCGTCTCGATGGCCGGCGTCCAGATCGTGGTCGAACACGCCCGGTGCAATATTCGACAGGACCGCCGCGTCAGCCGGTCCGATGATCCGGATCTCGATCGTTGGTTTCGGCTCGCTCACCAGGCATCGATCTTAGCCCGCCCTTACTGCCGGACCACAGGATACCGGGCGCGAGCCAGGTCAAGCCCGCTGCCGAGTTCGACGCCTGTACGCCGCTACCTGACGCTGGATCGCGTCCGCAAGCTCCAACGGCCGGATCGGCTTGGTGATGTGATCGTCCATTCCCGCCGCCAGACAGCGCTCGCGGTCGCCATCCATGGCGTGGGCGGTCATGGCGATGATCGGAACGTCGGCGCCGTGGCGCGCGCGCAGCCGTCTGGTCGCTTCGAGCCCGTCCAGCTCCGGCATCTGGATGTCCATCAGCACGACATCGAACTTGCCCGCCCGGAAGAGGTCGAGAGCCTCCCGACCGTTCTCGGCAACGGTCACGTGGTGCCCCGAGCGTGTCAGCAGAGCGCACGCCAGCCTCTGGTTGACGACATTGTCCTCGGCCAGGAGGATCTCGAGGTCGATGCCTGCGGCACTCGCCAGCCGGGCGTCAGCCATCGGCGCGGGAGCAGGCTGCGGATCGGCCTCGGTCGGCCAGTGGACCAGGAGCTCCCGGAGCTCCCACTCCTTGACCGGCCGCAGGAGGGCTTGCATCCAGTCGTGAGCCGCACGCGCCTCGCCCGAGCCGCGGTCTCCCGGAGAGACGAGCAGGACGACCCGCAGCTGCGGCGACCCGGCCCGCAGTTCGCGCCCCACCGAGACCGGATCTCCATCACCCATCCGGCAATCGATGATCGCGAAGTGGTACCCCTCCGAGGCGTCGTGAGCCGCCCGGATCGAGCTTGGCGCCTCAGCTGCCGCCAGCACCTCGGCTGTCAGCCCCATGCCGGCCAGCATCTCCAGCAGTACCTCGCGCGAGAAATCGTGCTCGACGACCACTGCAACTCGGGCCGGCTCGAGCGGCGTTGGCACGGCCGGCGGCGACTCCGACTTCCTGGCGGCCATCAGAACCGAGAACGAGAACGAGCTGCCTTCGCCTTTGCGGCTGCGCGCTCGAAGCGAGCCACCCATCAGCTCGACCAGCTGCCGTGAGATCGACAGCCCGAGCCCGGTGCCGCCGAAACGGCGGGTGACGGAGCCGTCCACCTGCTGAAAGGGCTGAAAGATGGCCTCGAGCTTGTCGGCGGGCATACCGATACCGGTGTCGCGCACTTCGAAGTGGATCTCGACCTCCTCTGGCGACGCGCCGCCCTCACCGAGCCCCACCTCGACTTCGACCTCGACCAGGATCTCCCCCTGCTGGGTGAACTTGATCGCATTGCCGACCAGATTGATCAGGATCTGACGCAGCCGATCGCCATCTCCGAACAGCCGGTCGGGGACCGCCGGATCGATCCGGTAGGCGAGGTCGAGGCCCTTCTCGGCAGCTTGGAACTCCAGCGTCGTGAGCGTGTCGGCAATCTCCTCGCGGAGGGAGAACGGCTCCGGCGACAACTCGAGTCGACCGGCCTCGATCTTTGAAAAGTCGAGGATGTCGTTGAGCAGCGTGAGCAGCGACTCGGCGCTCGAGCGCGCGAGCTGCAGGAACTCTCGCTGCTCGCGGGTCAGGTCGGTCTCCAGGGTGAGATCCGTCATCCCCAGGATGCCGTTCATCGGCGTCCGGATCTCGTGGCTCATGTTGGCGAGGAACTCGGACTTCGCTCGGGTCGCGGCTTCCGCCTCCTCCTTGGAGCTGAGGAGCTCCTGCTCGGTTCGTCGGCGCTGCTCGATCTCGGAGCGCAGTTCGGAGGTGCGCTCACGCACCCGATCTTCCAGCTCGTCCTGAGCGGCGCGCAGCTGCGCGTCCCGGCGCTCGATCTGGTCGAGCATATGGTTGAGGCCTGAGACCAGCTGGTCGATCTCATCGTCGGTCTCGACCTTGGCGCGGCGACCGTAGTCACGGGTGGACGAGATCCCGTTCATGGTCTCGACCAGACGCAGCAGTGGCCCCGAGATGCGCCGCTGGAGGCCCTGCGCCAGGATCCACGCGAGCAGACAGGAGCCGACCATGACCGCGCCGCCGATCCGCAGGTAGCTGTCGCGCCGCTCCGCCTCGCCCTGAGAATCCGAATCGATCTCGAGCCATCCGAGCAGCTCATCATCGACTCGGATCGGCGAGAGTAGCGAGAGCACGCCGTCGTCGAAATGGTACCCGGGCTCGAGTGCGCTCGGCACGGTGGGCGCATCCGCCCTGGATTCACGATCGTAGGCCGAGACCAGCCGACCGTCGGCTCCCAGGACCACGGCCGACACCACTGACGGCAGCTCGCGCAGCTCCTCCAGGCTCAGACCCACCGACATGCGATCTCCGAACGCCAGCGGCGCGGCTACGTTCCGGCCGACGAACTCGGCCTGCATGGTGAGCGTCCGCACCTGTCGGTCGCGAGACGAGAGGTACTCGTAGAAGATGAAGGAGCCGACGGTGAGAGACAGCGACGCCACGCACGTCATCATGATGACGCCAGTCAACCGCCGCTTGATCGAGGCTCGGGTCTTCACCGCGGTCAATCCGGCGCGGCTAGCCGCGGTCACGCTCCGACGGCGGTCGCAGGATCTTCAGGAACTCGACTCTGAAGAACCGCCCCCAGATCGCCTTTGGTCGATCGGGATCGTTCCAGAAGTTCTCGGTAGCGACCCATACCCGATACGGGTTGCCGCCCCGTTCCTGTTCGAGCTCACCCTGGATGTCTGCTTCACCGCCGGTCTCGAGGCTGAGCACCACCAGTGCCTTGATCTCAGGGTGTCGCAGGATAAGGAAGGACTTGGTCTCTTCGACGATCTCCACCTCGGGCTGAACGAACTTCCTGACCATCTTCCACTGCCCGATCGCGGCGGATGCCACCAGAGCGAGCATCGTCGCCAGCAGCGGAGTCGCCCATCGCCTCATCTCGACAGCCTCCGGCCGGGACTGATCCGGTAACGCAGACTGAGGGTCAGATCTTCGCTGCCGTTCTTGATCGGGAAGTTGCGCTTGACTCCCAGTTCCAGGTCACGCCACTCGTAGGAGAGGCTCAAGCTGTAGCCGGCGTTTCGGAGGTTGGCGAAGTTCACATCGCCGTAGCCGGTGCCGTCGAAACGGGGCTGATCGCCGTTGAGCGACCGAAAGACCGTCAGATAGGTACCCAGCCCCCGCCACCAGCTGCCGACTCCACCCACCGCCTGGACGCGCCCGAACCGGTTGACGATTGTTCCCAGGTAGCCGGAGGGGAACACCGGTTGCCCGGCGAACAGACCGAAACCGTCGCCGTCGAACCAGACCAGATTCGCCCGCACGTCGGTGTCCTCAGCGTAGAGCGGTTGATGCTCGTCCGTGCCGGTCAGTCCGACGCGCGCGGCCAGATCGAGACGGAAGCTACGCGACAAAACCTGGTCGAAGCCGGCGGTCAGCATGAGCCCCTCTTCAGGGACGCCGGGCGCGACTCCCGCCCCCTTGGTCGCCTCCTGGTAGATGAGTCCCAGGGTGCCCCGGCCCCTGCCACCAACGAGCGCCAGCGTGTTCCGGTAGAAACGCGGCGAGCTGTCTCGACCATCGAGCTGAACCCGGTCGATGCTCATCGATGACGCTTCCACGGAGAAGTCGTCGAACCAGTCCCCCGCCAAGGCCCGAGCAGCTATTGGCTGCGCCAGCAGACAGACACATACGAGAGTGAGCCGAGAGAGGCTCCTCGGGGTCGCAGCGGGACTGCAGCATGGCGTCGACATCACGAGCTGAACTTCCGGGCGGATCGCCTTCGCTCTGAATGTAGAATAGATAGAAAGCTTTCTCTTATTAAAACATTCACATTAATAGCTGAAACCCGAGCGCAGCCTGGAGGCTGCGGCCATGCATCGCCTGCGCCAGTCGGCCGGGTCGGCTCGAAGGGCACCCCACCTCGACGTGCAGCGCGACAAGCCAGATCCGCATGCACCTCCCGGGTCCGCAGCCACCTCCCTGGCTCCTCACAGAAGGATTGGGAGCTCAAAAGCGCTCTAACATCCCGCTCGGACTGCACTAGGAGGCGTGACTTTGCGACAGCTGATGCCCGCTGGGACGTACCGGCCCGCACGAGGTCTTGCCGGCCGACGCTCTGATCTCGAATTGATGGCCCCGGGTGTTCCGAGAGACGCCAGCTTCGGTAGACTCCCTCTACCCATGCGGTCAGCCTCCGAGCCCCACCCAGTGGTCGCCGCGCCTCGGAGGATCCGGTCGGCATTCGGCCGGCCTTTTCTCCTGACCGCCGCCCTCTTGGTGGTCCTGTCGTCGGGATCCAGTCTTGGCCAGGAAAGCAGCTTCAGCGAGATCGTCAAGGTGGATCTCGTGGAGGTCGACGCGCTGGTCGTGGATGCCGACGGACATCCCATCCTGGATCTCACGATCGACGACTTCCGCCTCTTCGACGGCGGTGAGCAGGTGGCGATTACCCACTTCGCACCGCCAGACGGCGGACCCGCTCCCGTGAGCGCCTCAGCCGGGGCCGCCAGGGCACCTGAGAATCCGTCCGGCTCTCCGGCACCCGAAGACACGCCGCCGCGGTTGGTGATCTTCCTCGACGAGGTTCATCTGACTCTGCGCTCGCGTCACCTGGCGTTCTTTCGCCTCAACGACGTTCTGGCGAACGAGCTGCCCGCTCAAACCGAGATCCTGCTGGCAACCTACACCGGTTCCGTCGACGTGCTGCTACCGTTCACCACGAACCGCAAGGTACTCGTGAAGCTGCTGGAGGAGAGGTTCTCCTCGGCGGCCCAGGCGACCGCGGACCGGGTCCAGGCGGAGAGCCTCATGAGGCAGCTGCCGAGGACGATCGAATCGATGCTGGCGCCGCCAGACGCCATGGAGAAGGGCTGCTCGAACGCGGGCGCCGTTGTTCGCGGTCATTCGAGCCAGGTGTTGAGCGGCGTCCAAGCCACCGTTGCCGCGCTCGGTCAGTTCGTTCGATCTCTCTCCGCATACGAGGGCCCCAAGAGCCTCCTCTATGTCAGCGATGGCGTGCCGATGGTCGCCGGTCAGGAGGTGTGGGACTACCTGATCGAGTTGTGCGATGGCTCGCTGACCGGCTTTAGCGCCGATCCCGAACTGCGTGTGCTCGCGAGTCAGGAGCCCGCCAGGGACTTTCCTTCTCGAGCCCGACTCGAGATGCTGGAGTTCAGCACCCGCGACCTTTGGAGTGAGCTGGCGGCCGAAGCCAACACCCGGCGCGTCACCCTGAACAGCGTCCAGGCCTCCGGTCTGGAGCCGAGTCGCCAGAGCACGGTCGACGGCCCCCGAACCAGCTCGGCCACCCAGGCCTTCGGCCAACGCAACCGGCAGGAGCCGCTGGTCGTCATGGCGCAGGAGACCGGTGGCAGGGCCATCCTCAATACCAACAACGTGGCGCCGGCCGTCGAGCGGCTGATCGACCTCGATTCGGCGCGCTACATCGTGGCGTTCGCGTCGAGCCGCCCCGCCGACGGCAAGACCCATCAGCTACGACTCGAGGTCTCGCGCCCGGACGTCGTGGTGCGCTATCGCCGAAGCTACAAGACCCGATCGGACGACGAGCGGGTCGCCGACGGAGTTCTGGCCAGCCTCCACCACGGGTTCGAGGACAACACGCACCGGCTGCGCGTCGACGCCAAGCGGCTCGATGAGCGCAAGGTGGCCCTGGACGTCCATATCCCCCTCAGATCGCTCGTCATGCTCCCCGAGGGCGATCAGACTCGCGGCCTGTTCACCCTGTTCATCGCGGCCCTCGACGCCTCGGGCCTCGGCACCGGGATTCGCGAGAAGTCGGTTCCGGTCCAGTTCGGCTCCAATGAGAACCGGAAGAGCCACACCGTCAGCACGGTCCTCGAGCTCAAGAAGTCGCGCGAGTACATCGTCGCGGTGGCGGTCAGGGACGAGCTCGGCGCAACGACCTCTTTCGTCAGGACCCGGGTCCGCGCCGAGTAGCGGACGGTTGAGGAGATTCAAGGGATGAGCGGAGACAAGAGCAGCCCCCTGGTCCGAATCGCCACCGGAGTCGGCACGCTCACCTCGATGCTCCTGGCGGGCGCCGCTCTCGGCATGGTCTACGTCAAGCTGTTCGTCCCCCGCAAGGCGATGGGCTGGGACGGGCTCGCGGACGTCCTCGGTGGGATCATGCTCGGCGGCCTCGTGGGCGTCGTCATCGGCCTGGCCCTGGTCGCGCTGGTGTCCGTCCGGACTCAGCTAGTGACCATGGCGATAGCCGCTGCGACGGCCGTGATCGCCGTCGCGGGGTTGGCGGCCACGGCACCGAAGCGCGAGGCGTCCCCGCCGCCCAAGATCGAGAAGTCGTTCCAACCGTTCTTCCGGATCGGCTTCCGAGTCAATCACACGGAAGAGATTCTCGTCTCGGTCGCCCCCGAGGAGCGCCCCTTCCCGTTCACCGAAGCCAAGATCTGGACCAGCAAGCCGGAGCTGACCCGGACGGGCTGGGGACCGGAGTTCGCGGAATGCGTCGCGACCCCGTCACGGGCCGATCTGGAGGCCCTGATCCCACCACTCGAGGCGACCATCGCCGCCGCCGGCCCCTACTGCCAGACGCCAGAGGAGGATCTCAAGGCGAGTCTCAACTGGCGCCTCGGCTCCGACGGCGGGGGCCAGGGGCTGCACGCGGGATGTCTCGGGGAGATGCCGGAGGTGCGAGCGCTGGTCGAGGCGGTGGGGGCGTTGGCGGATAGGTTGTGCGTGGATCCGGGCGGTGGTCAGGAGTGAATCGGAGGCAGCCGCAGCTCCGCACCGTGCTCGAAATGATCAAGTTCGAGCACACCATCTTCGCCCTCCCCTTCGCCTTCCTCGGCATGCTCCTCGCCGCCGAGGGCTGGCCCGAGTGGACGACCGTCGGCTGGATCGTGGTCGCGATGGTCGGAGCTCGCAGTGCCGCCATGGGCTTCAACCGGCTGGTCGATCGGCGGATCGACGCCGAGAACCCGCGCACGGCGGACCGGGCACTGCCCGCCGGACTGGTGAGCAAGACGTTCGTCATCGGCTTCGTGCTGACGAGCTGTCTCGTTCTGACGATCGCCGCCTGGCGGCTCAACCCGCTGGCGTTCAAGCTCGCGCCGCTGGCGATCGCGATCGTCCTCGGCTACTCCTACACCAAGCGCTTCACCAGCGCCTCGCACCTCTTCCTCGGATTGGCGATCTCGGGGGCGCCGCTCGGTGCGTGGATCGCGGTGCGCGGCGACATCGCGCCGGCGCCGCTCGCGCTCGCCGGAGCGGTGTTGCTCTGGGTGGCCGGGTTCGACGTGCTCTAC
Source organism: Acidobacteriota bacterium (assembly GCA_029263375.1). Taxonomy (GTDB): domain Bacteria; phylum Acidobacteriota; class Thermoanaerobaculia; order Multivoradales; family JAHEKO01; genus JAHEKO01. The sequence continues at coordinate 34,345 of JAJCXP010000117.1, read as the reverse complement.
GCGCTCCAGGACGCCGACTTCGATCGCGGCGCCGGCCTGCACTCGATCCCGGCCCGCTTCGGCACGGTCGGGGCGCTCTGGATCTCGGGTCTGCTGCACCTAGGCATGCTCGCGCTGCTGGTCGCATTACCGACTCTCTATTCCCCGGGGCTGGGAGTCGCCTACTGGATCGGCGTCCTCGGGTGCGCCGGCCTGCTCGCCTATCAGCACTCGATCGTGCGGCCGAAGGATCTCTCGAGACTGAACGCGGCGTTCTTTCAGGCCAACGGCGTCCTTGCGGTGTGGCTGTTTGTGGCTACGGCAATCGATGTCTTGACGTGAGTCTTCCGGGCGGGGGCGAGCCCCCGCCCGGGCGACGACTAGGGCCGATACTCGAGCCCCAGGAATACGTTCCGTCCCATCTCCGGAATCCGCTGCATCACGAACGGATTCAGCGAGTTCAGGTGATTGACGTAGCGCTCGTCGGCAACGTTCTGGACGCCGAGGCGCAGGGTCACGCCGGAGTCGAAGCGGTAGCCACCCACCAGATCGACCACCTCGTAGCCCAGCGTCGGCCGCTCGAGCCGTGCCGTGGCGACGTCGTCCTGATCGTCGACGATGGTTACGCCCAGATCGATCCAATAGTCGCCGGAGTCGGGTCCGACGCTCAAGCCCAGATGAGCGGACGGCGGCGGGGTGCCGAACAGCGGCTCGTTGAAGAACGTGTCCTCACCGTCGAGGTAGGAGAGCCCGGCCCGCCAGGAGACCCAGTCGGTGGCCCGGTGGCGCACCTGGATCTCGCCACCGGTGACCTCGGCCTCGTCGCCGGTGCGATACCGGTAGACCACCATCGGACTGAGCGGCAGCCGCCGCGGTAGATCGGGATCCGGCGCGACCGTGATGTAGTCGTCGATCACTCGGTAGAAGAGATTGGCCTGAAAGCTCAGGTTCGAGCTCACGTAGCTGACGCCGAGGTCGAACTGGCGCCCGGTCTCGGGGTCGATGTCCGGGTCGCCCATGAACTCGGCGGCGACCTGGAACTTGGTCGACGGGAAGCGGTCCGAGTAGCGCTCGAGGGTGGTCGGCGTGCGCACCGCCTGGCCCAGACCGGCGTTGACCGACCAACCGTCGCCGAGCGCCCAACGCGCGCTGACCGCGGCACTGACGTTGGTCTCGTTCTGGTCCAGGCCACCGGTGGTGTTCTGGAGAAAGAAGTCGGAGACCTGACCCGCGGAGGCGTCAACCGTGTCCACTCGGATCGTCGCGCCGAGCTCCATCTTCCCCCGCCTCAGGACACCTTGGAGATACGCGCCGAGGTCGTCGATCTCTGCGTCGGGCCATACGTTGTCCGTGAAGATGGTGACGCCCAGGTCGCGCCGCGTGATGAACCGGGTCGCGGTCTGTTCGAGAGCGTAGAAGTCGGCGCCCGCCTGCCAATGCCAGTCGCCTTCGCCCCAGGTCACGTAGCCGCGCCCGCCGAGCGTGTTGGACTCGGTCGGTAGGTCGACGTCTAGGCCGAAGGGCGGAATCCGGTTCGGATTGGACTGCGCCGTCGGCTTCGCGTCGTTGTTCATCAGATGGTCCTTGCGATTGTTGAAGACCTGAACAAAGAGCTCCGAGAGCGGGCCCGCGCCCGCTCGGCTCAGCTCGACACCGTAGGACCGGGTGTAGAAGTAGGTCGCGTCAAGCAGCCGGCCCGGGAAGTCGAGATCACTCTGCTCCTGGTAGCCCAGCAGCATGTCGAGCACGGTGCTGTCGTCGAGCTGGAAGCCGAGATTGAGCCGACCCTCGGCCGAGTTGTAGTCACCCGGAATCAGATTGCCGTCGCCGTCCTCGTAGTCGCCGCCCTGACGCGAGTCGACCAGTACGTTGAAACGCCAGCGTTCGCTGCTCGCCCAGACGCCGCCGAACGCGTCCGTCGACTCGTTGTTGTCGCCGTAGCGCACCCCGCCGCTGCCGTGGAGCTTGACATCGCCCGCCACAAAGCCCGGTCGGTAGGTCTGGACGTTGATCGCGCCGAGCGCGCCGGCGCCCCAGGTGAGGGCATAGGGACCCTTGACCACCTGCATGCGGTCGACCATCTGAGGGCTGACGTGACTGAGCTCCGAGTCCATGCGCGCCGGCCCGGCCGCGAACAGCCGGGTGCCGTCGACAAACGTGCCGATCTGGGTCTCGACCAGGCCGCGCACGTTGGGATCGAAGTTCGCCGAACCGCGCCGCGACGCGTCGAGGCCGGGCTCTTCGCGCAACGTCTGCATCAGGTCCTGGTGTGGCCGGGCCTGGATATCGGAGCCCGAGATCTCGGTCGAGCCGGGAAGCTCGGGATGGGCGGACGTGACGATGATCTCCTGCCGGATGACGGTCTCCGGCTCGGGCTCGTCTTCGTTGTCCTGGGCGTGGGCCCAGGGAGCGATGCCGATCGTGAGAACGAAGCTTCCAAGTCCGGCGAGCCATCTGCCGCCGAACTGCCGTAGGGGCAGTACTGCCATGGTGTTTCCTCCTGTGTCCTGGTTGTGTTCGAACGGTCCGGCACGCCTACGCGGCGGCGGGACTCAGGCGAACAACGACCGGGGAGGAGGCGTCGGTGGGCTCTTGCCCGGCGGCGATGGAAGATCGCTGCCCGCTTGCGGAGTGGCGGGCTCGATCCCCAGTACCCGTGCCCAGGCGGACTCGTCGAGCACCGCCGGCCGTGCCTGCGCGTTCGTCGAGAGCGCGCCGTCGCTATCGTGACGACCGGTCGGGCAGGTCGCGCGGATGGAGCAGGTCGGGCCGCTCGTCATCGCACACGAGGATCCGGGGCGCTCCTGAGGGCGGGCCGACATCGGACAGTACTGGGCCAACGCGCAGCACGCGGGAGCCTCGACCCCTAGGGCGGGCCCGAGCGGCAGCTGCTGGATGATCAGCGTGGCCGCAAAAACGAGAAGTACGATTCCGCGCGACTTCATGGCTCTCTCAAGGTAGACCTCGGATGCTAGCGCATGTCGCCCGCGGACATAGCCGCTTGTTCGGTCATTCGCATGCGTGCATGGACGGCCTCGACGAGGGAGGGACAGGTATCGGCCCGTCCCCGCAAGGAAACCGGCCACGCATACGTCTTCCAAGGCATGAGGCGAATGCTAGAGTACGCGGAGGCGGATTCGCATGACTGATCTCGAGACCATCGAACGGCGTCTGGAGAGTTTCGCCGCCTCCATCACCGAGCGGTTCGACCGGCTCGAGGCTAGTACCGACAAACGCTTCGACCGGCTCGAGGCTAATACCGACAAACGCTTCGACCGGCTCGAGGCTAGTACCGACGAGCGGTTCGACCGGCTCGAGGCAAGTGCAGAGGAGCGGTTCGACCGGCTCGAAACTCATGCTGTCCAGGTCGACAAGCGCTTCGTTCGGCTCGAAGCTCATGCCGTCAGGGCCGACGAGCGATTCGACCGGCTCGAGGCCCATGCCGTCAAGGCCGACGAGAGACTCGCGAACATCGAGGACAACATGGCGACCAAGATCGAGCTGGCGAGAACCCGGGCCAGCCTCGAGGAGGGCCAGGACCTCCTGCTGAGAGTCATCCGTGGGCACACCGACCAGCTCGGGGCCGTTCAGCCCGCGCTGTCCGAGCTCGACCGGCGGGTCAGCACTCTGGAATCGATCGTCGGCGAAGATCGGTAGCCGATCTCGGGCTCGACCGGCTCGACCCGGAAAGCCGGGGAAGATATATTGATTCCGATGCTCGAGCCGGCCCGTTTCCCCGAACCCCTGCGCGAGATCGCGGCCAAGGTCCGCGACGGCGAGCGGCTCTCCGCGGAGGACGCGCTGATTTGCCTGACGACGCCGCACGTCCTGCCGCTGGGGCGCCTCGCCGGCGATGTCCGGCGGCGTCTGCATGGCGACGTCGCCTTCTTCAATATCAACCGGCACATCAACCCGACCAACGTCTGCGTCTACACCTACAACTGCAAGTTCTGCAGCTTCGCGGCGCTACCGGGCGAGGATCACGCCTGGGAGATGAGCCACGACGACGTCTACGAGCACGCCGCCAAGCAGGGCGGGGACGCGGTCACCGAGTTCCACATCGTCGGCGGCCTGCATCCTGATCTGCCGATGTCCTGGTACGAGGAGATGCTACGCGGCCTGAAGGAGCGCTTTCCGAGCGTTCATCTCAAGGCGTTCACCGCCATCGAGATCGGCTGGTTCGCAAAGCTCGAGAAGATCTCGATCGAGGAGGTCCTGATCCGGTTGCGCGACGCCGGCCTCGGCTCGCTGCCGGGCGGCGGCGCCGAGATTTTCCATCCCGAGGTGCGCGAGATCATCTGCGACGGCAAGCTCGACGCCGACGAATGGGTCGAGGTCCATCGGATCGCCCACGGCCTCGGCATTCGCAGCAACGCCACCATGCTCTACGGTCACGTGGAGAAGCCCGAGCACAAGGTCGACCACCTGATCCGGTTGCGCGACCTGCAGGACGACACCGGCGGCTTCAACGCTTTCATCCCGCTCGCCTATCACCCGGAGAACAACTACCTCGGACTCAAACACCACACGACCGGCACCCAGGATCTGCAGCACATCGCCACCTCGCGTCTCGTGCTCGACAACATCCCTCACGTCAAGGCGTACTGGATCATGATCTCGCCCAAGCTGGCGCAGGTCGCGCTCTCCTTCGGCGCCGACGACATCGACGGCACCGTCGTCGAGGAGACGATCTACCACATGGCCGGTGCCAGCACCGAGCAGCATATCCAGCGCGCCGACCTCGAGCGCATCGTGCGCGAAGCCGGCTTTCGCCCGGTCGAGCGCGACACGCTCTACAACCCCGTCACCGCGCCGGTGGCGGCCCCCGCTTAGCTTTGGCCGAGTCGCTCCCGGTTCACTACATCGCCGTCGACGGCCCGATCGGGGTCGGCAAGACGACGCTCGTCGAGATGCTCGCGGAGCGCTTCGACGGCGTTCGCATCCTCGAGGACGTCAGCAACCCGTTCCTGCCGGCGTTCTACGAGGACCGGCCGGGCTCGGCGTTCCAGACCGAGCTCTACTTCCTGCTGTCGCGCTACAAGCAGCAGCAGGACACCGCTCAGCGCGAGCTGTTCAACCGGCTCCTGGTCGCCGACTACACCTTTCCGAAGAACCGGATCTTCGCCTACCTGAACCTGTCGGACGACGAGCTGATGCTGTTCGACAAGCTCTACACGCTGCTCGAGCCGCAGCTGGCGATCCCGGACCTGTGCATCTACCTGGTGGCCGATCTCGAGACCTGCATGGGCCGCATTCGCAAACGCGCCCGTACCTTCGAGAAGGAGATGAGCGAGGAGTACATGACCGAGCTCATCGACGCCTACAACCACTACTACCACTACTACAACCGCTCGCCGCTCCTGGTGATCGACACCAAGAACCTGAACTTCCAGGCGCGCGAAGAGGACTTCGAGGATCTGGTGCGCCAGATCTCGGAGCCGATCAAGGGCACGCAGTACTACGTGCCGCGCGGCGAGTAGGCGAGCGGTCAGGCACACCCAGGCCCTGCGGCGCCACTTTCGTTGCACGCGCGGACCTTCCTTCCCTCCATTTTCAAGTAGGCTTCGGGCGTGTCGGGCTCCGCAGCTGTAGTGCTCTCGTCGAACGACCCGACCCTGCGGCGACGCCTGCGAGGGCTGCTCGACTCGCAGCCATCGGTTCGCGTGGCGGCGGAGTGCGGGACCGGAGCACAGACGGTCGACGCCGTCCTGGAGCACGCCCCCACGGTCGTCGTGCTCGACGTGCAGCTGCCGGACCTGGACGGCCTCGGGATCGTCGAGAGGATCGGCGTCGAGGCAATGCCGACCCTGGTTTTCCTGACCAGGCTGGAGCCCGTCATGTTGAGCGTCCTGGAGCTCCACGGCATCAACTATCTGGTCGAACCGTTCAATGACGAAGAGTTTCTGTCCGCGTTCCGCCGCGCCGTGCGTCAGACGGAGCCGCGAGCGCTGGCCGGAGTGCGCCGGCGTCTCGGCCGCATGCTGGCCGGCGACGAGAGCGGTTCGAGGGAGCGACGGATTCCGGTTCGCAACGCCAGCAACAGCCAGTTCGTCCATCTCGACGACATTCGCTGGGTCGAAGGCGCCGGCGCCTTCTCTCGCCTGCACCTCGACGATCGCACCCACGTTGTGAAAGCGACCCTCGACGAGCTGACCGCCAGGTTCGCGGATGATTTCCTGCGCATCCACTCGACGCTGGTGCGGAGCAGCGAGATCGCCGAGATCCAGCGAACGGATGGCGGCGAGGCGCTGGTGACATTGCGCGACGGCAACCACCTGCGGGTCACCAGCGAACCCGGCTTCGACGTGATCCAGGCAGGCCTCGACGACGTCATCGGTGTGTGGACGGAAGAGGAGGCCGCCGAGATCGAACAGTCGGTCGCGGAGCTGCGCCGGATCGATCAGGAGATGTGGGAGTGAAACTGCTGCTCGACACGAGGACGACCCCGATAGAATCCCCTCGATGACGACAGCAACTCCGAGTAGGCCAGCAACCGAAGTAGAACCACTCACCATCGCCGACCGGACTTTCCGATCGCGCCTGATTCTCGGCACCGGCAAGTACGAGAGCGCCGACACCATGCTCGAGGCCTTCGAGGTTTCGGGCACCGAGATGATCACCGTCGCCCTGCGCCGCGTGCCCCTCGAAGAGATCGGCAAGGGCTCGCTGATCGATCAGATCGATCAGGACAAGTACCTGCTGCTCCCAAACACCGCCGGCTGCTACGACGCCGACTCGGCGATCCGCACGGCGCGCCTCGCGCGCGAGCTCGGCGGCTGGAACTGGGTCAAGCTCGAGGTGATCGGCGACCAGAAGACGCTCTTTCCCGACAACGGCGAGCTCCTGAAGGCCACCGAGACCCTGGTCGCAGAGGGCTTCATCGTGCTGCCCTACACCAACGACGACCCGGTCGTGTGCAAGAAGCTCGAGCAGCTCGGGGCCGCCGCGGTGATGCCTCTCGGCGCGCCGATCGGCTCCGGCATGGGCATTCGCAACCCGGCGAACATGCGCATCATCATCGAGCAGTCCGAAGTTCCGGTGATCATCGATGCCGGCGTCGGCACCGCCAGCGACGCGGCCGTGGCGATGGAGCTCGGAGCGGCCGGGGTTCTCATGAACACGGGAGTCGCTCAGGCGAAGGACCCGGTGCGCATGGCGCGGGCGATGAAACTGGCGGTCGAGGCCGGATGGCTGGCGAGGAACGCCGGGCGGATTCCGCGGAAGCTCCACGCCAGCGCCTCGTCGCCGCTGGACGGCCTGATCGGGTAGTGGAGTCAAGGGGAGAGCCCTCCCCTGAGAACCCCTTCTACTTGGCGGCTCCCCGCGCGCACGGCCGACTCGGAAACGAGGGGGCCTTCCACACGGCGCCGGCTCGCAGGGTGGTTGCGAGGCAGCCCCCGATCCCCTACAATCCTCGTCCTCGCACGGCACTTCTCGTGCACCCATGGCTCAACTGGATAGAGCATCGGACTACGGATCCGAAGGTTGGAGGTTCGAATCCTCCTGGGTGCACCATTTTCTCCCTTCTCGAACGAACAGCTTCACGCCCTTCTCGGACGTCGGTCCCGTCAGCTGTCTCGATCGAGACCCATGCACTCGAGCACCTGGTCGAACTCCGGCATCGCCCTGAGGCGCTCGAAGCGTGGGTCGACCTTGACGAACGGGAGCGGCCAGCCTTCACTCTCGCGGCATCCCCCCAGGAGCGCCGCGATCGCCTCGCGATCTCGGTCCAGCCTGACCAGCGGCGCCGCGGCCTTGGCCGTACCCCCGACCAGGGGGTGCTCGAGATAGCGCGCCCAGAAGGCCTGCGCGTCGGTGACGGGCTGCCCACTGAAGGTCGAGGCTTCTCGAAGGAAGAGCTCCGCGTCGCCCGCTTCGGCGACGAACTCGATCAGGCTGATACGGCCCCAGATTCCCGTCGGGTCCAGAGCCACACCATGGCGGGCCATCTCGATCGCCGTGACCGTGGATCCGGCGAAGAGGTAGACCCAGCCAAGATGGGTCGCGACCGGTGCCGACAGCGGATCGTAGTGCAGCGCCTGTTTCAGCTCACCGATCGCCTCCTCGTGGCGCCCCATGGAGGAGAGCAGGAGTCCCAGGCCTTGACGCGCAGAAGCCAGGCGGGGGTTGATCCGCAGAGCCTCACGGTAGCTCTGCTCAGCTGTCGGCCCATCATAGAGCCGCCAGAACCGTAGGAATGCCAGAGCATGATGCGCCTCGTCGAGGTTCGGATCGAGGTCGATTGCTGTGGAAAGAGCCTCCTCGACCTGCCAGAAGGTAAGCGGCGGCGCTGTGGCTCCGGTGCTCGCCCAAGCAACATAGCCAGGCGCGAACTCGGGATGCGCCTCGACTAGAGAGCCGAGTCGCTCGCGGGCTTCCAGGACTTTCGCGGGATCGGATGTCTTGGCGAACGTCAGGCCACGGATGTAGTCGCTCTGGGCCTGGAGCGAAAGCTCGTAGGGCGGCGGATCCGGCACCGACGAGACGAGTCCGAGCTCCGTGGCGACATCGTCCGTCAACCGTCGAGCCAGTCCAAGTAGATCGGCCTCGCGCGGCCGGACCGCGTAGCTGTTCGACCAGCGACTCGTGCCGTCATCGGAGCGCACCAGGTCTACATGCAGCCGGAGCGCTTTCTTCTCACGCGCGGCTCTCCCGACAATCAGAAGGTCGGCTTCGAGAGCCCGAGCGATCGCTGGGAGAGGCTCCGCGCTCCGCTCGAACTTCCAGCTCGAGGTGCGGGCGATGACACCCACCGCTCGACCGAACCGACGTCCCAGCTCACTGGTCAACTCCTGCGCGAGGGCGTTGACCAGCATCCGCTCCTCGGAATCCAGACTGTCATCAGCGAATGGCAGGATGCCCACCCGCATCGGCTTCTCTTCGGCTTCAGGGGGCGAGCGAGGCACCAGCCAGCCGGCAGCGATCACCAGAGCAGCAAGGGTCAGGATCAGGCCCAGCCACCCGACGAGCCCCCAGGGTCGCCTCGCTGGGTGCTCTCGTGAAAGCGGGGAGGCCTTGTGGACGATGTCCACCGGCGCGACGAACCGGTAACCGCGACGCGGGATGGTTTCGAGGAACTTCGGATGCGTCGCCGAGTCCTCGAGCGCTCGGCGAATCTCCTTGATGCAATAGTTGAGGCCTTGCTGGTGGTCGACGAACCGCTCATCGCCCCAAACCCGCTGGCGTAGCTCCTCTCGCGTGACCGCCTCTCCGGCACGCTCCGCTAGAAGTTGGAGGACCCAGGCGGGTTGCTGCTGCAGCGACACCAGCTCTCCCGCCTTGAGGAGGCGGCGGGTGTCGGTTTCGAACTCAAACTCTCCAAACCGGAGCGTGCGACTTTCACCGTAGTTGCCTGTGGTCATGGCTTCGACGACATCCTCGCGCGAAGCCTAGACCGCCCGAGCCTCTTCCAGCCTGCCGTTTTCTCCTGCCTCATCACCACCTCAGCCCCACCTCATCGCTCGCCGAGCACCTCCCGCGACGCTCACGGAGGCGCCATTTCGCTTCGAACGAGCGCCCACTACCCTTTTACCACTCTCGTAGTAATCGGCAACTCTGGCAGCTCCGGGGAGAGCGCCCGAGGAGTCGGAATAGAGGAGCTCAAATGAGATCGTCATCCGTTCGCACCGCCTCCCTCACCTGGCTGGTCTTCGGCTTGCTGCTGGCAGCCAGCCCGCTGGGTTCCGAGGTCTCGACCGTCGCCGTCCCGAACGGGGCGGGCAGCAACTCCGGAGCCATCAGCCTCCTTGCTGACGGCACCATCTATCAGGCCGATTTCTCGGGCACCGTGGTCCGAAAGATTCGTCCGAACGGAGCCGTCTCCGTGCTCGCCGACGGATTCTTCAGCCCTGAAGGCAACGCCATCGACGCGGAGGGATATCTCCTTCAGAGCAATTTCGAAGACCGCTCGAATCCGACCGCGCCCGACGCCATCAGTCGGATCTCCCCCGATGGCACGGTCACCGAGTTCGCGGGCGGCTTCAATGGGCCGGTCGGTCTCACCATCGCCGCCGACGGCACGGTCTTCGTCGCGATGTGCCGCGACAACAGCGTCGTCCGGGTCGAGGCCGACGGCAGCTCGTCATCGGTGATCTCGTCCGGGGCGCTATACGCCTGTCCGAACGGCATCACGATGGACGAGCTCGGCGACCTCTACGTGACGAACAACGGGACCGGAACCGTCATTCGGCTCGACATGCGCGACCCGAACGCAATCACGGCCACGGAGTTCGCTTCGATTGCGGGCGGCCGCGTCAACCATGCGACCTACGTGTCCGGGTCGCTCTACGTCACCGCCAACCTCGCCAACCAGATCTGGCGGATTCCCATGACCTCGAAACGCAAGGCCAAGGCGCCGAAGCTTCTCGCCGGCGACGGCAGTCGTGCACGAGTGGACGGCCCCAACCTCAGCGCCAGCTTCGCGCGCCCCAACGGCATCGCCCGAAACGCCGTGGGGAGTGCGCTGTTCACGAACGAGGACAACAACGCGATCCGCAAGATCACCCTGGATCTGGCACGCCCGAAGAAGCCCAAGAAACTCAAGGCATCCGTGCTCGACAACCAGAGCGTGCTCCTGACCTTCAAGCACAAGGATCGAAACCGCGAGGGCTACGCGATCGAGGCCCTGATCGTCGGCGAGTCCGATTGGGGGCCGGTCGCGGAGGTCACCGCCCCCAGCCTGGAGGTGGAGCTCCACGGCCTCGATCCCGACACGGAGTATCAGTTCCGAGTCTCGGCTTTCAACGGAACCGCATCGTCGAAGGCCTCCAAGAAGGTGCGAGTGAGCACACCACAGTGAGCTAACGAACCTTTGAGAAAGGACGTGGTCATGAACGTACGGTCAGGCACCCACGCCGCCGGGAACCCCTGGATCGACTAGAACCCCGCAAGTCGTCACGGGTTGCCGGCAGCATGCCATCCCGACTCGTCAACGATGTTCGAAACAGCTCGAAAGGGGGTGAGTACTTTGCGACTGAACACCAACGTGAAAGCCGGCGCCTATCTCTGGGACAACTAGTGCCCAGCACCGCGGATCTCGTCCCCTTCCGCGAAGTAGAAAGCCGTCAATGAACTGTTCGAAGAAAGGAGACTCAGATGAAGGTCCGGACGAACACCCACGCCGCATTCAACCCCTGGATCGACTGATTCACGGTTCTCTCCCCCGGCGCCCCGTCGCGGTTCGGCCGTGTGCCGACCGTGGCGGGGTGCCACTTCTCCGTACTGCGAGCCGGCGGCACTCTCTTGCTCAATTGATCGGCAGCGAGCCGAGCAGGTACTTGAGATCCTCGTCGCTCCAATGTATGCCGGCCCCCAGGAAGAACGACTCGCGGCCGCTCTCGAGAAAGTCGTCCATGCCGCCCACCACATAGGCGTTCGAGAGCACGTTCCAGCGAGTGGTGAAGCGCACGCGCGGGTTGAGGTCGTTCTCGCGGCCGAAGTCGAAGGCGTCGAACGAGAAGCGCAGCTTACGATCGAGCACCGAGTAGTCCACCCCGGCGCCGCCGGTTGACTCGAACAGCCCGGCCCTGAACTGAGCTACGCCGCTCGTGAAGCCGACCTGGGCGGAGATCGTCTGCTTCTCCTCGGTAGTCACGGTACGGACCGTGGTGAGCTCGCGGGTGCCGTCGGGCGCCACAACCGTCTCCTCCAGCGTCTGAGCGCGTACGCGCCCACGCGGGTCGTCCACCACCCCGATCTGGTAGAAGCGATTGTTGTCGCTCGACGGGTCGAGCCGCACCGTGAACTCGGTGTGCGACTCGTCGAGCGCCTCGAGAAAGTAGCTCTCGAAACCGAGCTCGAGCTCGAGCTTGCGGACCCGGTTGAGCGAGTCGGAAAGCGAGCTGACGCCCGACTCGACGCTGGCCAGCGTCGCCACCAACTGATCGTGGGCCGTGTCCTCGGTCAGCAGCTTGCCGACCGAGCCTTCGCCGCCGGCGAGCCGGCCGGAGATGGTCTCGAAGTGCGCCAGCGACGACTTGAGCGTGTCGGTCGCCGACGCCAGCTGCTCCATCGATTGCCGCAGGTCGCCGCGATTCTCGGCGAGGATCGTCTCGATGGAGGCGATCACTTCGCCGGTCTGCGCGGAGATGCGTGGCAGCTCGGCGGCCAGCACTTCGCTCACGCGCTCGAAGTTCCCGATGGTGCTGCTGACCTGCTCCTGATTGGCCCGGACGATCTCCCGGATCGTCGCGGTGGTCTCCTGGAGCGCGGCGAGCGCGTTTCGAATCGCCTCGCCCGAGCGCGCCGGGTCCATCGCCGTCAGCGTGTCGTCGATGGCGATGCCGATCTTGTTGAAGCGCGCCATCGCCTGGTCGAGACCCACCGGAGTGCTGCCAGGCAGGAGCGCGCCCTCGGCGAGCGGCGGCGCGGCCGGCGGACCCGGGTCGAGCTCGATGTACTTGTCGCCCAGCAGACCCTGGTTGGCGATGGCAGCGGTCGCGCCTTCGCGCAGATCGACCGGGACCTCGAACAGCAGGCCGACTACGGCGCGACCGTCGGCCAGGCGGATGCCGTCGACGCGGCCGACGCGCACGCCGGCGACGCGCACGGCGGACTTGTCGTCGAGACCCACGACCGAGTCGAAAGCGGCCTCGGCTCGAACGGCCTCACCGGCAAAGAGCCGAATGTCCTCGACTTTCAGGATGAAGTAGGCCAGCAGCACGAGAGCTGCGCTGACGAAGATGCCGATCTTGATGGTGTTGGACATCGATTCCTCCCGCTTCAAGCGGTATCGGTTCGTGCCGCGGACGGCACGGAGGCGTGCGGCGCGACGGTCTTGCGGCCCAGGAACGCGCCGACCCTCGGGTCGGTGGTGCCACGAAAGTCGGATGGCGACCCCCAGGAGATGATCTTCCCTTCATAGAGCATGCCGATCCAGTCTCCGATCCGGAAGACGCTCTCCATGTCGTGGGTGATGGTCACGATGGTCGCGCCCAGACGTTCCTTGAGCTCGACGATCAGCTCATCGATCACGTCCTTGGTCACCGGATCGAGACCAGTTGTGGGCTCGTCGAACAGCAGGACGTCGGGGCGGTGGGCGATGGCGCGCGCGAAGCCGACCCGCCGGCGCATGCCGCCGGAAAGCTGCGACGGCAGCTTGGCCTCGGCGCCCTCGAGGCGCACCATCTGCAGGCACTCCTGAACGCGCTCGCGACGCTCGGCCGCCGAACCGATGTCCAGCCGTACGAGCGGAAACTCGATGTTCTGGGCTACGGTCATCGAGTCGAACAGAGCGCCCTCCTGGAAGGCCATCCCGAAGCGCGACCGGAACCTCGTCAGCTCCCGGTTGTCGAGGGTCGAGAGCTCGGTGCCGTCCACCATCACCCTGCCGGCATCCGGCGCGATCAGGCCGACCATGTGCTTGAGCAGAACGCTCTTGCCGCTGCCAGAGCCACCGATGATGACGGTAGAGTCGCCGCGCGGGATGTCGAGATCCACCCCGTCGAGCACGACCTTGGCGCCAAAGGACTTCATGACGCCCTCGAGGCGTACGACGGGATCCGGAGACGACATCAGAAGAGCAGCTTAGTCAGGAAGAAGTCCGAGATCAGGATGGCGACGCTCGCGACGACCACCGACCGGGTCGTCGAGCGACCTACGCCTTCGGCGCCGCCCCGGGTGGACAGACCCTGCTGGCAACCTATCAGGGCGATCAGCATGCCGAACACCGCCGCCTTGATCAGCCCCGAGCTCAAGTCGTTCAGGTCCATGAACTGGAAGGTGTTCTCCATGTGGCTCACGGGATTGGCGCCCATGAGGACAACCGCGACCAGGTAGCCGCCGTAAATCCCCAGGCCGTCGGCGATCAGCACCAGCAGCGGCATCATCGCGGTCAGCGCCCAGACCCTCGGCACCACCAGGTAGTGCACCGGGTCGGTGGCCATCACCTGGAGCGCGTCGATCTGCTCGGTCACCCGCATGGTGCCGAGCTCGGCGCCCATCGCCGACCCTACCCGGCCGGCGATCACCAGGCCGCTCAACACCGCCGAGAGCTCGCGCACCATCGACAGCGACACCAGCGAGCCGACATAACGCTCCGCCCCGAACCGCGAGAGGACGGTAAAGGTCTGGAGCGCCATGACCATGCCCGTGAAAAGCGCGGTCAGCAGCACCACCGGCAGCGAGTCCACACCCACCCGCACCATCTGGCGGAACAGCTCGCGAAGATCCCACGGCCGCCTCGGCGTCCATGCCAGCGTCCGCCAGAAGATCTGGGAGAACCGTCCTATCTCGCGAAAAAAGCCCTCGAAGGGCACAAATGCCATCGTCGGGCATCATTCCCGCATCTCGACCTCGACGCAAGGCGCTGGCTTCCTGGCTACAGGCCTTGTCGGCTCAGCGGTCCGCCAGGTCAGGCCCGTCCGCCGACAGCTCGCGCAGCAACCAGGCGCGGGCCAGCGACCACTTCCGAACGACCGACCGCTCCGAGACGCCCAGGGCTTCGGCGACCTCTCGGACCGAATAGCCCGAGAGGTGCCTCAGCTTGACGATCAGAGCCACCTCCTCATCCTCGGACTCGAGTCGAGTCAGGGCCGCGTCGAGGCTGAGGAGCTCGGCCGGATCGGCCGCTGCGACGGGAGAGATGATGGAATCGAGCGCGGAAGCGCTCTGCTTCGCGTACTCGCCGCCGTGTTTCAGTCGACGGTGACGACGCGCGCGCTCGATCAGGATGCGTCGCATCGCCTCGGCTGCCGCCGCGATGAAGTGGCGCCGGTTGTCCCAGGTGACCTCCGGACCTCCGCCGACCAGACGCAGGTAGGCCTCGTGGACGAGCGCCGTTGCTTGCAAGGTGTGCCCGGGAGGCTCCTGATTCATACGCCACTGGGCCAGGCGTCGCAGCTCCTTGTAGACGATCGGCAACAGCTCCGACGAGGCCCGCTCGCTCTCGCCGGCCCGGCTGAAGATCGTGGTGACCGTCTCCGCGGCCGCCTGGTCCAGCGGTGGTCCTGCCGCCATCGCCGGATTCTCGCACGGCAGGAGGGACTCCGGACCGATGGCGGGAAGGCTCGGGGAGGCTGGGCAGCCGCTGCTACTCGACCTCGATGGCGCAGAAGGCGTCGCAGCCGTCCCCGGAGCGCCGGTTTCCGTCGTCACAGAGCTCGGCGCGTTCGAGCAAGCTGTTGCCACACGTCTCGGCACCGGCTTCGAGCTGGCACCGGTAGGCGTACCCGTCGACGTCCTTCCTCCCCTTGGGCTCGAAACCTCCGTTCAAGAAGAAGACCTCGGATCCGCTGATCAGATCGGTAGCGCTCGCCGGGAGGTCGAACCGGAGGTCTCCGACGCCATTAGCACCGGTCTTCAGCTTGCCCCCGCCGAGGAAGACACTGGCGCCCGACGGCACGGACACCTCGAAGCCGTAGTTACTCTTGATGTTCTGCGGCTGGCCATCGTGGCGCGCACGGAACTCACAGAGCAGCCGCGCCACTTCCTCTTCTGGCACTGTGAGCCCGATGACGAACGGATCGGGTGGCAGCTTGCGCGCCGGGCACGGGGTCTCGAGCCAGTTGGAGCTCTTCACCACGCGGCGCCACGAGGGATCGCCTCCTGCGTGCAGGTCACCAGGCAGGGCGACAAGCGAAGCGGCGACCGAAAGAGCGAGTGGTGACCATCGGAACCAGATTAGTACTTGTTTCAGCATGGGCTCCCTTTCGTGGGTTTGTTCTCGTTCGAGCTTGGCGGTGTCGTTCAGTCCAGTGATGCGCCGTATTGCCCGAAAGAAGGACAGGCCGCGCTGTGTCCTCTCCTGCCGGTAGACGGCGCATCCCTGTACAACCAAGTGGTTCGAGTCCGGGCGCCGGCGCGCCCGCGATCTCGAACCCCTCTAGAAGAAAGGAAATAGCTCATGATTCGGCACAGAGGCCATGTCCGCGAACGCACGGGCTCGAGTCGGAGGTTCTCGAAGCGGCTCGAGGGTGGGGGGAAAGTGGTGGTCGCACTGCTCATCAGTGCCGGACTCGTCTACCCAGCGGCGGCGAGTAACGTGACGTCGGGTCAGCTGAGCTGTGATCTGCCAAAGAAGCTCGGCAAGACGAAGATCGACGAACCGATCGTTGCGCTGCCGCCGATGCAGCAGGACCAGACGGTCTTCTACCGGGTGAGCTTCGGCGACGTGCAGATCAACAAGCCGTTCATGGTGGCAGGCGACTTCTTCATTCAGTGTGAGAACGGGCTTCAGTTCCAGGATCCCTTCGAGATCGACTTCAGGAAAGGCGGCCCGCCCGCAGCCGGGCACGACACCGGTCTCGGCGCCAACACCTGTCCCGGAATAACCTTCTACAGCACCAGCGCTCAGGTGGTGGGAGGGAAGACCAAGAAAGCGATCAAGACCGGCGGCGCATCTCCTCTGATCAACATCTCAGTAGGATCGCGCCTTCGTTCATTCTGCGGGCAGCTGGGAGACCCGTGCAGCGACTTCTCGGAATGCTGCTCGTTCTCTTGCGAAGGCGAAGTCTCCTTCGCCAAGAAGTGCACCGAAGGAGGAACTTGGCGGATTCCGGATTGACAGTCTCGGCGGCTCAGACCACGCCCCAACGGCGGTCGCGGTCGATCGGCTCGGGCTCTCCGTAGAGCCTACGAAACTCGTCGCTCCAGCGACGGAGTTCGCCGGTGTCCCCGGTGAGGTCGTAGAAGGCCAGGATCCGCTGCAGCGCCCAGCGGGTCCGCCGCCACTCCTCGCCGCGCTCCTCGAGGATCACCGGATATGCATCTACGAGCAGCTTTTGGGCTCGCTCCAGCGCGCCCAACTCGGCCAGCGCTACCCCCAGCCACGATCTAGCCTCGGCGGTCTGCCAATCCTCGGCGCCCCGATCGGCATCGCGCGTGGCGAGCCCCTTCTCGATTCTCGGACGGCCCTCAGCGGCGCGCCCCGTCTCAGCCAGCAGGCCGCCGTACCAGATCTCGGCGTTGCCGAGCAGCGTGTGTCCAGGAGGTAGTAGCCGTCCCCAGAGCTCGAGCGCGCCCAGATAGTTCGTCTCCGCCTCCGCGAACCGACCCTGGTCGTGCAGCACCCGCGCCAGGTTCATCTGGTGGTAGCCGGGATTGGGATGATCGAGACCGACGATCGCGATCTGCAGCTCCAAGGCCTCGCGAAAGGTGCCTTCGGCTTCGTCGAGCATGTCCAGACCCTGCTGGATGATCCCGAAGTTGTTGAGCTGGCTCGGGAGATTCGGGCCACCCGGATCGATCCTCCGCGAGGTGGCGATGCCCTCGTCGAAGAGCTCCAGCGCTCGGCGCCCCTGGCCACTGAAGTGGAGGCGCATGGCCCAGTTGTCCCGCACTGCGCGCGTGATCGGGTGCTCCTGTCCGAGTCGCTCGCGGGCGATCGCGTACGACTCCGCATCGACCTCGATGGCCTCTTCGAGGCGCCCGAGCTCGTAGAGCGACACCGCCATCAACCGTCGGGCCCGTGACCAGTGGATGGGGTTGCCCGAGGCGAGGGTCATCCGGTCGAGCGCCTTCCGGCCCAGCTCCAGGGAGCGCTCGTACTCAGCCAGAGACAGGGCGTTCTGCGCCTGGATGAGACGTAGGTCGGCGAGCAGCAGATCGTCGAGGTCCGAACTCTCGGCGGCGAGCGCGTCCGCCACGGCCACGACCTCCTCGGCCTCGGCGAAGTCGCCCGCCTGGTGCAGATCCGTGGCCAGCGCCTGTCGCGCGCGGATCCTGGTCTCGGCCCGGAGCCCGGCCGCGTCCGCATGAGCGACCGCGCGGCGCGAATGCTCGACGGCATCCGCGAAGCGCGACTCGGACCGTGCGACCCGCGCGCTCAGGATCAGAGCGGATGCGAGCTCTTCGCCTCCGGATCGCTCGGCCGCCGCGAGGGACGAGTCGGCGAGCGCTTTGGCCTTGGCCGGATCGTTGAGCCCCAGAAACGCGGACGCCATCGAACCTGCGAGCGACGCGCGGAGGTCGTCGGCGAGCTCCTGGCCGCTGAGGCGCTCGGCGCCACGCTCGAGGACTTCGCGCGCGGTCACTTCGCGATCCACGGTGCGCCTGACCGGATCGGCATCCTGAAAGGCGTCCACCAGCAGCTCGGACACCCTCTCTGCCCGCTGGGTCTGCTGGCGGGACTCGTCCAGGGCGCCCCGCAGCCGGCGCGCCTGGAGACCCACCGTGATCGCGGACGCGGCCAGCACGGTGACCAGGAGCAGGCCCGCGGCGACTTCGAGTCGGTGCCGTCGGACGAACTTGCCGAGCCGGTAGCGCACCGAAGGCGGACCCGCCTGGATCGGCTCGCCGGCGAGGTAGCGGTCGATCTCGGCCGCGAGCTCGGACGCCGACGGATAGCGGCGCTCGCGCTCCTTCTCGAGTGCCCGGAGGACGACCCAGTCGAGATCCCGACTGAGCTCGCGCCGTATCCCGGCTTCCGTTGTCAGTCGCTCGTCGGCGACACTCCGGCGGCGCTCCTCGGTGAACGTGGTCAGCCGGCTGCTCGGTCGCGGCGGCTCCTCTTCCTGGAGTACGCGCAGCGCCTCCGCGATACCGGCGTCACGCAAGGTGTCCCTGCTAAAGGGAAGGCTCCCGACCAGGAGCTCGTAGAGGAGCACGCCGAGCGAGTAGACGTCGCTACGGGTGTCGATGTCGATCACGTCGCCGCGCGCCTGCTCCGGGCTCATGTACTCGGGCGTGCCGACCACGAAGCCGTGCGTCGTGAAGAGAGTCGCGTCACTGAGCCGCGCACCGACCGCTTTGGCGATGCCGAAGTCGATCACCTTGGGCTCGGGCGTCCCGTCGTCCTCGGTGACCAGGACGTTGGAAGGCTTGAGATCGCGGTGCACGACGCCCTTCTGATGCGCGTGCTGGACGGCCCCGCACACTTTGGAGAAAATCCGCAGCCGGTCCTCCAGCGACAGGCGATTCCGGTCGCAGTAGGTGGTGATCGGCTTGCCGGGCACGTACTCCATGGCGAAGAACGGCCGCCCCTCGTCGGTCATGCCACCCTCGAAGATACGGGCGATGTTCGGGTGATCCATGAGCGCCAGGGCCTGCCGCTCCGCTTCGAAACGGACGATCACCTCGCGCGAGTCCATCCCGGGCTTGAGAAGCTTGAGAGCGACCCGGCGCCGCATCGGCTCGCGCTGCTCAGCCAGAAAGACGCTGCCCATGCCGCCGTCCGCGATCCGCTCCAGGATGCGGTAGCTGCCGACCTCCTTGGGCGGTGGCTCGTTCTCGACCACCGATCGGGGTGCGTCGTCGGGTGGGTGGGTGAGCGGTGGCGGCGACGGCAGCGCGGCCGTCATGTCGTGGCGCTCGAGCAGCGCGACAACTTCCCTCTTGAGCGCCTCGTCGTCGCCGGCGGCGGCGTCCAGTGCCCTCTGTCGAGCCTCTCCGGAGAGCTCGCAGACCTGTTCGAAAACCTCGGCGACCTTCTCGAAGCCGGGACGACTGCTCGTCATCTAGTGCACTCTACCCCCCGAGCTGCACCAGCTTCTCCGACTGGATCCGCTGCGCACCGGCATCGTCGACAAAATCGCTGTGACACGACGCCTTGTCGTCGGCGTCCTCGACCACCGCACCGCGCGTCTTGGCCGCCAGCCGGTGGATCTCGTCGGGCGACAGCACGCCGCGCTGCTCGAGGATCTGCTGCTGCTCCGGCGTCAACGCCGCGGAAAGCGTCGCTTTGTCCCAGGAATACGACTCGTCCTTGCCCGAGGCGAACTCCTGGATCTCCTTCGAGATCCTGACACTGCACCAGTCGTGGCCGCACATCGCGCAGAAATCGGTGTCGACGTCGAGATCCTCGTCGTGGAACGCGCGCGCCAGGTCGGGATCGAAAGAGAGCTCGAAGTGCTTCTCCCAGTTGAGCGCGGCTCTCGCCTTCGTCAGCTCGTCGTCCCAGTCGCGGCTGCCGGGGATACCGAGCGCGACGTCGGCGGCGTGGGCGGCGATCTTGTAGGCGACGCAGCCCTGCTTGACGTCGTCCTTCTTCGGCAGGCCGAGGTGTTCCTTGGGCGTCA
The DNA here is from genome assembly GCA_029263375.1 of Acidobacteriota bacterium. GTDB lineage: Bacteria > Acidobacteriota > Thermoanaerobaculia > Multivoradales > JAHEKO01 > JAHEKO01. The sequence goes on along the minus strand of JAJCXP010000117.1, from coordinate 14,414 downwards.
CGTAGCAGAGCATCGAAGCGCCGTGGTAGCCGGCGGCAGTCGCGCCGATCGACGAGGTGATGTGGTCGTAGCCCGGGAAGACGTCGGTGACCAGCGGGCCGAGGACGTAGAACGGCGCGCCGTGGCAGAGCGTGCGCTGGAGCTTCATGTTGTACTCGATCTGGTCGAACGGCACGTGGCCCGGGCCTTCGACCATCACCTGGACGCCGTGGCGCCAGGCGCGCTCGGTCAGCTCGCCGATGGTGTCGAGCTCGGCGAGCTGCGCCCGGTCGGTCGCGTCGGCGAGTCCGCCGGGACGCAGGCCGTCACCGATCGAGAACGACACGTCGTGGCGGCGCATGAGCCGGCAGATGTCGTCCCAGAGCATGTACATCGGATTCTCGGCGTCGTGGTCGAGCATCCACTTGGCGAGCAGCGAGCCGCCACGCGACACAATACCGATCAGCCGGTCCTTGATCAGCGGCAGGTGCACGTGCAGAACACCGGCGTGGATCGTGAAGTAGTCGACCCCCTGTTGCGCCTGGTGCTCGAGGGTCTGGAGGATGACCTGGTCGTCGAGATCCTCCAGCCGGCGGCCGATGATCATCGAGTAGATCGGCACGGTACCGATCGGCACTGTCGAGTTCTGAAGAATCGCCTCGCGGCAGGCATCGAGATCGCCGCCGGTCGAGAGATCCATCACCGTGTCGGCGCCCCACTTCTCGGCCCACCGGAGCTTCTCCACCTCGTCGTCGGTCCCCGACGACACCGGCGATGCACCCATGTTGGCGTTGATCTTGGTCGAGCTCGCGCGCCCGATCGCCATCGGGTCGAGTGCATGGCGCAAGTGGTTCCGGTTGGCGGGAATGATCATGCGCCCGGCGGCGACTTCGTCGCGGATCTGCTCGGCGGTCAGATGCGGCTCGCGCTCGGCGACCCGGCTCATCTCCGGCGTGACGATCCCGAGCCGCGCGCTCTCGAGCTGGGTGACGGGATTGAAATCGGGCTCGGACGGCACGGCGCGAATCGGCCGCTCGCCCTGGTTATGACCTCGGCAGCCGGCGGGATCCTCCTCGATCGTCCAGCCGTCGGGAAGGAAGTCCCACGCCGTGTGCGGGGAAGGCGCAGGCATCCCGGGAGTGTCGGGCGAGGCGTAGCTCAGGGGCCCACCGACGTCCGCAGCCCTTGCGAACGAACCCGGCGAGGTGCCCGCGGCGTGGCTCGACGGGTTATGGGCGCCGGTGGTCGGCGGATCGAAGGTGAAGCTGGAGCGTTCGGGTCGGGTGGTGGTCATGGCCAAGGCCTCCTCGCCATGGCTCGACCGGTGGGAAGCGCATTCCCTACGCCGGTGCGAACCGGATCAGGTTCAACGGGTGCGTCTCAGCGCTCGGCAGGAGCCGTGCGCGCCCCGTGCGACGAAGCGAGTATACCGGCTGCAGCCCCAGCCATCGGCCCGGCGCCGGGTCTCTATTGGTCGACGTACCCGGACCGGAACCGAACCTTGACCAGCGGCTGATCCACCTTCACCTTGACGGGCCGCCAGGAGCCGTCGGCGCGCAGCTTGCTCGGGTAATAGCCGAGCACGTACTGGCCACGGAGCTCAGCCATGATCTGCTCGAACGCGGACTGGATCCCTTCGGTCTCGGAGAGATAGCGCACCTCGCCGCCGCTCTCGCGCACGGCGCTTTCGAGCCCTTTCCACTCTTCACGATTGGCGCGAAAGTCACGCCACGCCGAAGAGAACTCCTGCAGCTTGTCCTGCAGGCGGATCCAGTAGATCAGCGCATCGCTTCGCTGCACCTTCCAGAGAACGTCGCGCATGCGCAGCGCGCTGAGTACGTCGGAGCCGTCCGAGAGCAACACCACGACCCGCCGTCCCTGGGCGCGATCGAGAAGCCGCAGACTGGCGTAGAGGTGATCGTTGAGCGCCGTGCCGCCGGCCGCGAACACACCCTCGAGCTGGCGAGCCAGGACCGCTGCCTCGCCCGAGAACGGCGTCACTGCCAGGGCCCGGTCCGCGAACAGCATCACCATCGCTTCGTCGAGCTGGCCCATGGTGCTCAGGAAGGCGTGCGAGCCGGTCATCGCCGCCTCCAGGTAGCGCCCTTTCATGCTCGCTGACGCGTCGAGCAGGACGACCGCGGTGATCGGCACGTCGCCGCGCTCGAAGGTCACCAGCTGCTGGCGCACGCCACCGTCAAAGACGGTGAAGTCCTCGCGACGGAGGTCGGCGACCGGCCGGTTGCCGCGGTCGACGGTCACGAACAGCTGCTTGAGCGCGACCTCGAACTCGTCTTCGATCTCGACCCGGCGGGTAGCGACCGAGGACTCGCCGTAGCCACCCCAGCGGCCGAACGCCTCGACCCGGAACTCTCGATCGGAGTTCGACTCACCGACCGCTACCGTGAGATGGAATGGCGAGCGCTGAAGCGAACCGGCGAGCTGGTCGTCGACATAGAAGTCGACCTGCCGAATCGGCTCTTCGGTCATCACCAGCGCTTTGATCTCGACGCTGCCGAAGATCGATTGAAACGGGCTCGGCTGCTCGATGGCGACCAGGATCGGCTCGGCCTCGCGCAGAACCACCAGCACCGCCCCCCGCGGTCCCACCTGTGCCCTCAACCCGTGCGGCGCCAGCAGCTGATCGAGCATCCGGTGGAGTGACGTGGCGCTCGGTTCGTCGCGCACCCGCATCTCGGGCTTGACCAGGTCGCTGCTGTAGATCACTCCGAGGCCTCGCTGCTGCATCTCGGCCAGCGCGTCCTCCAGCGACCGTCCGAGAAAGTGAGGCGGCTCTTCCGGCGCCTCGATCGCACCGCCAGCTGCCACCAGCCCGAGCACTCCGACCGCTACTGCCAGAGCGGTGCGAACGCCCCTCACTCGACCCCTTTCGAAGCCAGGACCGACCGCACGCCGAGCGCTTCGGCGAGCGTCGGCAGCTGCGCGCTGGTCTCGTCCTCGAGCGTGACGCGGACCTCCTCCAGCGCCCGGCGCGGCATCTGACTGTAGCGGTAGCGCGGCGATTCGAGGCCCGCAGCGGCGCTCTCGTACAGCGCTTCGGCCAGCTTGGTCTTGCTCGAAGGCCGACCGGCTCGGTCGCTGGCGTAGGCCTGCAGTATCGGCAGAGTCGGGTCGCCGGGCAGTGCCCGGGCGCCGGCGTCGAGTAGGTTGACCGCCTCGGTGAACTCTTCCCGATCCACCAAGCGCCGCGCTAGCTCCTGGTAGGCGAGCGAAAAGACCCAGCGCGGCTCCCGGACGCGCTCATCTGTCAAGCTCCGGAGCATCTGCTCACCCTCAAGGTGCTGTTCGAGTCGGATCAGCTGAATCGCCATCCGCAGGCGGCTCTCAGGATCGGTGGGGACGATCCGGTGGATCCGTCTCAGGAACGGCAGTGCCTCCTCGTACTCGCCGTGCCGTTCGAGGATCCCGACCAGACCGAGGAGCGCGGCGACGCTCTCCGGGTCGACTTCGATCGCACGGCGATAGAGTGCCGCGGCCGTCGGGTCCATGGAGGCGGCGTGAAGGTGGCCGGCCAGGCTGGTCATGACGGCGCTGGCCAGCTTCTCGCCCTGAGTCCCCCTTACCCGCTCGGCATAGATCTCGGCGAGCTCGATGGTCAGCGAGCGCGAGGCGGCCGCGAGCGCGTAGGAGCCGCCTTCGAGATGCGCGAGATACGCCTTCTGGTGGAACTGGCTGACCGGCACCAGCAGATGGGGGTTGTCCCCGATCAGGTCCCGAACCACCGACAGCTTGGCCTTCCACTGCGGCTCCAGGTGGCCGTTGTCTGCATTCCGGGCCTCGAGCTCGACCAGGTTCGAGATCGCACCCTGCGCGTCGCCGCGGGCGTAGTCTGTCAGCGTGTCGCGATACTCGAGCTTGAAGTCGCTTTTCTTGAAGTTCGGCTTGCGGGCGGCCGCAGCCGGCGCCACCAGTGACGTGACCAGGGCGAGTACGAGCAGGTGGCCTATCGAGCGCATATCCCGGAGGGGCCGGGATCGCTCAGGGACCCTCAGCCTGGATCACTACGATACCGCCGTCGAGCCGATGCGCCAATCCGCAGGTTGGCAAGACGGCATCGAGCGCTTGGTCCGGACGCATGCCCTCGATCGAGCCGTGCAGCACCACCTGAGGCGCACCCTCGGCGTCCTCCGCGTCGACGAAGCGCGGCTGAATGCCGGTCTCGCGTGACACCCAGCTCAGGAACACGTCGAGCGTGCGCCCCTCGAGCTCGAACACCGGAGCTACCGCCAGGATCCAGTCCCACTCGGGCCCGAACACCGGCACGCTGCGTCGCGACCACTCACCGCTCGCGTCGACCGTGAGCTCCATGCCGACACCGGCGTCGTAGAGCTGGCCGTCGCGGTCGATGTTGATCGCGCCCTCGCGAACGCGCACCCGGATCTCCTCGTCGTCGAGGCGAACTTCGAACTGGGTTCCGATGTCGTGCACGCTGCCGAAGCGAGTGCGAATCTCAACCGTGCCCGAGGTGCCGGCGCCGCCCGAGTCGAGGTACACGCCGCCCGCCTCGAGCGACACGACCGAGTCGGTCAGTCCGCGCAGGCGGGTGCCGTGATCGAGCCGCAGCGACGAGCCCGACGCCAGACGAACGGCAGCGCGACCGATCACTCCGGTGTCGATCAGCTCGCCGCCGGAGATCGTGTCGCCGACTCGAAGCGGCTGCTCGCGGCCCGCAGTATCGATCCGCTTGACCGCTCCGACGACCGTCTCGAGATGGCCGACCGGCCCCTGGAAGAGCGGCTCCGGAGCGATGGTCGCTCGGTTCAGGAGCCCGAACACGACGATCAGCGAAGCTGCGGCGGCAAGGGCGAAGCCACCGCGCGTGAGCCAGGCGCGTTGGCGCCGACCCCGTACGGCCGCCCGCCACTGGGCGCGCACAGCTTCCTTGACCCGCTCCTCACGCTCGTGCGGAGCTACCGGCCGCGGCCCGGCCATTCTCAGCAGGCGGCCGATGTTGTCGCCCGACGCCGGAGATGCTTCAGGAGTGAAATTCTGATCGTTGGTCATGGTTCTCTATCCCAACCTCGCCTCGGCAAGGTTGCGGCCCAGCGTGCCGAAGCCGTCGCGAAATGCTTGACGGGCACGGGTGAGTAACGACTCCGCCGCTTTCGGGCCAACGTCGAGGAGCACGGCGATCTCCTTGACCGACATTCCGTGTATGTACTTCCACTCCAGCGCGTCGCCGTAGCGCGGAGGCAGATGATCGAGGGTAACTTGAACCAGGCGCGCCAACTCCTTGCGCTGGTACTGCTCGTCGGGATCGCCGTCCATCGAAGCGGACAGGGACTCGAGGGCGGCCAGGATCTCCGGCTCGTCCTCGGTCAGGCGCACCTGGTGGGTCATCTGCTTGCGCTGCCGGTAGAAGGCGCTGATCTGATGGCGGCAGAAGGTGCAGAGCCAGGAGAAGAGCGCCGCTTCTCCGCGAAACGTGTGGAGCTTCAGGATCACCTTGGTGAGCGTCGCTTGAACAACCTCTTCCGCCCAATCGGGGTTGTGGTCGACACGAGCGAGCGCGAAGCGGTACAGACGCGGAAAGTACGCCTCGAAGAACTGCTCGAACGCACGTTCCTCACCGGCTAGAAGCCGTGTTACCAGAACTCTGTCGCTACCGCGATCCATTCGTAACTATTCTCCCACCTTGTAGGAGGTCCGGGAATGACCAAATCCTTCGGCCGGCGCCGGCCAGCGGTCAGTCTTTCGCGGTGTCGAAAAAGGCGCGGAGGGCCACCACCACAACGGCCGCGGCCATGAAGGCGACGACATTGCCCAGAATCACCGTCACCCGGTCACCTACGTACGGAATCTCCTGCACGGCGTTGGCCGACAGCATCAGCGCGATGGCCGCCAGTAGGAACCCCTGGGTCTCGCCCGAGGTGACGTTCAGGAACCCGACAACCAGACCAAGCACGGCCAGGGTCCAGGTGAACCAGGTCTGGTCGAGCCCGATGCCCCCGAGAACGGCGATGACCAGGCCGAGAATGAAAGCCCACTTGCCGATGTGCCGCATAAGTCCCCCTTCCGGAGATCAGGAGTCGATTTGTCCGGAGACCTGGGAATTATACGGGAGGGCCGTCCCTGCCGACCCGTCACCCGCGACCGGCGGTGCGCCGCGGCGCCGGGGCCGTTGCCGGCTGGACGGTGATCGTCACCGTCACCGGCCCCGAGTCGAGGCCACCGTCGGTGGCGCGGTAGGTGAACGTGTCCACGCCGACGAAGCCACTGGCGGGCTGGTAGTCGAACCGGCCACCGGTCTTGAACTGGGTCAGGGTACCGAAGAGCGGGTCACTCACGACCTCGGCGGTGATCGGATCGCCGTCGCCGTCCGAATCGTTCACGAGCACGCCGCTCACCGTTGGCACCGAGAGCACCGTGTCCCGGGTCGCCAGGTAGCTGTCCGGCAAGCCGATCGGGGGGTCGGGAACCTCGATCACGGTAATGGTCACCTTGCCCTGGTTCGAAAGCTCGACGCCGTCATCGGCGCGAAATCGAAAGATCATCACGCCGGAGTCGTTGGCGTCCGGGGTGTAAACCAGGCTGCCGTCGGCCCCCAGCTCCAGGGTGCCGCGATTGACGTCCTGGTCGAGAACCGCGGTGAGCGTATCGCCGTCGGGATCGTTGAGTCGTCTGAGCAGCCCGGGCGCCGCGAGCGACAGCACCTCATCCTCGTTGATGGTGTAGCCCCGGCTACGAATGCGGACCGTGTCGTTGACCGGAGCGATCGTCAGGACCACCGTCGCGGGTGCCGACAACGCCTCGCCGTCCGATGCGGCATAGGTGAAGCTGGTGACACCATTCCAGTTCAGATCGGGGTAGTAAACGAAATCGCCGCTCGCCTCGTCCAGCATCAGCAGCCCGTGCTCGGGCTCGGAGAGGACCACCGCGTCGAGATTGCTGTCATCCTGGTCGGAATCGTTGCCGAGCACTCCCGCCGAGACGAAGAGAGTCTGGTCCTCGGTGCCTGCGTAGGCGTCATCCGCCGCCACCGGCACGTCGTTGACGCTCTCGATCGTGAGGTTCACGACCACAACGTTTGATTCGCCGTTGCCGTCGCTGGCCCGGTAGTAGAAGCGATCGGTGCCTTCGAAGTTGGGCTCCGGGGTATAGACGAAGCGACCATTCGGATTGAGAGTCAAGGTGCCGTTGAGGACGTCCTGGTCGAGAACCGCGGTCAGCGACTCGCCATCGACCTCCTCGTCATTCTCGAGGACCCCGGGAGCTTCGACCACCAGCTGGCCGTCCTCGTTGAGGCTGTAGGCGTCGGCAACCGCATCCGGGGCGTCGTCGACCGCGTTCACGGTGATCGTGACCGCCGTGGCCGGGGATGCGTCGAGGCCGTCGAACGCTTCGTAGGTGAAGCCGTCGGTGCCGTAGAAGTCATCGACGGGGTCGTAGTCGAACGAACCGTCCGCGTTGAGCGTCAGGCTGCCGTTGGCGACGTTGGTCACCACGCGCGCGGTCAACGGATCCTCCTCGATGTCGCTGTCGTTGCTCAGCACACCATTCATCGGCGACCTCGTGAGCAGCCGGTCCTCGTCGACCGAGTACGAGTCGACCGTCGTCGACGGCGGGTCGTTGACCGCCATCACCGTGATCGTCGCCGTCGCTTCCAGCGACTCGACCAACCCGTCACTCGCCTTGTAGACGAACGAATCCGGACCCGAGAACTCAGCGTCCGGGGTGTAGGTAAAGCTACCGTCCGCGAACAGGTTGAGCGTGCCGTTGGCGACGTCCTGCACCAGCAGGGCAGTCAGGACATCACCATCCAGGTCCTGATCATTGTCCAGCACCCCGAGTCCACCCGGGGCCAGCACCGTGTCCTCGTCGACGGAGTAGATGTCGCCGACGGAGACCGGCGCGCGGCCCTCGCCCGAGACCGCCGGATCGTGCACCACCGGCGCCGACTCGTTGCCGAACCGATCCACCGCAGTCACCTTGTAGACGGTGGACGCCCCCTGGGGGATGCCCCAGTCCCAGACCACGGTGTCGTGCGGCGAGTAGAGGCGGTTCGGGTTCGCCAGAGCGTAGGAGTCGTCACGGCCGCAGTAGACGTTGTAGTGGACGACGTCGTTGTCGGGTGACGGATCCCAGAGCAGCTTCTTGGTCGTCGTGTCGATCGCCACCAGCCGCGTGTTCGAGGGCGGCGCCGGTGCCTGGGTATCGGCACCGGCGAATCCGACCGGTACGTAGGAAGGATCGTTCGTGAAGGCGATCCGATCGACACCAACTTCCAGGTCGGCGGTCGCCACCGAGAGGGTGTGATCGCCGGTCGGGACCGATATCGGCCCAGTCAACGGCAGCCACAACCAGGCGTCCTGGTCGACCTCGACCGAGCCCTTCGGGGCGCCGTCGAGCTCGATGTCGAAGGAGCCCGGGACGCCGCTGAAGGTGCGGGCCCGTAGCCAGACGTAGTAGGTCGAGGCGACCGGCGCCCGGACGGCGAAGTTGATCGCCGCAGGCAGGCTTTCGAGCGGGAATACCGGATCGGGCTCGAGCCCGAAGGTGCCTGCGAACCAGTCGGCCGAAGCGCCCTCGGGCTCCAGCCGGGGCACCAGGGGCGGCTCCAGCTCGGCCAGCTCGGCCTCGTAGTGGAAGCGCACCGATCCCTGCCATGAGGACGACGTCGTCGAGGCTGCGTCCTCTTCCGAAAAGACGCTGCCGAGACCGGAGGGCTCCACCGACTGGACGACGTAGTAGTAGGGCGTGTCCGGGACGGCCGAGACATCGGAATACTCGGTGCCCGCAATCGGAACCTCGGTGATCTGCATGTAGGGCCCGCCGCTCGATTCGGCGCGCCACACGTGGTAGCCGGAGATCTCGCGTGACAGGTTGCCCGGATTCCAGTGGATGCCGTTCGGGCTGTGGAGTGGCCGACTCCACGACAGCCGCACTTCGGCCGGGCCAGCGACCGCATTGAAATCGGTGGGCGGGAAGGGCCGCCGCACGACCGTGACGTAGACATCCGAACTGCCCTCGGAGCCCGGCGCGCCCCGGTTCATCATGTTCGAGTCGTAGACCACTTTCGTGCCGTCCGGGCTCGACGCGGTTCGTGGCTCGGTGTGGGTCAGCAGGTCGGCCTGGAGCGAGTAGTGGTAGTTGAGGACCATCTGCGCGCGACCGTCCATCGACATGAGCACGTTCGAGTCCGAGACGTCGAGGCCGTCCACCTCGTATTCCAGACCGTCTTCGTTGTCGATCACGTACCAGCGGTCGTCGAAGAGGTTCGAGCCGTGATGCGAGTCCTCCGCGCCATAGAGAATCCGGCTCGGCTGCTCGCCGTTGCAGTAGTAGACCCAGAAATCACGGCCGATGAACCCGGTCACTGCCAGACCGTCCATCGTCACGTCGGGATGCTTGGTGCGTTCGTTGACGCCCGGCAGCATGCACTCGTCGAGCGGTTCGAATGCGCCGGTCAGAGGGACGATGTACTGACGCGGATCGAGCACCGGCTGGCCGCTCAACAGCCGCCAGTTCTGACCGAAGAAGACGTTGTGGTCGGTGTCCTTGGTCCAGCGCAGGCGATGGATGCCGTCGAGCACAGCCCAGCGACCGTCGGTCTGGATCTCGGTCAGCTGACCCAGGTCGAGATCGAACGAGAAGAAACGGCCCTGCGCGAAGGTGTGAAGCAACAGCCGGTCGTCGACCGGATGGGGCGGTACCAGGAACACCGAGCCGGTGTCGAACGGCGGCGTCACGCTGTCGAGATCGAACAGCGACTCGACCGTCCAGGTCGGCCACGTGACCCGCACGATCTCCGTGCCGTCGAAACCGAAGATCAGATCCGGGTCGAGCCACGACCACTTGAGATCGACCACCGGGGTCTCCGGCAACGGCCAGAGCGCCGAGCCGTCGGCGCTCAGCAGCCAGTTCGGGTTCGGCGCGACCTCCCCCTGATGTTTGATCAACATGTGAGAGCCGTCGCGATTCCACACTGGGATGTCGTAGTACTCGTGTCGAACGATGGCCGGATCTTGCGTCATCTTCCAGACCTCGACACCGGTGATCGAATCCAGGAAGACGGTGCGCTCACTCGGATAGTGGCCCTCGGCGAGCATCCGCTCGTACGGTTTGATTCCGACACGCAGCTTGAGCTCCTCCAGGTGGTGGTAGCTCTCGTTGTCCTGCGCGACCGCCGCCGACACTCCCGCCAACGTCAGAACGACCGCTATCGCGATCTCGACTCTTGCTGAAAACCACCTCATGCCGGCCACCGTCGCTCCCTCCTCACGTCGACTTTCAAGAGTGGGAGATTGACCTCGGCGGGGTCTCCGGCCAATGGATTTTCTTGCTCGCTCAACACCGATTTTGCGACCGAAAAACGGGCGCAATTCCGGCACCCCCCTCGCGCGCCCGATCGCTTTTTTCCCGCACCGTGGCGACGCCCGAATCAACGTCGGGCGCACCCCTCGCTGCATCGATTCAGGTGCATATGCGGCTACCGCCATCCAGAGGTGGGACAGCTATCCCACGGCCCCGGGAACAAGGCTCGACTTCAGGTGGAGCTGGACCTCAGGATCTCGGCCAGCAGCTCGAGGTTGTCAGCGTCTGAGCGCAGGTCCTCGTTGAGGAATCTACGAATGCGGCGCTCGAGCCCCTGCCGCCGCGACAGGGTGGGGATGTAGTGATTGGTCGGAATGTTGCGCGGTCCCGGCCGCTTCTCCACCCGCAGATGGCCCTTCCGAACAATGTTGTTGAGAGTCGCCAGGATCGTCCGATAGTCCCGCGGCTTGTGCTCGAGCGACGCTGCGTGGACTGCGCGAGCGGGGGGACCACCCAGCTCCCAACAGATCAGCATCAGCTCCCACTCGGACTTGGACAGCTCGACCATGACCAGCCGATGTTATGCCTTCCACGTCAGGAATCGGGCAGCGAGATGTACCCCTACATCGAAGCGACGACGTCCCGACCTGGGCGGCTTTACGAAGGGCTGGCAATCGACTAGGATTGGTGCGCCAGCAATGCGCCGCCCGTCGAGATGCGTGCAGCAAAGCGAGGGGCCGGGCTCGGCAGCCCGACCACGCGGGGCAGGGACGCGGAAGGTCCCAGACCAGAAGGTTCCAAGAGAGGGGGAGGCTCCAGATCGATGCAACTCGAAGAACTCGTCAGCGCCGTCCGTCACCAGCTATCCAAAGAAGACCTGCGCCTCCTCCGCGCCGCCTACGAGCCGGCGCCGGAAACCGCCTACGACGAGATGTTCGATCGCGTGGTCGAGCGCTTGAAGTCGAAGATCGATCCCGCAGCTGCCAACGGTCGCACCTCCTGAGCGATCCGCCCCGACGACTATCGCCTCCTTCTACCTCGTGACGCCAGCGTATCGACAGCGCCTTCCAGTCGAGGGACCCAGCCGAGAGCAGCTGCGCAGCATCCCGGCCTTTCGCGGCCCAGGCCGGACCCTGATCCTCTTCGATCCCTGGCTGGAGGCGTGGCTCGTGACCGGCTGGGATGGAGGCGAAGTACTGGTGCCGGAAGCCGACCTCGCAGCGTTTCTCGAGCACTGCGCTCAAAATCTCCGAAGGTTGTCGACGCCACTCCCTGGTCAAGCTACTAGAGATCTAGTATCTTACTCTCATGACCAACCGAAACCTCAGGCTACTGAAGCCGAGCCGGATCCAGAAACCGAGCCGCCAGCCGATACCTAGCGGATCGGCAAGAGCTGAGCCGGCACCCACCGTGACAGCAACTTCACCGACGCTGGCGACAGCGAAGCCGATCCGGCCGTGCTGCCACTCCCCTGCTCCCCGGCCCAGGCCTCGCGACTGAGCCGGACCAACGGCTCGAGCTCGCGGCGCTCGAGCTGAGCGTTGAGATCCGCCAGCCTGGCCTCAGAGGTCAGCTCGTCAAAGCGGCCTCGCGCTTTCATCAGCTTGGCGTGCAGGAACTCCTGCCGGTCCAACTGTGACCGGCTCGGACGTCCGTCGTAGCCGTTGATGCCGCCATAGAGGTTGCCGAGTTCCTCGCGCAGCAGCTCCTCACCTGAGAGCCAGCCCGCCGAGTCGGTCGAGACCAGACCCGATCGGAAGCTGTCGAGGCTCGCTTTCAGCTCGACCAACCCACGCGCCAGTCGATCGCGCTCGGCCAGCCCCTCCCCCCGGGCGACGGCGTCGTCTCTCAGGGCAACGGAGGCCTCGACCAGATAGGTCAGCTCGCCCAGGTCGTCGTAAACCGCCTTCGCAGCCGAATACTGGGCGGAACGATCCGCCCGGTCGTGCCGGGAGCGCGGATCGGGCACCAGCGTCACCGGCGCCTCGAACGTATCCTTGCCTTTGACGATCCTCGAGGGGTAGGTGCCCTCCGCCACCCGCGGACCGAAGAAGACGAAGGGTTGGATCACCAGGGCCGCCGCCGCCGGCATCTTCGGAGCCTTCTCGCGCGCCGACCAGGTGACACGGTTGAGCCCTTTACGCTTGCCCCCCGGCAGGCTGGCTAGCAGCTCTCCGTCCGGTGACTCGATGTCGATTCGCAAGTCGCCGAACAGATGGCGCTTCTTCTGGTAGTAGACAATGGTTGCGCCATCCTCGGGATTGCGACCGATGAACTCGTCGCTGCCCGAGAAGCCGAATGAGGCGGCCGGTATCGCGAGCTCGCCCGGCCGCGTGGGCAGCACCGCGAAGTCTGAGTCGAGCACCTCGGGCGTCAGATGCCGCAGCGGTGTGACGTCGTCGAGAATATAGATGCCGCGGCCGTGAGTGCCGATGATCAGGTCGTGCTCGCGCGGATGAATCGCCAGGTCGCGCACCGGCACCTTGGGTAGGTTGCCGCTGAAGCGCACCCAACTCGTGCCGCGGTCGATGCTCAGGAACAGACCGAGCTCGGTGCCCGCGAACAGCAGCTGCGGCGCCGCCGCGTCTTCGATGATCACATGGGCGTGACCCTCGATACCGTCGTCGGCGAGCGCCGTCCAGCTCTTGCCGAAGTCCTCGGTGCGGTAGAGATAGGTCGCCATGTCCCCGGTCCGGTGACCATCGAAGGCGGCATACGCCGTGCCCGCGGCATGTCTCCCGGCAGCGACATGTGACACCCAGGTGTTCGACGGCAGGCCGGGAACCGCGCCGCTGACATTCGACCAGCTCTGCCCACCATCACGGGTGACCTGGAGATTGCCATCGTCGGTGCCCACCCAGACGACCTCGGGGTCGAGCGGCGACTCGCTGATCGTGTAGATCGTGGTGTGGTTCTCGGCGGTCGAGTTGTCGGTCGTCAGACCGCCCGACTCGCGCTGCCGCTGCTTGTCCGGGTCGTCGGTCGTCAGATCCGGCGAGACGCGCTGCCACGACTCACCGCGATCGTCGGAGCGGAACAGGAACTGACCGCCGACATAGACCCTCCCCGAGCCTGACGGCGACAGGTGGATCGGCGTGTTCCAGCTGAATCGGTACTTGGGATCGCCCTGCTGCTCGAGCGGACGGATGTCGCGCGTCTCGCCGGTCAGCTGGTTGTGGCGCATGATGTTGCCACCCTGGTACTCGACGTAGACATAGTCCGCGTCGGTGGGATCGACGAAGGCGTGGAAGCCGTCACCGAAGCCGATGTTGTGCCAGTCCTTGTTCTCGATGCCGCCGACGCTGCGTGACGGCCCGCGCCAGGTTCCGTTGTCCTGCAACCCGCCGTAGACGTTGTACGGCCTGGCCAGGTCGTAGCTGATCTCGTAGAACTGCGACACCGGCAGGCTGCGAGCCAGACGCCAGTGAACCCCGCGATCGTGCGAGATCCAGACGCCGCCGTCGGTTCCCAGAATCAGCTCGTTGGGATCGAGCGGGTTGACCCACAGGGCGTGATGGTCGGAGTGTGTCGACCCGGCGAGATTGTTGAACGTCTTGCCGCCATCATCGGAGGCGCCCAGATTGAGCCCCGGCTTGTAGACCCGCTCGTGGTCGGTCGGGTCGACGACCAGGTAGGCGAAGTAGAACGGCCGTGCCTGAACCGCGAACGCCGTCGATACCTGGCGGAAGTTTTCGCCCAGATCGTCGGAGCGGTAGAGGGCGGTCTCCTCGGCCTCGACCACGGCGTAGACCGTGCGGCCGCGCGAGGGCGCCACGTCGACCGCTATCCGCCCCTTCTCTCCCTCCGGCAAACCGTTGGTGAGCTCGCGCCAGCTGCTCCCGCCGTCGTTGCTCTTGTAGAGACCACTGCCCTGGCCGCCGGAGCTGAAGGTCCACGGCTGACGCCGGAACTGCCACATGCCGGCATAGAGAATCGACGGGTCCTCTGGATCCATCGACACGTCCGAGCAGCCGGTTTCCGCATCGACCTGAAGTACCGCCATCCAGGTGGCCCCGCCATCCGTGGTCTTGTAGAGACCTCGCTCCTCGTTCGCGTCCCACAGATGGCCGGTGGCGCACACGTAGACCACGTCCGAATCGGTCGGATCGATCACGATGCGCGCGATGCGCTCCGAGTCCTCGAGCCCCATGCGCTTCCAG
>JAJCXP010000116.1 GCA_029263375.1 Acidobacteriota bacterium | reverse complement strand
CTCAACGAGATCGAGGCCGCCCTGGCCAGCGCTCCGGAGGAAGAGCGGGCCGCGCTCAGCAAGCAGCGCACCGAGCTGCGCGCGGCCCTGGCCAGCATCCATCTGGAGGCGGCCCGTGCCACGCTCGATGCCGACGGCCGCTGTGACCAAGCGCTGGCGGAGCTCGAGAGCGCGTCGGCGCTGGCGGACGAGCCCGAGGTCAAGGCCGAGATCCAGGCGCTGATGGAGAAGTGGGACCTGCCGACGGCTGAGGACCGCGAGATGGGCGAGGTCGAGCTGGCGCGGGTGGCCGGGCCGGGTGAGGCCGAGATGTTGCGCGGGCTGCTCGAGAGCGAGGGGATCACGGTGCGACTGGTCGCCCAGGCGTCGCCGGGAGTCTTCCCGGTCACCGCCGATGGGATGGGCGAGATGCACCTCCTGGTGTCCGAGGAACAAGCGGACCAGGCGCGCGCCCTGCTCGAGGCGGCGAGGGCGGCAGCGGACGAGGGCGGCGAGAGCTGAACGAACGGAGGACGCGAAAGCGCCCGCCCGTCAGGTCACGGTCACGGCCACGGTCACGGTCACGGTCACGGTCACGGCCTACGGAGCGGAGAATCACGGCCGACGGAGCACGGACGCTGCCGGAGCCGTGGGCCCGTGAGCCGTGAACGGTGGGTGGATCGTGACCGTGACTGTGGAAGCGACCAGGCAACGCTGGTCTGGAGGGATTGTCAGATGACGACATGAAATCGAGAGAAGCCATCCTGTGGGTGCAAGCCCCACCCGGCCAAAGCCTAGCCGGCAGGCCGGTAGCCAGCCTTGCTGCAGTCCTAGCAATGGGGCGGTAGATGCGTAGGCAGGCGAGCGAGTGGGCCGCGGGCTATCAGTCCCGAAATCGGTGAGTCTCGGTGCTCAAGGGATCACGGTCCCGGAAAGCAGCAGCCCCGGAGGCGCTACGGCGAGTCGAAGGGGAACCGGCGGGGCATCTGACCGCGGCACTCTCGAAGAGGATGGCCCAGTGACCTGGGAGGCCCCTGGCGTCCCTTGGGAGATTCCCGGGAGTATCGGAGTCCGGGTAAGCCAAACTCCGAGCGCGCCGAGCGTCACCGGATGCTCGCTCGGCCGGTGCGGCCGTGAGGCCAGGCACACAGAAGGAGCATCCGCCCAAGGGTAAGGCGCGGCAAGGGAAAACCGGAGCCGTGACCGACGCGGCAGGGGATTCGGATGGTCGAATACGAGCGATGACGCTGGGGAACGGGCGGCACCCGGACCCAGCCGAGCAAAGGCGACCAGTGCTGCATGAGAGCCTCAGGAGGGAACCATGGCGCGTGCAATCAGACTCGCGGGAATCATGTCAATGCAACTTTTGAGGGTAGCGAAGAAAGCGTTTCGAGACCCGAGAGCCCGATTCACCTCGTTGGCGCATCTGCTCGACGAGGGGGCGTTGGAGCGAGCCTACCATCGGCTTCGAGGAAGTGCGGCGGTAGGGGTGGATGGCGTGACGAAGGAGGACTACGGCAAGAAGCTGGGGAGCAACCTGCAGGACTTGCTGAGAAGGCTGAAGGAGGGTCGGTACCGACATCAGCCCATCCGACGCGTGCACATCCCGAAAGGTGCGGGCAAGACGCGACCGCTTGGTATCTCCACAGTGGAGGACAAGGTCGTCCAGGGAGCACTACGGGACGTACTGGAGGCCATCTACGAACAGGATTTTCTCGTCTGCTCGTACGGCTTCCGGCGCGGCCTGAGTGCCCACGACGCGTTGCGCGCGCTCGACCGCCTGGCGTTCCGCAAGCCCATCGGCTGGATTTTAGAGGCCGATATTCAGTCTTACTTCGACAGTCTGGACCGACCCAAGCTGAAGGAGATGATCGAGAAACGGGTCGCCGATGGCCGGTTGCTCCGGCTGATAGGCAAGTGCCTTCATGTGGGGGTCCTGGACGGGGAGGAGTTCACCCGACCGTCCGAGGGCACGGCGCAGGGGTCGGTCATGACTCCTCCCACGCAAAGGGCAACTTCGAGTTCGAGACCCATCTGCCTTACCAGCGCGGAGAACGACCGCACCGTCGAGGACGACATAAGAGGTAGCATGTTTATGACATTTGAGGTAGTATCTATCTGTCATGGCAGGCGACCGCCGAGCAAGCGCCGACCAAGCGGCGCGGCGCCTCAACGCGGCAGCCGAGTTGCTGGCTTCCGGCTTGACTGTCCCACAGGCCAGCCGACAGCTTGCTGGCCGACATCGTATCTCCGAGAGGCAAGCCCGCCGGTACGTCGAGCAGGCGCGAGATCAAGGGCCCGTAGAGGTGCCAACCGCCAAGATCGTGTTCACCGTGAAGCTTCCGATCGACCTCGTTCGGCGGGTCAGGCGGCAGGCCCGTCACAGTGGGCGGACGATCAGCGCGTTGGTCGCGCTGGCGTTGACCGAGTTCTTGGAGCGGCTTCGAATCGGCTCCCGCGATGGGTGAGCGGCGCGTCGAGCTCGAATACGTCTTCGATCGCCTCGGCAGTTCGCACCTTGCCCAAGCATATCGGATGCTCGTTCCCGAGCGGCCGCGACTAACCGGAGGAAAGACTGATCATGACGATGGCGGCGATCTACGCGCGGGTCTCCTCGACGCGGCAGAAGCAGGAGCAGACGATCGGCAGTCAAACTGCGGCATTGCAGGCGCACGCCGAAGCTAGCGGGCTTAAGGTCCCGGCGGAGTGGGTGTTCGAGGATGACGGTCACTCGGGAGCCACCTTGATCCGTCCGGCGCTCGAACAGCTTCGCGATCTGGCTGCCGAGGTCGAGATCCCTGTGGTGCTCTGCCATGCGCCGGACCGCCTCGCTCGTCGCTATGTCTACCAGACCCTGTTGATTGAGGAGTTCGCCCGATTGGGAACAGAGGTACGCTTCCTCAAGGGACGACGAACTGAGACACCAGAGGACGAGCTGCTCCTGCAGTTTCAGGGAATGATCGCCGAGTACGAGCGGGCGCAGATCGCCGAGCGGACGCGGCGGGGAAAGCTGCACCGGGCGCGCACGGGCTCGCCAGCGGTATTGAGCGGCGCTCCATACGGGTATCGTTACGTGCGCAAGACAGAGCAAGCCGATGCTCGATACGAAGTCGTCGAGCCGGAAGCGATCGTGGTCCGCGAGATGTTTCGTCGCTACGTGGAAGAGGAAGACTCGATCGCCGGCTTGGTACGATGGCTGCGGGCGCAGGGGATCCCGACCGCCACCGGCAAGACGCGGTGGGACCGCTCGACGCTTTGGGGAATGCTGCGCAACCCCGCGTACTGTGGCCGAGCCGCGTTCGGCAAAACGCGCACGATCGGCGAGCGCCCCAAGATCACCCGAGCCGTGCGACGGCGCGGTGCGCGGATGTCGACGCACCTCGTGAGTCGCGATTGCCCACGTGACGAGTGGATCGCGATCCCTGTTCCGCCCATCCTTTCGGAAGACGTGTTCGAACTCGCCGCACGTCGCCTCGAGGACAACAAGCGCTTCGCGTCTCGGCGAACGAAAGTGCCGTCGCTGCTGCAAGGGCTCATCGCTTGTCAGAGCTGTGGTTACAGCTACTATCGGACGTCGACGCGGACTCGCAAGCGGAAGCTGTACTACTACCGCTGCCTGGGCTCGGATGACTACCGGCATGAACAGGGACGGATCTGCGACAGCCGACCTGTCCGCCAGGATTATCTCGATGGAGTGGTCTGGGATCACGTAGCGGCGTTGATCACTGACCCCCAACTCATCAATGAAGAGCTCGAGCGCCGTCTGCAAGAGCTGCGAACGACAAGCCCCATCACCGCACAAAGAGCGTCTCTGGAGCGCCAGCTCCGGCGCACTGAACGTGCGATGCAGAGGCTCGTCGAAGCCTACCAGGAGGAACTGCTCACACTCGAAGAACTCCGCCGTCAGATGCCTGGCCTGCGGAAGAAGGCTACGACCCTACGTGCTCAAGTAGAGAGCCTGGACGCGCAAGACATGGATCGGGAGACGTATCTCCGGCTGGCCGAGAGCCTCGAGAGCTTCCTGGTTCGTCTACGAGAGGGCGCTCAAAGCGCCTCTGTTACAGAGCGTCAGCGAGTCGTTCGCCTGCTCGTCAAAGAGGTTCTCGTCGGACCGGAGCGCGTTGTCATCCGGCACTCGATTCCCGGCTCGAAGCGAGATCCCGACGGAGGTTATCCTTTGCGTGGGAGGAGTCAT
>JAJCXP010000115.1 GCA_029263375.1 Acidobacteriota bacterium | reverse complement strand
CCGGGTGACGTCGGAGAACGTACCGTCGCCGTTGTTGTGCAGCAGGGTGTTCGGGCCGAAGTTGCTGACGTAGAGATCGGGCCAGCCGTCGTTGTCGAAGTCGCCGGTGGTCACGCCGACGCCGTACTCGGTAGCCGCCAGGCCACTGCTCTCGGTGACGTCGACAAAGCGCAGTGTCGGCGCGCCATCAGCCCCGTACGAGAGGTCGTTCCGGTAGAGCCGGTCGGTCAACGGCTCGGGGTATCTCGGCGGCAGAGTGGCGTCGGCGACCGTCTTGCCCGAGCCGAGCATCCGCCCCTGGGTGACGTAGACGTCGAGATCGCCGTCGCCGTCGTAGTCGAGCAGCGCCGCCCCACCACCCATGTGCTCCGAGAAGTAGAGCTCCCCGGACATGCCGTTGAAGTAGTGGAAGTCGAGGCCCGTAGCCTCGGCCCGGTCGACGAATATCTCGTCGCCGGCGCGCGCCGCCACCGGCACGAGGAGGCACCCGCCCACGGCAGCAACCGCCATAACGGCAGCGCTCAGGCGGCGCGGACTGAGCACATCGGTCGGTGAGCTCATGACGGACTACGTTTCAAGAACCGTTCCAATCGGGATCACGAGCCGGCAGCGCCCGCGGTCTCAGGGAATCGCCGGCGAGCTTCGTCCCTGAGCGCCGCCGCCGACTGTGGGTCGCCCAGCATCTCGAGGGCTCGCGCCGCCGTGCTGAAGCCGGCCGGGGTCGGGTGGGTCTCGACCAGGGCGCGGATGGTCGTCACCGCTTCCTCGGGGCGCCCCTGGCGCGCCAGGAACATGGCCAGCCGCGGGTAGGCGGAGAGGTTGTCCGGGAAGTGCTCGAGCTCGCGCCGTAGCGCGACCTCCGCCTCGGCGAAGCGGCCCGCCGACGCCAGGATGTTGGCGCGCAGCAGATCCAGCTGCGGCACCGGCCGACCGACCTGGCGCTCGTTTTCGTTCGTGGTCTCGAGCGCCGCCTCGAACTCGCCGCGCCGCAGCTCGACCTGCGCCACGGTGAACATCGCCGCGCTGTTCGGCGAGCGCAGCGCGACGGCCGCGCGCGACTCGCGCTCGGCGGTCTCCAGGTCGCCTCGAGCCAGGGCGATCTCACCCAGCAGCGTGCGGGCGCTGACCTCGTCCCACGCCAGCCCACCACTTGCGAGCTCGGCGGCCTCGTCCAGCTCCCCGACCCGCAGTGAGGTGCGGGCGGCGGCGAACTGCAGATGCGGCGCCGCTCCGGATAGCTCGAGCGCCCGCAGGTACGACTGGCGCGCGTCCTCGAAATGCCCGAGCCGTTCGTAGGAACGGCCAAGCTGCTCCCAGGCGACCAGGACATAGGGGTTCTCGGCTACCACTCGCGCCAATTGACCGACCGCGGCCGCGGACTCGCCGCGAGTAGCGTGCAGGAGGCCCACCCGGATCGCCTCGAGCAGGTGGGACTGGGTTGCCGGCGCCGGCAGCTCGGCCTCGATCCGGGTCTGCCCGTGACCGACGTAGCCGAGACTCGCCATCCGCGACCAGGTCTCGATGTCGGTATCGGCCGGCTCGACCAGCTTGTGCTCGTAACCGCGAGTGAGCTGCCGGAGTCGCCGCGTGACCTCGGGATCGTCAGCGAGGCGATTGTCGGTCTCCCCCGGATCGGCAACCAGATCGTAGAGCTCGGGCTCGGGGCTGTCGATGAAATGGTAGCGGCCCTCGATCACCGACACCAGCTCGCTCCAACCGAAGTAGAAGCGCGGAAAGAACGTTTCGGCGTAGATCCGCCGGTCGGCGGAGTCGCCGCCGAGCGCCAGCAAGGAAAGACCCGCCGCGGGTGCCTCGCTCCGGCTCGCGACGCCCGCCAGCTCGAGCAGGGTCGGATGCACGTCGGCGAGCTGTGCCGGCGCCGCGACGCTCTCGCCGCCGCGCTCGGCGGCCGGCAGCTTGAGCAGCAGGGGCACCTGGATCGCCTCGCGATAGAGAAAGATCCCGTGCTCGGTCTCGGCGTGGTCACCGAGGCCCTCGCCATGATCCGAAGTCAGCAGAACGACCGCGTCATCGTAGTAGCCGAGCTCATTCAGCTCGTCGACCAACGCTCCGATCACCTCGTCGACGGCGGCGACCTCGGCGTCGTATGGCGACTCGTAGCGAGAGGCGTACGGTTCCGGCGGATCGTAGGGGCTGTGGGTGTCGTAGAGGTGCAGGAACAGGAAGAACGGCCCCTCGACCTCGCGCAGCCACGGCAGGATCGCCGCCAGGGTCTCGGCGCCGCCGCGCTGGAGGCCGGCGGAACCTTCGCCGGAGCGGTAGTCGATCGCGTCCTCGTAGAGCTCGAAGCCGGCCGCGAAGCCGGTCTCGCGCCGCATCACGAAGCTCGCCACGGCGGCGCCAGTGGCGTATCCCGCCGCGCTCAGGATCGAGGGCAGGTAGGGCACGCGGTCCGCCTCTAGCGCGTAACCGACATTGCCGCGAATGCCATGCTCCGGGGGCAGCAGACCGGTCAGCATGGTCGCATGCGCCGGCAGGGTGGTG
>JAJCXP010000114.1 GCA_029263375.1 Acidobacteriota bacterium | reverse complement strand
AACCGTAGCCCTTCTGATCATCGAACCACTTTACACTTCCTGTTGCACTCATTTGCTACCTACTCCTGTTTCAGAGCCAGAGGTTTCTCTAGCCCCTTCAGCGTGGCGGGGATACCGCCGTGTTGGTTGTGGCCCCGAGAGGGTGAGGACTGATCCTCTCCTACTCGGTGCTCCGGTAGCCAAGACATAAAAAAAGACCCGAGTTCGTTTCCCCAGGTCTTTTGTCAGATCTCTACTACCAGGTGGCGGACCAACTGCGATCCGCCTTAACTCGTTGATAACGGTAGCAGGATCACGCCGATAAGTCACGCACTTCTATTTCTCATGCCTGAGCGTGGAGAGAAGCGCTCATTCCAAAGCGGCCGCCAGATCCCGCCCCGTCGCCGCCCGCCAGATCTCCTTCACCTCGTCCTCTGTCCCCGTCATCTCCCACCGAACCAGCGCGAATGGAATCATCCCGCTCGCCAGAATACTGTCGTGGAACGCCCCCAGATCGAAGTCCTCGCCGAGCTCCGACGCCCGCTCCGACATCAGCTTCTCGAGTTGAATCTTGCCAAGGATGTACCCGCTCCCGAGGCCCGGCCGTCGCAGATAGCCCTCGAGGTCGTAGCGGCCGAGGTCTTCCTCCATGTAGGGCACGAACTCGATCATGTAGCGGTTCGCCTGGTCGAGGGTCATACGGCCGGCGTGCATCTGGGTCTCGGCGTAGATCCGACTGGCGCGCTTTATCAGGGCGGCGTAGAAGAGCTCGTCGGCGCGCGGCACGTCGCGGGTGAGGCCGGCGAGGAGGAACATCTCCTCGAGGTAGGTCGCCCAGCCCTCGGCTCGTGAGCTGTCGCCGTAGCCGCTCCGGATCGGGTTTTCGACCCGCTGGGCGAGCAGGCCGTCGAAGCGGTGCCCCGGGATCGAGGCGTGGATGTGGTTGTTGAAGGCGTTGCGGAACTGGATCTCCTCCCAGAAGTGCCGGTCGGTGAGCGCGCGCGGGCTCCAGAACGTGTCGGTCTCGAAGGTCTCGGGCAGGTCGTCGGGGAAGGTCATCAGGCGCTGACGCTCGACGAGCTCGCGGATCTGGCGCTCGGCGTCGCGGGTGCGGCGCTCGTGCTCCTCGGCGCTCTGAGTGAGCTTCAGCTCGGGCAGGTCGTGATTCCGATTGCGGACGATCTGGTAGGCGGTCCGATAGCGGTGGAGCTCGCGCTCTCCGAGGAGCGCGATCTCCTCGACGTCGTAGGGCAGGAGTCGCACGTTGCGGAAGTACCAGGCGAGATTCTCGGTGCCGATCCCTGCCGAGGAGGCGAGGGATGGGAGCGCCTCGGCGAGCCAGTCGCGGTAACTCTCGACGGCCGCGTGGGCGGCGCGGCAGGGCTCGAGGTCCTCGGGCTGCAGGCGCTCGACGCGCTGACAGAGGTCGGCGAACCAGCCGACGGTGCCGGCGGGAGGATCGTCGCGGTAGGGCTGCCCCTGACCGACCCCGTCGAAGTTCTCGAGGTGGAAGATCGCGAGCCGCGCCAGTTCGCCGGACGCCTCGGTCAGGCTCGCCTCGGCTCGCGCGAGCGTCCCGGGTACAGCCGCTAGAGAGGCGCGCCAGCGCTCGCCTTCCTCGTCGGAGAGCGGCAGCTCGACGTACGGCACACGACGGATGAGATTCAGGTGGAAGATCGGATCGCGGCTCCAGGGCCGTGTCACCCGGTGCTCGAAGTCGAGGCCGTTGATCCGCGCCCACACCAGCAGGTAGTCGATCTTGCCGGCGACCGACCACGCCGCCGGGTCGAGTGCCGAGAGCTGCTCGCGAGCGGACTCGATCGCCCGCGCGCGCTCGGTGAGCGCCTCGGGTGCGAGCCGCGCCGAGTCCTCTGCCTGCGAGGGGAGGCGGAGCTCGCGCAGCTCAACGTCGAGGTCGGCCAGCGCCTGCCAGCCGCCGTCGGAGGTTGTCGCAGCGCCGAGTGGCACTGTCAGCACGGCGCTGAGAGCCGCGGTCAAGAGCGTCGTTCGCTTCATCGATCTACTCCTTCTTTCGGTCCGGGGCGACGCTCTGCTCTGCGGGCTCGGGTCACCAAACGGAGTGTTCCGAAAGCCAGGCCAACGCTGTCCTACAGGGCAGGGCGCGGCCCAGGATAGCCTCATCCAGTACAGTCTTGGTCAGAGAAGGGGAGGATTGATGTCGACAAGGAGCATTCATAGGCCGGCGGGGTACTCGTTCATGGTGGCGCTGGCGGCGCTTCTCCTCAGCGCTCCTTGCGACGCGCAAGCTCGTGCCTGCGATCGTTGGGTTCGGGTACCGAGCCCGAACGCCGCGGCGGATGCGACGTTCCTGGGCGGTATCTCAGGCGTTGCGGCTGACGACGTCTGGTCGGTGGGCTGGTTTCGGAACAGCCACCCGAGTGATTACGACGAGTTTCCCTTTGCGCTGCATTGGGATGGCCGGCAGTGGAATCAGGAAGCGATCCCCGAGCCGCCGGTCGGCCTGGACCACAAGACGCGGCTGTACGACGTGACGGCTGTCTCCGCGTCCGAGGTCTGGGCGGTCGGCAACTACATCCCTCCCGACAGCGTCAACACCATCGAGACGTTGGCGATGAGGTGGGATGGCGACGATTGGACGTTCGTCCCGGGTCCGACCGCCCAGATCGGCAGCGGTAGTTCGTTCTACGCCATAGATTCGAAGGGAGACGAGCTCTGGGCGGTCGGATACGCCCTGGGTTCCGCCGGCACGGACAACCTGGCGGCTCGTTGGACCGGTTCGGACTGGGAGGTGTACCACCCGATCCGCATCAACAATGGCGACCACCAGTTCAACGCGGTTCACATTGCGTCGGAGGATCTGGTCGTAGCCGCCGGCGGTGTCGGTCCACTGTCGCTTCCCTACGTTGGGCTGTGGGACGGCTCGTCGTGGAGCGAGGTTCTGCCGCAGATCAATAGTGACGACTACCTGGGCCTGACGAGCATCATCAGCTTCGCGCCTGACGACATCTGGGTCGGAGCGTCGCGGGTGGAGAACCTCGTGTTCCAATACTTCGTGTATCTGCACTTCGACGGCAGCTCCTGGACCGAAGTTCCGGTCGTTCATCCGTTCCATGTCCCCTACCTCGAGGGGGAGCATCCGAGGAAGTTCTACTCCGGCGGTTTCGGAACGCTTGCCCGATTGAACGGGAGAGGGGCTAGATTACTGGGATCGCTGCCGGTAGACGTCTGGACCATCAACGACATCACGGTCCTACCGGGAGGAGTGGTGTTCGGGAGTGGAAACACCTTCGATACGGGGACCCCGGAGACGCTGATGGCACGGTACCGTCCGTGCTCACCCCAATAGGGTCGGCTACTGCGGCCCGTCGCTCGGCGAGCCGAGATGCTCCCGGAAGTGCTCGACGAGCTTCTTGAACGCGAAGCGCGTCTGCGCGAGTCCCTCGTTGTCCCAGCCGTGTCCTGCATCCGGAAGGACCACGAAGTCGACATCCTTGTCGAGCTGGATGAGTCGCTGGACGAGCGTCACCGAGTCCTTGAAGAGCACGACCCAGTCGCGCATGCCGTGGATGATCATCAGCGGGTCTTCGAGCCCGTGTGCGTGCATGAAGGGCGACGAATCGGCGTACTCGTCGGGCTGATCGTCCGGATGCATCATCACCGCCATCTGACCGGTGAGGGCGTGCCAGACGTTGGTGGCGGGCGCGCCGGCGACCCCGGCGGCGTAGAGGCCCGGCTTGCGGAACAGCGACATCGCGGTCATCAGGCCGCCGTAGCTCGAGCCCCAGATGCCGACGCGCCCGGTGTCGACGTAATCGAGCGTGCCGAGGAAGCGGACGCCGCTCTCTAGGTCCTCGATGTCCATGCCGCCGTAGTCGAGCCGGATGCCGCGCCGGTGCTCGCGGCCGCGCCCCCAGCTACCGCGCATGTCGACGTTCAGGAGCACGAATCCTTCCTGGGCGAGAAACTGATCGAGACCCCAGGTGGGGTGGGCGGTGCGGCCGCCCCACTGGTTGCGCACCGACTCGGTGTAGACCGAGCCGAGAATGGCGGGGTAGCGGCGCTCCGGGTCGAAGTCGGGTGGCAGGGTCAGGCGGCCGTGGAGCGGCGTGCCGTCGACGTGGCTGGGGAAGGTCACGTAGCTCGGGCGGGCCCAGCGGTAGTCGTCGAACTCGTTGATCGCCGAGTGGGTGACCCGTCGCTCGCTCGGCTCCGCGCCGTCCATCCGGGTGAGCAGGAGCTCGGGCGGCGTCGTGTCGCTCGAGAAGGCGACCGCGGCGTGGCGCCCGTCCGGCGAGATCGTCGGTTCGTGGGTGCCGGCGCGCTCGCTGAGTCGGATCGGCTCGCCGCCGGTGTCGCTCACTTGAAAGAGCTGCCGCTCTTCGGCGTGCCCGCGGTTGCCGACCACGACCAGGCCGCCCGGAACGGGGTGCATCTCGGCGACGGCCCACGTTCCGTCAGCCCCGCCGGTGAGCTGCCGCGCGGTCGCGCCCACCTCGGGAGCGACCGCCCAGACGTGGTAGTCGTCCTTCCGGTCCGACAGGAAGTAGACGAGCCGAGAATCGGTCGACCAGGCGATGCGCCAGAAATAGAAGGTCTCGTTCTCGTCATCGCGGTCGCGCGCGACGGTGAAGGCCGGCTTGTCCGGCGCGTCCGGGTCGATCTCGGCGACCAGCACCCGCCGGTCCTTGGCGTAGAGGTCGCTGGTGTCGACCGCGAGATGGCGACCGTCGGGCGACCAGGCGTAGTCGAGGATCATGTCGGGAGCGGTGCCGGTCCCGGCGGTGAGATCGAGCCAGTGGACGGTCGGCAGATCCGCTGCCGGAGCCTCTTCGGGTGTCAGGCGCACGTCCAGCCAGCCCAGCCGGTGCCGCACGGGCTCGTCGCCGGGATAGGCGCGGCGGAGCCGGACGAGCACCGGCTCCGGGGCGAGGTAGTCTGGAATCGAGCGCTCCGGAACACCGCTCGCATCGCTCTCGAATACCGCCAGGCGCCGTCCGTCCGGTGACCACTGGAAACCGACACGCACGTCGGGTCGGGAGATGCCGGTCTGTCGGACAGGGTCCGCCGGGGCGTCCGTTCCGTCGGCGCTCGCCGGGATCGTCCAGACGTCCCCTTCTCTCAGGTAAGCCAGTCGCGTCCCGTCGGGTGAATAGGCCGGCCGGCTCTCTGCCTCCTCGGTCTCGGTCAGGCGGCGGGGCGGGTTGGACGGTGGGTTGCTGGCGCCTCCCGGCGCCCCGGCTTCGACGAGCCACAGGTCGCCCCGGAACTCGAGCAGGAGGCGCCGCCCGTCGGGGTGCCAGTGCACGCCGGTGACCCCGGGATCGCGCTCGACCCGTTCCCGCGCCCTCGCGACCTCGAGTGGATCGGCTCCCTCCAGAAGCTCGACCTCGAGCCGCGGCGTTTGGGTGACCCTGCGTGGTGCCGGCTCGGCGCTCGCCGCGTCCACCACCCAGACATCGCGGAAGTTGCCGCCGGCGTCGTTCCAGAGGAAGGCCAAATGGCGGCTGTCCGGTGACCAGGCGTAGCCCGTGGGCCGGTTGCCGATCAGGTGGGGGAGGGAGTAGAGCCGATCGATCGTGAGCCGCTTCGTGCGCGGTGAGTCCGCGGGTTGCGCGAGGACTCCGTCGGTCGCGGCCGGTGCGACGGCTAGCAGGCCGGCGAGCGCGCCGATCCGGGCGGCGAGAACTAGGGCGGTCCGATTCGTGTTCGACAGCATCCGGCGAGTCCCCCGCGATTCGAGTCCGCCGCTGTACGCGGCGCCGGCTCGCCTCGAGTTCGAAGAGGCCGTCATTCTTTCATTCGCAGCCGAGGTCGTGGGAGCGACGATCGTCTACGGGACCTCTGACTTCGACACAGGTATACCTCCGGTGTGACAATGGGTCATTCAATTCGGAGGCACCCTCTCACCAACCGGGTAGAGAACCGAGGAGCAGACCATGTCTGATTCGATGGAGAAGTCTCAGGGCAGGCCGTGGCATCTGTGGTTGATCGGAATCCCGTATTCCTTGTTGGGCGGGATGACGGCGTTCGACTTCGTCATGACCGTGACGAAGAACGAGGCCTACCTGGGCAAGTTCCCCCAGGCGATGCTCGACTACTACTACAGCTTTCCGGTCTGGATGTTCGTCATGTGGTTCGTCGGCGGGTTTGGTGGACTGATCGGAGCGCTGCTGCTGCTGCTCAGGAAGGGCGTCGCGGTCCAGTTCTTTGCCGCGTCCCTGGTGGCGGGGGTCATCACGACGATCTACACCTACGCCTTTAGCGGTGGGCTGGAGGTCACGGGCATGGCGGGGCTCATCACGTCGATGGTGTCTCTGGCGGTGGCCGGTCTGGTACTCGTCTACGCTCGCCGCATGAAGCAGAAGGGCGTCCTCGCCTAGGCGATATCGGCCAAGCCCGATCGCGAGCTGGGGATACGCTGCGACATCACGCGGCGGGATCTCATCCACGACTTTCTGACGGCTCCTTCTGACGCTACCTTCAGCGTGCCCCTGGCACGCCGCGTGCGTCCTCTGTGCCTGGAGGCCAATTGGCCCCGGGAGGATCCAAGACCATGAAGAAGCCGTCCAATTTTCTGCGCCCAAGCTCAATGCTGTTGCCCTCGATGCTGTTGACCGCGACGCTCGTCGCCGGAGGCGCGAGCGCGCTGGGCGACGAAGACTCGAGCTGGCATGTCGATCTCAAGTACGGGGAGAGCTCGCTCGACCGCACCTTCGGAAGCATCCGGACGCGCACCTTCGACGACGACTCGAACGTCGCCGCTGTCGAGGTGGGTTTTCGGTTCAACGACTACATCGGAGTCCAGGCCGGCTACCACGACCTCGGGACCTTCGACGGCACGGGCTCCCCGTGCTTCGATATCGAGGGGCAGCCGTGCATCCAGCGTCTGGCGACCCTGGAGCTGTGCGCTGAGGGCTTCGATTGCCTGCTGGTGGTCGAGCCTCTGGAAGCGGAGTTCACCGGCTGGTCGCTGGCCGCGGTACCGAGCTGGCCGTTCACCGATCGGCTCTCCGCTTTCGGCAAGATCGGCCTGATGAACTGGGAGGGCGAGCTCTTCACTACAACCACCTTCCCGAGCTTCGGCCGGGTCGCCACGGTGTCGGACACCGACCTCCTGACCGCGGTGGGCCTGCGCTATCGGTTCGGCCGGCACGCGAGCGCGGTGGTGGAGCACCAGCGCTTCGATCTCGATCTGAGCTCGTCGACGCTCGGCATCGGCTGGGCTTTCTGAGACCGGCGGCCGGCCGCCAAAGGTCCTGGTGTGCGGGCGCGACCTTTCGATCAGTGAGGTCGCGCCCCGCGCCTCGCCCCGCCGGCTGCGACATCACCCTCCGGCATGCTCCGATGCCGAGACTTACGGACCGGACGTGCCGAGCTCGAAGCTGCCGGTCTCGGTGGTCCGGCCGCGGCTCTTGAGCTCCGTGTGCGTGCCCCGCATCACGCCGTCCTCGAGGGTGGCGCTCCAGGTCCACTTGCGAGATCGCCAGGCGGCCGTGCCGGTGACCTCGGAACCGTCATCGAGATCCCCTTCGGCTGAACCTCTCCAGGTATTGCCTTTCCCGTCGAACTCGAAACGGAACGTCACTTTCCATTGTCCGTCACCGGTCGGCTCGAACTCGGCGGTGAGATCGTCCGTGCCGCCACCGTGCCATTGGTAGTGGCCCGTGAAGACTTGCGACTCGGGCTCGGCAAGTGTCGAAGCGGTTCCGGCGACGGCTAGGGCGACACTGCACAGGGCGAGGAGAATCAACTTGGGTTTCGCGGCTTCTTGCACCGCCGGAGTTTACCCTGCGCACGCCGATGCGAAGCCCCGTTGTCGCCCAACGAGGCGGGCCGCGAAGTGTTGCCGTGAGAAGTCCGGGAGCTCGTCGAGATCTCTCAGGAACGAATGGAAACCCTAGGGCCGCTTCTCCCCGTCACACTCTCCCAGCGGCCCGCGGGCGTCGGCGACGGTACAGCCAGTGGAATTACAGGACGATTACACCCAACCAGCTGGCTGACGCCGTCAAGATCACGCTCGGTCCCAAGGCTCCGTCGCCGTGCGAACATGAGTCTGAGATGAAGTGGTCGGTCAAGCTGGGTCAGCTCTTCGGCATCGACGTCTACATGCACGCTACGTTTCTGCTGCTCCTGGCGTGGGTGGGGGTGAGCAACTACCTGCCGGAGCGCGACCTGAGTGCGGGAATCGCAGGCGTCCTGTTCATCCTGGTGCTGTTCGGCGTCGTGGTGCTGCACGAACTCGGGCACGCGCTGACGGCGCGCCGCTACGGCATCGGTACGCGTGACATCACTCTGTTGCCGATCGGCGGTGTCGCGCGCCTCGAGAGGATGCCCGAGGAGCCGCGGCAGGAGCTGATCGTGGCACTCGCCGGGCCGGCGGTGAACGTCGTCCTTGGCGGACTGATCGTGCTCTTCATGCTGGTGTTCTCGGGGACAGACCCGCTCGGCGAGGTGTCGCTCGCCGGGGGCGACTTCCTGCGCAACCTGCTGTGGGTCAACGTCGCCCTCGCGGTCTTCAACATGATTCCGGCGTTTCCGATGGACGGCGGCCGCGTGCTGCGCGCTCTCCTGGCGATGCGCCTCGATTACCTGAAGGCCACGCGCATCGCGGCGAGCATCGGCCAGATCCTGGCGTTCGGGTTTGGATTCATCGGCCTGTTCACGAATCCGTTCCTGGTCCTGATCGCGCTGTTCGTCTGGATGGGGGCGGGCGCCGAGGCGAACATGGTGGAGATGAAGTCTTCGCTCGCCGGCCTGCCGGTGCGCCGCGGCATGATCACCGACTTCGAGACCCTCCGAGTCGACGATCAACTGCGGCGAGCGGCCGAGCACGTGCTCGCCGGGTTCCAGCACGATTTTCCGGTGGTCACGGCCGGCAGGCCGGTCGGGATGCTCACCCGCGACGCGTTGATCAAAGCGATCGCCCAGGCGGGGCTCGATGCGCCGGTCTCCGACTTCATGGCGCGCGAGTTCGAGACCGCCGACCCCTCGGAGCCACTCGAGCCCGCTCTGGTGCGCCTGCGCGAGTCCGCCTGCCCGGCGCTCCCGGTGGTCGACGACGGCGAGTTGGTCGGGGTGCTGACAGTCGAGAACGTGAGCGAGCTGCTGATGGTGCGCGCCGCGGTGCGCGCTGCCGGCGCGGGCGGCGGCTAGCCCAAGCTGGGGCTTGATCGACCTGAGATGGCCCGGGCCACTTCTCTCGGAGAGCCGCCGAGGGCGAGCAGCGACCGAGCCAACTGGTCCAGCGTCGCCTGACCCCTCTCGAGCTTCGACACCCGGCCCTGGCTCGTCTTCAGGATCCTGGCGACTCGCTCCTGGGAGAGCCTCTTTTTCCGGCGATGCGCCTTGAGCTCCTCTCCCAGACGGATCTTCATGTCGAGGACAGCGGCATCTTCAGATGTGAGGTCGAGCCACTCTTCGACGGTCGTCACTGTCCCGCCCATCGCCTTGATTCGAGCTTTCTTCTTGGCACTCAGGGGCATCGTTCACCTCCGTCGTTAGTTGGCGTCGAACTCGCGCAGGAGTCTCTTGGCTTGGTCGATCATGCGCTCGGGTGTCTTGCTCGTCTTCTTGCTGAAGAGCGCGAGGACGAGAACCGCGTCAGGATCGGTTCGGTAGATCAGCCGCCAAGTCTGAGTCGCATCGTTGATCCGCAACTCGTGGCAGCGACGTCCTATCGATGGCATCGGACGCGAGTGAGGCATCTCGAGTTTGAGGCCCTGCTGCAGCTTTCGGATCATGAAACCGATCTCGCGTCGAGCGGCGCGAGAGAGCGGAGGAGTCTTGATCTCGGCACTGAGGATGACGAGAGCCCTCTCCGCTCGATCTTCTCTCACCTGCTGACTATGCCGCATTGGGCATGCTTGGTCAAGCCGAATCGGGCATACACCTAGCTCGCCTTCACCAGGGGTCGCGGTAGCACCGTTCCTGCCTCGCACGCCCTATGTAGATCAAGTCGGGCGAGGTACGAAACGCGGCACCGAGCTTGAGCGCCATCTCGGTGCTGACCGCCGTATGGCTAGTCAAGGTGTGCGCGCTCGCGCTCGAGCCAGCTTCGCGCGGCGCCAAGCTCCTGCGGCTCGAGACGGTGGCCGGTTTGGCTCCACATGACCTCGACTCGCGCTCTGGCTCGCCGGAGAGAGTCGGCCAGTCCCTCGACCTGTAAGACCGGCACGTGAGGATCCGATTCCCCGGCGGCGAGGAAGACCGGGGTTCCCTCGAGGTTGGGCAGGACCTCGGGCTCGAAGGGCCGCATTGCGCGAAACAGAATGGCGCCGGCGAGCGCCGCACCGTCCGAGAGCAGGAGAGATGCGGCGATATTCGCTCCATTGGAATAGCCGAGGGCGAAGACGCGGGTGGCGTCGAAGCCGTACCGGTCCGCCGAGGTACGCACGAAGGCGCCGAGCTCGCGGGTCCGAAGCGCGAGATCCTCGAGGTCGAAGACACCGGCTTCGAGCCGGCGGAAGAACCGCGGCATGCCGTTCTCCAAGACCGGACCTCTGGGCGAAAGAAGCGAGGCCGAGGGCGAAACCTCCCGCGCCAACGGCAACAGGTCGTTCTCGTCGCCGCCGGTTCCGTGCAGGACCAGCAGGGTAGGGGCCGCGCTCGAGGCTCCAGGGACGAATCTATGGATCTCGCCGACAGCGCTCATTCGGCGCCCACGATCGGCGCAGGGGCGGAGAGTGCCGGTAGCTTCGCCTCGATCTCGGGCCGTTCGGACTCGAGCCAAGGGGGCAGGACGAGCTTCTCACCGAGGTGCTCCAGATCCTCGTCGGCGGTGAAGCCGGGTCCGTCGGTGGCGAGCTCGAACAGGACGCCGCCCGGCTCCTTGAAGTAGACGGAGTGAAACCAGAAGCGATCGATGACCGGGGTCGGCGAAGCCTGTTCTGCGACCTGGGAACGGACCTCCAGCTGTTCGGCACCGTCCTTGACGCGGAACGCGAGGTGATGGATCGCGCCGACTCCCCAGGCTCCACGCCGATCCGCCGGAGCTTCCGCGAGATCGAGCCACTTGCCGGAGCCGCCGTCGCCGAGCACCCAGCGCTCCCAGCCATTCTCGGACGCCAGCAGCCGGAACCCGAGGGCGCTCTCTAGGAAGCTCGTGGTGCTCCGGAGCTCCCGTTCGCGCATGCGTGCGCCGTCGAGGCCGCGGATCTGGTGCTCGGACTCGACTGTGCTCTCCTGCCAGGGAGTGAACGGTCCGCGGAAGGCGGACTCGCTCTCGACGAGGGCGAGGTGCATGCCGTGCGGATCCTGGAAGGGCAGGGCGCGCTCGCCGAAACGGGTGCTGACCTCACCGACCGGGGCGCCGTAGCGCTCGAGCCGAGCGAACCAGTAGTCCAGGGCGCCGGGCGGCACGGCCAGAGAGACCTCCGGCGCGGTGCCGTGGCCGGGACGGGGCGGCGCGAGCTGAGGCCACGGGAAGAAGGTCAGGTCGGTTCCCGGGCGCCCCGTGGCGTCGGCGTAGAAGAGGTGGTAGGTGCCGGGGTCGTCCTGGTTGACGCTCTTCTTGACCAGGCGCATGCCGAGGACGCCGGCGTAGAAGTCGAGATTCTCCTGCGCCGGGCCCGAGATGGCGGTGACGTGGTGGAGTCCGTGAACGCTTGTCATGTGTGGGCCTTTCTGTGCTTCCTCGGGTCGACTGTATGGTGTAGCGGCTACGTCGAGCACCATCGCGATGAACGTAGCTGGAGCATCGACAACGTCGCCGCGACCGAGATCCATTCCCTTGACGCCCACCCACGACTTCTCTACTGTCAGGCTGTGCCGCGCCCGCGCCGTTTCTGGATCCCCACCGCCTGCCTGTTGAGCTGGGCCCTCGGTCCGGCGATCGGCATCGGCCTTGCCGCGCACGAGCTCGAGCATCACGGGATCGAGTCGCCGGGCCACTCGCATGTGGCACAGGTCGCGAATACCTTCCTGCACGGGCACTTCCACGAGGAAGACGCGAACCACCACCGGCACGAAACTCTGCCGGCGTCGGTCATGCCCGTGCGGCTTGCCGCGGGAGGCCAGCTGGCGACCGTCGCGGTGGCGGCTGCCGGCTTGTCGCGGCCGAGCGCCTCGTCACGGCCGTTGGGGCGGCTTCCCGAGCCGGTTTCGCTCGCCCCGCCCGACCCGTTCGATCTTTGCGTTCTGCGCCTCTGATCCCGGTCTCTTAGCCGCCGCGCGCTGCCCGCCGGGCCGCGCGCATCCGACTATCGAGCCCCAGATTGGAGGTCCCATGCGACGCTCGTCGCTTCTGGTTCTGTTGTTCCTGCCCGTCGGCGTCGACGGGCTCGGCGCCGCGACAGCGGTGACCGAACAGGTGTTTCTCGCTGCTCTCGACGACGCTCATCCGGCGTCTCGCGCTCTCGCCGGCGACCTCGGCGCGGCCGAGGCCGAACGGCGTCGAGCCTCTCTGTTGAGCGACCCTCGCCTCGAGATCGAGCGTGAGGAGCTTGAGAACTTCGAACGGGAAACCACCTGGGGCGTCTCGTGGACGCCGCCGGTGGATGGTCGCCGGCGCTGGGAGATTCTCGCTTCAGAAGCGGGGGTCGAGGCCGAGCGGAATCGCCTCGAAGCTCGACTCGCCGAGCTACGCCGCGACGTGCGTCGGTCGTACGCGGACTGGGCGACGGGTGAGGCTCGGGTGGCGTTGATAGCGGAGCATGCGGGCCGGCTCGAACGGTTGGCCGAGCGCATGCGACACCGAGCCGAGGCCGGTGAAGAGTCGCTTCTGGATGCGCGGCGGCTGGAGATCGCGCACGAGAGCTCGGAGGCCGCGCTCTCTCGGGCCAGAGCGTCGGCGCTCGCGGGGCGGGCAGGGGCGGCCGCCTGGCTCGCCGATGACGCGCGGGATCTCACGACGGCGGAGCCGGCTCTGCCTGCCCTGCCGGAGGTTCCGAACGATCTCGACTCCGGGCTCCGCCCCGACCTGCGGGCGGCGCGCTCGCGGGTCGACCAGGCGGAAGCACTCGAGCGCTCGAGTCGGCGAATCGCTCCCGCGCCGGAGATCTCGCTCGGCTGGAAGAACGTCGAGGCAGCCGGAGTCGACCTCGACGGGCCGATCTTCGCCGTGAGCTGGCGACTTCCCGTGCTCGACCGCCGCCGAGCCGATCGAATGGCGGCGACGAGTGCCGTCGCCGCGGCCGAGGCAGGGAACGAATGGGCGACGAGGAGGGCGACTGCCGATCTCGCCGCGGCTGTGGCCGCCTACGACGAGCTCCGGCGATCGGCGCTCTCGGCACGCGCCAACCTCGACGGCCTCGATGACGTTGCCCGCGCGGCGACCGCGGCGTACGAGCAGGGAGAGAGCTCCGTGACCGACCTGCTGGACGGCCTGCGAGCGGTGCTCGAGGCCCGGGTCGTCGCTCTCGATCTGGAAGTCGCCGCGCTCGAGGCACACCGACAACTCGAGCTTGCCGCAGGACGGGCGCTCACCTCTGGAGATCGTTCATGAGCCAACGAATCTGCTGGATTCTTCTGCTAACGCTGACAGTGCTGAACGCCTGCGGCGGCCACCCCCATGAACACGCGTCTGACGAGCACGCCGAAGACGGGCACGGCGAAGACGAGCACGACGAAGACGAGCGCTGGGCGGTGACCGCGTGGGGCGAGAGTTTCGAGATCTTCGCCGAAGCCGAGCCGCTCGAACGGGGCTCGACCGCGCTGGCGTTCACCCATGTCACGACGCTCGAGGATTTCACGCCGCTGGTCGAGGGAACGGTCTCGGTGATCCTCGTCGACAGCTCCGGTGCCGAGGCTTCCTTCTCGCAACAGGAGCCCACGCGCCCGGGGATCTATTCCGTCGACGTGGCTCCCCAGAAGACCGGTGAGTTCGACCTGGTCTTTCGGATCGAGACGGCGGCGCTACGCGAGGACATTCCGGCCGGCCGGGTGCGGGTCGGAGAGACGGGCGCGGCGGGCGGCCTGATCGAGCCGGCGCCCGCGACTGCCGATGCCGAAGCGGCGACCGGCGGTGCGGAGATCTCGTTCCTCAAGGAGCAGCAGTGGCGCACTGGGTTCGCCACTTCATGGACTCGGAGCGGAGCGCTCGGCGAGTCCGTTAGCGGTCCCGGGCGGGTGCAGCCCGCGGCGGGCGGCGAGGTTCTGCTGACGTCGCCGGTCGACGGCGTGGTGTCCGCGGCCACCTGGCCCTACTCCGGACTGGAGGTCGGACGGGGCGCGATCGTCTTCCGCGTGACGCCCCGAGTTGCGTCCGGCCGCAGTCTCGCCGAGCTCGAGGCGAACGTGGCCGGTCTCGAAGCCGAGCACGAGGCGGCGCGAAGCCGGCTCGTCCGGCTCGAGGGCCTGCACGAGTTGGGCGCCACCAGCCGGCGGGAGCTGGAGGAGGCGCGAACGTTGGTCGCAACACTGGAGAGCCGCCGTGGGTCGGCGACGAAAGACCTGGCAACGGCGCGTACGGGACGGCAGGGCGGGACCGACGCCTCGGAGTCGGTGGGTGTTCGAGCGCCCTTCTCGGGTCGGATCGCGCGCGTCGACACAACGCCCGGCCAGGCGGTGGCGGCGGAGACGCCGCTCGGGCTGCTGGTTCGCGGTCGCCCGCTCTGGGTGGCGGTCGCCCTGCGACCGGCAGCTGCGGCCGGACTGTCCAGAGAGCAGCTCGGAGGGTTGGATGTCCGGCTGCCGAACGGGCGGGCTCCGCTGACCTTCCTCGGCGACCGGGCCCGGCTCGTTTCGCTCGCGCCGACCGTGGATCCGCAGACCGGAACGGTGACCGCGCTGTTCGAAGTCGACGCCGGCGTCGGAGAGCTGCCGATCGGCTCGCAGGTCGAAGCGGAGATCCTGCTGGCGCAAGAGAGGGTCGGCGTCGTGATCCCCGAGACGGCACTGGTCGACGACGGTGGAGCGGCGGTCGTCTACGTCCAGGTCGGAGGTGAGAGCTTCGCTCGCGTCGAGGTCTCCGTGCTGGGCCGGCAGAGCGGGCGAGCACTGGTCGAGGGGCTATTACCGGGAACGAGGCTGGTCATCGAAGGCGGCAACGCCATCCGCCGGGCGACCCTGATGGCGCAGGGCGCGGGCGAAGCCCACATTCACTAGGGCCGGCACGAGAGGACAGATCATGCTGAATCGAATCATCGACTTCTCGCTGCGGCACCGCACCCTGGTTCTGGCTACCGCCGGCGCGATCCTGGTCTTCGGATCGCTCTGGATCGGTCGCATGCCGGTGGACGTGTTTCCGGATCTCTCCGCCCCATTCGTCACGGTGATCACCGAGGCCCAGGGGATGGCGCCGGAGGAGGTCGAGCTTCAGGTCACCTTTCCGCTGGAGTCGGCGCTCAACGGCGGCCCCGGGGTTCGCCGCCTGCGCTCGGTCTCAGCCGCCGGGATCTCCGTCATCTGGGTCGAGTTCGACTATGGGGAAGAGGTCTACCGTGCCCGCCAGATCGTTGCGGAGCGCGTCCAGGGAATCACGCTACCCGAGCAGGTCGACGCTCCCGCGCTCGGGCCGATCAGCTCGATCATGGGTGAGATCACGTTCATCGCGCTGACCTCGGAGAGCGTCGATTCGCTGGAGCTGCGTCTGGTGGCGGAGACGGTCGTTCGGCGCGCGCTGCTCGCCATCCCCGGCATCTCGCAGGTGGTTCCGATCGGCGGTGACGTGCGGGAGTTCCAGGCCGAGGTCGATCCGGCCGCGCTGGCCCTCCACGGCGTCACTCTCGAGGAGGTGGCCGATGCGCTGCGTC
The DNA here is from genome assembly GCA_029263375.1 of Acidobacteriota bacterium. Classification (GTDB taxonomy): domain Bacteria; phylum Acidobacteriota; class Thermoanaerobaculia; order Multivoradales; family JAHEKO01; genus JAHEKO01. The sequence continues at coordinate 962 of JAJCXP010000114.1, read as the reverse complement.
AAGCCAGCCGCAACCCAGCCGCGGGCTTTCACGTGGACAGCGGCCAGGAGTATCTGGTGCGGGGGCTCGGGAGAGCTCGAAGCCCGGAAGATCTGGGTGCGGCGGTCATTCGAGTGCGGAATGGCGTTCCCCTGATGGTGCGGGACGTGGCGCAGGTCGGGCTGGGCGCGGAGCCGAAGCGGGGAACCGCGGCCTACGGGGCCCGGCCGGCGGTGATCCTGAGCGTCCAGAAGCAGCCTGACGCCAACACCCTCGACCTGACGCGGGAGATCGATCTCCTGCTCGACGAGCTGGCGCCGACCCTGCCGGCGGGCGTGGTGATCGAGACGGAGAACTTCCGCCAGGCGGACTTCATCGAGGTGGCCGTGCGCAACGTGGCGACCGCCCTCGGAGAGGGCGGCATCCTCGTGGTCGTGATCCTGCTGCTCTTTCTCGGCAACCTGCGTACGACCTTCATCTCGGTCGTGGCGATTCCGCTGTCGGTGGTGGCGGGCCTGCTCGTGATCGCGCTGGTCGGCGGCTCCCTGAACACCATGACTCTGGGTGGGCTCACCATCGCGGTGGGAGCGCTCGTCGACGACGCCATCATCGGCGTCGAGAACGTCTTCCGGCGCCTGCGTCTCGAGCGATCTCTCCCGGCCGCCGCGCGCCGGCCGCCGCGCGAGGTCGTGTTCCAGGCGTCGTCGGAGGTGCGCGGAGCGATCCTCTTCGCGACGGTGATCATCATCCTCGTCTTCCTGCCGCTCTTCTTCCTGCCCGGCCTCGAAGGAAGACTGCTGCGGCCGCTGGGTCTGGCCTACGTCGCGGGCCTGGCCGCGTCCTTCCTGGTCTCGGTCACCGTGACCCCGGCACTCTGCCTGCTCATCCTGCCGAGCGCGCGAATTCCCGACCAGGAGCCGGCCCTTCTACGTTGGCTCAAGAGGATCTACCGGCCGGTGCTCGACTGGGCGCTGGGGCACCGG
>JAJCXP010000113.1 GCA_029263375.1 Acidobacteriota bacterium | reverse complement strand
CCTCTCGAGCGCCGGCGTCGGGTGCGGGCCGCCCCAGGGCGAGAACGCGTCGGCGCGCGCGGCGTCCAGCAGGATGATGATCACGTCTGGGCGACCCAGCTCGCCAGCGGTCTCGACGGGTGCCGGGCGGATGAGCTGCTCGAACGGAGTCGCCCGAGCGACCTCGGGCGCCGCGATCCGGGCCTGGCTCCAGCGGGCGGCGACCGGTCCCGACCCGGTGACCAGTGCGCGTAGCGCGATCGTGGAGCCCGTCCAGGCGTCGAGCGGCTGGTCGATCTCCGCCGTGCTTCCCGCCGGAGCCGCGACGCGCGCGATCTCGGTCACTTGGCCGTCGTCTCCGGTGACCGTGACCACGACCTCCAACTCGCCCGAGCGGCCGCCGGCGTCGACGGTCAGCTGTCCTTCGAAGCGCGCCGCTGTCGGCACCTCGAACACCGCTTGGAGGACGCTGTCGGCGGGCATCCAGAGCGCCTCGCCCTCGACCTCGATCCGGGTGCGCTCGGGATGCACGTCGAACCCCTGCTGAGCCTTGAGAAAGCGCAGGCCGCGCAGCGACAGGAGCGACTCGTCGTCGGCGTCGGGAAGGTGGCGCAAGCTCAGCTGGAGATAGTTCCAGCCGGCTCGAACCGCCTCCGGCGCGAAGTCGACCCTGTGCACGGCCGCTTCGGGCTTGATCACCACCCAGCTCTGTTTCTCGCCGTTCACCCGGCAGAGTAGACGCCGCCCGCGCTCTCGTGATGAGCGCTCCAAACGGCCGTGCAGCTCGACTCCGGTGGTGGCGCCGTCGGCGGAAAAGAACCAGAGCCGGCCGCGCTCGCGGCGCATGACCAGCGCGGGAGGACCTTCCTCGCCGGGGTCGACGGCCCAGCCGTGGGTGACCAGCCGGTCCGAGTCGTCGCCCGGGGCGATCAGCCCGGTGCTGACGCTCTCGGCTTGATAGCCGGCGAAATCGGACAGCTCGACGTAGGTCTGGAGCGGTTTGTCGCCGCAGCCCGCCGCGAGCCAGGCAAGCGCGCTCGCGACGCCGAGCCCCAGGAGCGTTCGTGCCGCTCGAAAGGATCGCAGGCTCTGAGTCGAGTTGGTCCGGAAGGGCGTGAGACGCATGGCGAGGCCGGCGGGATGCTAACACCCATGGGGCCGGCCGCCTCCCATAGGATGGAGCGTCCATTCAGACCTTCGACGGAGAGAGCTCCATGATCGACTACAGCCACCGTTTCAAGACCCTCGAGACCAACGTGGTCCACGCCGGCGCGCCACGGCCGAACATCGCCGGCGCCGTCGTCACGCCGATCTTCCAATCGGCGAACTACCTGATGGAAGACGAATCCGAGTACGACGAGGTGCGCTACATCCGCCTCAGCAACTCGCCGAATCATTTGAGCCTCCAGGCTCGCCTGGCGGCTATCGAGTCGGGGCAGGCAGCGCTGGTGGTGTCGAGCGGCATGGCAGCGATCACCACGTCGTTGCTGGCCTTCGTCTCCGCCGGCGATCACGTCCTCGCCCAGAAGACGCTCTACGGCGGCACGCAGAGCTTCTTCGACCACGACGCTCCCCGGTTCAGGATCGAGCACACGGCGATCGACACGGTCAACGGCGGTCCAGAAGACTGGGAGGCGGCGTTGCGCCCCGAGACCCGCGTGATGATGGTCGAGTCGATCTCGAACCCGTTGATGGAGGTCGGCGACCTCGAGGCCGTCGTCGCGTTCGCCAAGCGGCACGATCTGGTCACCATCATCGACAACACCTTCGCCTCACCGGTCAACTTCCGGCCGCTCGAGATCGGAATCGATCTGTCGGTCCACAGCGCCACCAAGTATCTGAATGGCCACAGCGACCTCGTCGCCGGCGCGGTGATCGGCTCACTCGAGCACGTGGATCGGGTCCGTCAGCTCCAGTTGCACCTGGGAGGCTCGCTCGATCCCCACACCGCCTATCTGCTCGAGCGCGGTCTCAAGACGTTGGCTCTACGGGTGCCCCGGCAGAACCAGAACGCCCAGCGGGTAGCGGAGCACCTGGCAGGGCGAGACGACGTCGGGCGGGTCAACTACCCCGGCCTGCCCACGGACCCGGGACACGAGGTGGCGAGTCGGCTGTTCTCGGGCTTCGGCGGCATGCTCTCGTTCTACGCCGGCGACGACGCCCGCGCCGAGCGCTTTCTATCGACCGTGCGCATCCCGATCCACGCCGCCAGCCTCGGCGGTCTCGAGAGTCTGGTCGTGCGGCCGGCGCGCAGCTCTCACCTCGGCCAGTCACCCGAGGTGCGCCAGGCGCTGGGGATCACCGACGACCTGATTCGGGTCTCGATCGGCATCGAGGATGCCGATGAGCTGATCGCCGACTTCGACCAGGCGTTGGGGGCAGCCTGACTTGTCGCAGAGAAGAAAGCGCTGCGCCTGGCCGAGCGACGATCCGCTGATGATCGAGTACCACGACCTCGAGTGGGGCGTGCCGCTCCACGACGACCGACGGCACTTCGAGTTCATCGTGCTCGACGGCGCCCAGGCCGGCCTCTCCTGGCGCACGATCCTGCACAAGCGCGC
>JAJCXP010000112.1 GCA_029263375.1 Acidobacteriota bacterium | reverse complement strand
TCACCTCCTGGAACCACGCTTTCGCGCCGGCGATCAATCACTACCTCCGCGACGAGCTCGGCTTCGCAACCGACCTGCAGTACAACCTGTTCGGTCCGGTCCACCCCTGGGAGGGCCGCAACGAGCACGACGTAGCCGAAGAGCTGCGTCAGGCGATGGCCCAGAACCCCTTCCTGCACACGATGGTGCAGTCGGGCTACTACGACGGCGCGACCGACTACTTCACCGCCAAGTACGTGCTCTGGAACCTCGATCGCAGCGGCCGACTGACCGATCGGATGCGCTTCGAGGGCTACCGCAGCGGCCACATGATGTACCTGCGCAGCGAAGACCTGGCCCAGTCGAATCAGCACATCCGCGAGTTCATCGAGGCCTCGACGCCCGCCGAAGGCGAGCCGGCCAGCTACGGGCGGGTAGGCGGCGGTAAGTGAAGCCGGGCTCCGACTCAGTGACAGGCGACGATCCCCAGGACGAGACCGAGAGTCGGCCCGACCTGACCCTGCTCACGGACATGTTCCGCGGGCCGGTGGACATTCGTTCCCTGGCGCTCACGGGTCTGTTCGTGCTCGCGACGCTCTACACCATGCGTGTCGCGCGGACCTTCCTCGAGCCGGTGATCGCGGCGGTGCTGCTCAACCTCCTGCTGTCGCCCGTCGTCGGTGCGCTCACCCGGTGGCGGATTCCGCGAGCGCTGGCCGCGGCTGTCGTACTCCTGTCGCTGGGCGGCGTCTTGGGCCTCGGGCTCTACACGATCTGGGAGCCGGCGAACGAGTGGCTGGGCCAGGCGCCCCGTCAGGTCGCGCGGGTCGAGCGCAAGGTCCGGGCGGCGATCAAGCCGGTCGAGCAGATGGGCGAAGCCGCGGCCCAGGTCGAGAAGTTGACCCAGGTCGGGCGCGCGCCGGAGTCCGGGCTGAAGGTCTCGGACGGCGACTCGTTGGGCGAGTCGATCTTCGCCGGCACCCAGACATTCCTCGGCGCCGCCGCGGTCGTGCTGGCGTTGCTGTACTTCCTGCTGGCGACCGAGGACCTCTTCCTGCGCAAGCTGGTGCGAGTGCTGCCCCGACTCGAGGACAAGAAACGGGCGGTCGAGATCGCGCGCCAGATCCAGCGCGACGTCTCGATTCATCTGGCGACGATCACGCTGATCAACGTCGCCCTCGGACTGGCGGTCTGGGGCGTCATGCATCTGCTCGGGATGCCGAATCCGCTGCTCTGGGGCGTCATGTGCACGGCGCTCAACTTCGTGCCCTACCTGGGCGCGGCGATCGGCACCCTGATCGTCGGCGCGGTCGCCTTCCTGACCTACGACACCATCCCCCAGGCGCTCGTACCGCCGTTCGCCTACTTCCTGGTGACCGCCATCGAAGGCAGCGTCGTGACACCGGCGGTCCTCGGCAAGCGACTCTCCCTGAACCCGATCGTGGTGTTCCTCGGGATCTTCTTCTGGGGCTGGATCTGGGGAATCCCGGGATCGCTGCTGGCGGTGCCGATGCTGCTCGTCCTCAAGACCTGCTGCGATCACATGCCGCCGCTGGCGGCGATCGGCGAATTCCTCGGCCGGTAGCGACGCGGCGGGCTAGGTCGGGATCGTGTGGCGCACCGAGAACGTGAACACCGTGCTGCCGACCTGAATCCGGTCACCGGTACGCAGCTGGGCGGAGCGGACCATGCGCCCGTTCAGAAACGTGCCGTTGCTGCTGCCCAGGTCGCGAATGAAAAAGCGGGCGCTCAACTCGTCGATCTGGAAGTGACGGGCGGAGACCGAAGGGTCATCGAGGATGATCTGGCCCTCGCGCCGGCCGACGACCGTGGACTCGCCCCGCAGCCGGTAGTCGGCTTCGTCGGGCGGCAGGCCGTCCTGAGTGAGAAAGCCCTTCACCTTGACTTCGACCGAGGGCTGCGAGGCCTGTTCGGGCTCCAGCAGGATCGTGCCCGTCCGGTACGGATCGAGCGCAATGCTGGTGCCGCCGGCCGCTGAGAGACGGCCCTGAGCGTCCTGGATGGCGCTCAGCGGTACCGCCGAGGAGCAGCGCGGACAGATCGTCGTCGCCGCCAGCGGCAACTGGCTGACCTCGTAGAGGACAGTGCCGCCACAGTTTTCACACGTCGTTTGTGTCATCGCCGGATCCTCCCCATGTCTCGCGGCACGGCCGCGCCGGCTCATGAGAGCGGCGTGGCGCGAGGCGAGTAGCTCGACCTAGAGGATCCGCGAGAGCGGCGCTCTACGCAGTGATCTGTTTCACTCGGCGGGCTAGAATTCGACCTCTTCGAGCCGCTTGATCTGGAACGGCTCGAGGTCCATGCCGGTGGCGAACATCCCCTGCGGGTGGTCGAAGAACCAGAGGTGCAGCATCTCCGGACTGCGATAGGCGGCAACGCCATCCGGACACTCATCGCCCTCCGCCATACCGTCGACCAGCAGGTCGTTCCAGAGGCAGAGCTTGCGCTCCCAGATGTGGAAGTGCCAGACGCTCAGCGGCCCGGCGAACTGCGGTCCGTTCTCTCCGACGCCGGCCAGAAACATCAGTCCCGCCAGACGCTTCGAGCCGCCGGCGTCGTAATAGATCAGAAACTCGGGTCGCTCCGGATCGAGCACCCTGCCGTCGGCGACGTGCTCGCGACTCGCGTAATGATTGTCGTCGCCGAACATGAGCTCGAAGCCGTCGGCAACGGCGCGGTCGAAATCGTCCCAGCCGCGTGCCTTGATCGCGGCGCGCGCCCGCTCCCAGAACTCACCGGCGGCGCGAAGGTGCTCCGGCCTCGGCTCGATCGAGTCCGGGAAGCGGGTCACCTCGTAAATGACCATGCCGCGCCCCTCGGGAGGCGAGAGATCGAACTCTGTCTCCGGGTGCCAGTCAGGGATGATCGCGGTGAACTCGGAGAGATACAGCTGGTCGGCGACGGCCGCGGCCGGCACCAGGGAGACGACTGCGAAGAGTGCGGCGAAGAGCCTCATCGGCAAAGTCTAGCTGGAGGCGACCAGGCGGCCAAGAGAATCCGCGAGCGGCCGCCAGATGGTGCTCGAGCCCCACCGGCCATCGGCCGAGCGCGCGCCGCATCCTACGGCGCCGGGTCAGCTGGCTCAGGTGAAGCCGCTGCCGGAGCCCGACACTGCGCAGCCGGACGCTCCGGCGCCCGTCGACGACGAGGCGGTCGACGCGGCGAAGGTCGAGAACTGCTTGTTCAGATCGCCGCCACCGCACTCGGGGCAGATGAGACCCTGCGGCCCGGCGCCCAGGCTCTGCAGGATCTCGAACGTATGCCGGCAGCGGCTGCAGCGGTATTCGTATAGCGGCATCGGAGTTCCTCGGATCGCAATCCTACCGCTTCTACCGCGTCTACCGCTTCCGGTCCGGCGGATCGCGATCCACCAGGCCCGGCAGCCGAACGCGAGGCGCCAGCTCGATCTCGAGACGTCGATCGACCCACTCGACCCCAGCGCGCGCCTCGAGCAACAGCCGATAGCCGCCCAGGTTGCGACCGGCGAGACACTCGTTGGCCGCGGCTCGGAAGCGCTCCAGGGCACCGTAGAGGACTCGATCGAGTGCGACGTCGGACGACGGGAAGAGAACCTCACGATCGAGCCCCGCCACCCGGTCACGAATCGCGAGGCAACGAGCCTTGAGGCTCGATAGCGAGCTGCTCTCGAGTCCCTCGAACAGTTCGAGCACCGCCCGACGCAACGGCGCGAGCGACTCGGTGTAGATCCGGTGCCACGCCCGGAGCTGCTCGCGCCGCGCCTCCAGCGCCGGATCCGGCGGCGGTCTCTCGATGCGTACGCCGGGCGCAAGCTCCTGAGCGCCCGTGCGCTCGGTCTCGCCCGCTGAGGGCGCCGGCACTGTCGCGAGGGCTGCGACCAGGAGCGGTAGGACCATGTTTCGATTCCGACACCAGCTCGTCATAACGAGAGAGACGGAGGACCGGCGCGGCATCTGCCGGAATGTGGTTCTAAAGAAGTTCTGTCGGGATGATCACTTTCGAGCAGATTCCTCGCGTTAGTAAGTGAAGAGGACAGAAAGCGATGAAATCCAACAAGAGCATCTGGCTGAGCGAATACGAAGGACTGCTGCCGATCGAGGCCCGCGATTGCCAGCCCAGCTCGAGCCGCGAGCCCGATTCGCGAGCGGTACCCGACCACGAGGCCCTCAGCCCGCACTCCGAGCTGATGCCGACCCATCTGACAAGAACGACGCCGACGGCGTTTTTCGAATAGTTCCGGACCGATAACCTCTTAACAAGGAGCGACGCTATGACGGTCAAGACCCAACTGAAAGCTGGACAGTCGACTACCGGCATCCTCGAATAGCCACCCCAGCACAGCGAACAGCAAGTGGGCAGCCCCTCCCGAGGGGGCTGCCTTTCTGTTTAGTTCAGGTATTCTCTTATACGTCTTGTCGAATAACTTCTCTCGCACCCTCAGAGCCCTCAGGTCGGACGGCCTCGGCGGCTGGGCCGTGCGAGCGGCGATCGCCGCCCTGCTGCTGTCGGTCTGGGGCCTCTGGTTCTTCTGGGGACGGATCACTGTCTGGGCGGTCAGCGATTCGGCGCGCGCCGAGGTTCGGGATGAGGTGTCGTCGGTCGACTCGCCGGTCGACGGTCAGATCGTCGCCGTGCACATCGAGCGCGGCCAGACCGTCAAGCAGGGCGACGTGCTGATCGAACTCGAGACCTTCGAGCAGGAGGGCGAGCGCGACGCCCTGATCGCCGAGCTCGAAGGCCAGCGCAAAGGCCGGCAGGAGCTCGTCGCGAGCATCGAACGGGAGAGCCAGGCGCTGGCGGTCTGGCTCGAGGCGTCGCGCGCGGGAGTCGAGGAGGCTCGCCTGAGAGCCCTCCAGGCCGAGAGCGCCGCCAATCTTGCCCGCCAGAACGAGGTGCGCAAGCGCAAGCTGCACGAACAAAGCCTGGCTTCGGACGAGGAGCTCGAGCGGGCGGTCTCGGAGCAGCTGCAGCAGCAGGGAGAGGTCGAGTCTCTTCGGGTCGCGGCGGAGCGTGCCGAGCGCGAGCAGGCCAGCGCACGCGCCGATCGCCAGGCACAGATCGACGAGCAACGCGGCAGTCTCAATGTCCTCGATTCGACGCTCGAGTCGCTTGCAGCAAGGGTCGACAGCCTCCAGCAGCAGGTCGGGCGGCGGCAGATCAAGGCGACCGCGACCGGCACGCTGGCCCGGGTGGCAGCTCTGGCTCCGGGCGTAGTGGTCGAGGCCGGTGACGAGCTCGCCCGCATCGTGCCTTCGGGGCTGATCAGCGCAGTGGCTTTCTACCAACCCGCAGAGGCGATCGGCCGGATCCGCCCCGGCCAACCGGCGCGAATGCGGCTCGAGGGCTTCCCCTCGACCCAGTTCGGCACCGTTCCGGTGACCGTCTTCCAGGTCGACGGCGAGCCGAACGACGACGGGCTGATCCGGGTCGGTCTGGACATCGATACGACTCGGCAGACCGGTCTGCACGTGCAACACGGCATGGTCGGGACGATCGAGGTCGAGGTCGACCGCCTGTCGCCGGCCGCCCTGCTGATGCGCGCGGTCGGCAAGCTTCTCGACCGACCCGCTCAAGATAGAACCGACAGCATCGCCAAGACGGGCTAGACGGATTGAGGCGCCGCCGGCAATTCCTGGTCCCGGAGGTCGTGCAGACGTCGGCCACCGACTGTGGCCCGGCGTGCCTGAAGTGCTTGCTCGAGGGGTATGGCATCCCGGCCAGCTACGGCCGCCTACGCGAAGCCTGCCAGACCGACCTCGACGGGACCTCGATCGACACGATCGAAGACGTCGCGGTGGAACTGGGACTGCCGGCCGAGCAGGTCATGCTGCCGGCGGATCACCTGCTGCTGCCCGAAGCCCGGGCGCTGCCGGCGATGGTGGTCGTCCGGCAGCCCGCCGGGCTCACCCATTTCGTCATCATCTGGCGCACGCTCGGCGGCTTCGTCCAGGTGATGGATCCCGCCACCGGCCGGCGCTGGCCGCCTCGCAAGGAGCTGCTCTCGCAGCTCTACCAACATCAGATGGCGGTGCCCACGGCCGACTGGCGCGAGTGGGCCCGGGGCGACGAGAACCAGGCAACGCTGGCGGCGCGCCTGCGCGCGGTCGGAACTCCCCGCAGCATGGCTCGCTCGCTGCTCGACAGCGCTCTTGAGGACGTTGGATGGCGCCCTCTGGCCGCGCTCGACGCGGCGACCCGCATGGTCCAGAGCCTGATCGACTCCGGTGGCCTGGGCGCCGGACGCTCCACGGCGCGGGTGCTCGAGACGTTCTTCGAGCGCGCCCGCCACGCCGCCGCTGGTGAGACCGCGGTGCCGTCCGCGTTCTGGTCGGTCGTCGAACCACGCCAGGCCGTGGAGACCGAGCCGATCAACGACGAACCGCAGCTCCTCCTGCGGGGCGCGGTGCTGGTGCGCATCCGTCAGGAGGACGCCACGGCCGCACCATCGGCCGAGGCGACAGCCAGCCGCGCCGCGTCGATCTCTCCGGAGCTCGCCGCCGCGCTGACCGAGGAGACCACGCCCCCGGGGCGCATGCTCCTGCGCTTCCTCGGCAAGCGAGCCGGCCTGGCGGTGGGAGCGACGTTCGCACTGATGCTCCTGGCCGGCGCCGGCCTGGTGTTCGAGGCGCTGCTCTTCCGAGGCTTCTTCGACATCGGCAACGAGTTGGGAACGGCGAACCAGCGGCTCTCTGCAATTCTCGTCCTACTCGCCTTCCTGGTCGGCATGCTGCTCGTCGACCTGCCGATCTCACAGGGCGTCCTGCGCCTCGGCAGGCAGCTCGAAACGAGGCTGCGCCTGGCTTTCCTGCGCAAGATCCCACTGCTGAGCGATCGCTACTTCCATAGCCGCCTGAGCTCCGACATGGCCGAGCGCTCGCACAGCGTCCATCGCCTACGGCACCTGCCGGAGCTCGCCGAGGGCGTTTCGCGGGCGCTGATCGAGCTCCTGATGACCACTGCCGGCATCATCTGGCTCGATCCGGGCGGCGCGCCCCTGGCGATAGCCATCGCGGCGGTCGCGATCTGCCTGCCCCTGCTGGGAATGCCGGCACTGCAGGAGCGCGACCTACGGGTACGCAACCATCTCGGCGGTCTCGGGAGGTTCTACCTGAGCGGCCTGCTCGGCCTGGTGCCGCTCAGAACCCACACCGCGGAGCGCGCGATGCGGCGCGAGCACGAGAGTCTGCTGGTCGAGTGGGCCAAGGCTCACCTCGGCCGAGAGCGCGCGGTAGTGATCCTCGACGCCGTGATGCACATCGTGCTGCTGGTTCTGATTGCCGTTCTGCTTTTTCGCTACGTCGGTTCCAAGGGGCACGGCACCGGCGTGCTGCTGCTGGTCTTCTGGAGCCTCAACCTGTTCACGCTCGGCCGTCTCGCTTCGCTGCTGCTGGCGCATCAGTACCCGACCTATCGCAATGTCGCGCTCAGGTTGCTCGAGCCGCTCGGCGCGCACGAGGACGCGGTCTCGAGTGAGGTCGAGTCCTTTCAGACCGGCGCCGACCGCCCCGCTGTAGACATCGAGATCGTCGGCGCCGGCGTGCGCGCCGGCGGCCACACGGTTCTCTCGGCGATCGACCTACGCATCGAGGCCGGCAGCCACGTGGCCATCGTCGGTCCATCCGGCGCCGGCAAATCGAGCCTGCTTGGGCTGCTGCTCGGATGGCATCGACCCAGCGACGGCTCGATCACCATCGACGGAGCACCACTGTCTGGCGCGACCCTCGCCCAGCTTCGGCGCGACACCGCCTGGGTCGACCCCGAGGTCCAGATCTGGAACCGATCTCTGCTCCGCAACCTGACCTACGGCGAAGACGAGGGGCGCGCGCAGGAGATCGGGAGCGTGATCGATCAGGCCGACCTGGTCGGAGTGATGGAGAAGTTGACCGACGGCCTGCAGACCGAGCTCGGCGAGGGGGGCGGCCTGGTCTCGGGCGGCGAGGGCCAGCGCGTCCGGCTCGGCCGGGGGCTCTTCCGGCGCGGCGTGCGCCTGGCGATCCTGGACGAGCCGTTTCGGGGTCTGGCCCGCTCTCAACGCGCCGAACTGCTCGAGCGCGCTCGGCGACACTGGCGCCACGCCACCCTGCTCTGCGTCACCCACGACGTCGGCGAGACCCGCCGGTTCGAGCGCGTGGTGGTGATGGCCGACGGCAAGGTCGTCGAGGACGGACACCCCGAGGAGCTGGCCGCGCGCGACGGCCACTACAGCCGAATGCTGCGAGCCGAGGAGGAGGTCTGGAATCGGATCTGGGCGGACCCGGGCTGGCGGCGCCTACGCATCGAGGACGGCAGGCTGATCGAGGGCGGCGGTTCGGAGGGCGACGCATGAGCTCGCTCGAGCGCGCGACCTGGCCCCGCGAGCGGCTGGGTGAGGCACTCGAGGCGCTCGCTCGCATGAGCGGCCTCGAGCGACATCCGGAAGAGCTGCCGCGGCCGCCACGAAGTCTCGACCAGCCCGGGGCGCCGACGATCGGCGATTGGATCGAGGAGGCGATCGAGTGGCTGCGCCTCGACTGCGAGCCGATCATGGCCCTGCTGGGTGAGCTCGAGAGCTTCCTGCGCAAGGCGGCACCCGCGCTGTTGCGACTCGACCTCGACGGCGAGGAGCGCTTCGCGCTGCTGCTCGGCGCCCGGCGCGGGGGAATCGTGATGCTGGGGCCAGACCACCGCCGGCACAAGATCGACCTCGACGCTCTGCGGTCGGCTCTCGTTCACGACGTCGAGGAGCGCCGCGGCAGCGACGTCGACGCACTGTTGGACGAGGCCGGCGTGCGCGGTCGCAAGCGCGAGCGTGCCCGCCGGGCGATCCTGCGCCAGCAGCTCGGCGCCTGGCCGATCGAGGGGTGCTGGCTCCTGCGCCAGCCGGCGGGCAGCCCGTTCATGCGCCAGGTGCGCTCGGCCGGACTCCGTCGTCTGGCCGTCGGCGGCGTGGTCGCCCATCTGATCCAGCAGGTCCTCATGCTCTCGTCCTGGTGGGTGCTCGGCCGCGCCGTGCTCCAGGGGCGGCTCGACCAGGATCTGGCGATCGTCTGGGCGCTGCTGCTGCTGAGCACGACACCGTTCCGGATCGCGGAGCACTGGTTCACCGCCCGGCTGACCACCGGCGCCGGCGCATTGATCAAACGGCGCCTGCTCGAGGGCGCGCTCCGTCTCGAGCCGGAGGAGATCCGCAATCAGGGCGTGGGCCAGTTTCTCGGACGGGTCATCGACTCGGAGGCGGTCGAGTCGCTGGCTCTCACCGGCGGCCACGTCGGCCTGATCGCCGGGGTCGAGCTGGTGCTGGCGCTGCCGATCCTGGTCGCCGGCGCCGCCGGCTGGCTGCACGCCCTGGCGCTGCTCGCCTGGACCGGCCTCGCCGGCTGGCTCTGGTGGCGGTTCCTCGAATCCCGGCGGCGATGGACCACAACGCGCCTGGGGCTGACGCACGAGCTGGTCGAGAAGATGGTGGGCCACCGCACCCGGCTCGCCCAGGAACGCCCCCAGGATTGGCACGAGGACGAGGATCAGGCGGTCGAGACCTACCTCGACCTTTCGCGGAGCATGGACCGAAGAGTCGTGCTGCTCAAGAGCCTCGTGCCACGCGGCTGGCTGATCGTCGGGGTTGCCTGCCTGATACCGGCGTTCGTCGCCGGCGAGCTGGCGACCGGCCCGATCGCGATCGGCATCGGCGGCGTGCTGTTCGCCTACAAGGCGGTCTGGAAGCTGGTGCGCGGACTGACCGACCTGGGCGAGGCGATCGTCGCCTGGGACAACGTGGCGCCGCTGTTCCACGCCGCGGAGCGCCCCAAGATGCGGGTGCCGCCCGGCCTCGCCGCCCGCGGTGACACTGCCGAGCCGGCTCGCGAGGGCCGCCTGCTCGAGGCTCGCGAGCTGACCTTCCGCTACCGCAACCGGCCCGAGGCGGTGCTCAAGGGATGCGACCTTTCGATCTCGGTCGGCGACCGCCTGCTGCTCGAGGGTCCCTCGGGCAGCGGCAAGTCGACGCTCGCCGCTCTGCTCGTCGGTCTGCGCAAACCGGACGCCGGCCTGCTCCTGCTGGGCGGCCTCGACCGGCAGTCTTTGGGCGACTGGGGCTGGCGGCGGCGCACCGCGGCAGCGCCGCAGTTCCATGAGAATCACGTCTTCACCGAGACGCTCGCCTTCAACCTGCTGATGGGGCGCGACTGGCCGCCCCCGGCCAAGGACCTCGAGGAGGCCGAAGAGGTCTGCAGAGCGCTCGGCCTCGGCGAACTGCTCGACCGGATGCCCGCGGGTCTGCTGCAGATGGTCGGCGAGTCGGGCTGGCAGCTCTCGCACGGCGAAAAGAGTCGGCTCTACGTCGCACGCGCGCTCCTCCAGAAGGCAGATCTGGTCCTGTTCGACGAGAGCTTCGCGGCGCTCGATCCCGAGACCCTCAACCGGGCACTGAGCTACGTCCTGAAGCGTGCGCCGACCCTCCTGGTCGTGGCGCACCCATGATCGCGACGGCCCGGGTAGACTGCCGCGGATGCCTCTCGACCTGCGGCGCCCGATCTGGCTCGTTCTCGCGCTGGTGATCGGTGCGGCCGCCGGGCTGCTGCTGCTCGGCCGCAACCGCTCCGGCGAGCTGACGTCTGAGCGCCTGGAGGAGGCACGGCGCGTCTGGGAGTCCGAGGCGCCGGCTTCCTACCGGCTCGAGCTCGAGATGAGCGGCGCGCTCAACGAGATTCGAGCGGTGGTCGTGCGCGACAGGCGCGTGGTGAGCATGACCGCGGGCGGCGCCGACGTGGCGCCGTCGGCCTGGGAATACTGGTCGGTCGACGGGCTGTTCGACGTCCTGCGCACCGAGGTCGCCAACGCCGCGGATCCGTCCGCGAGAATCGGCGCTCGAGAGGTTGCGCTACTCGCCAAGTTCGATCCGACCTGGGGCTACCCCACCTACTTCTATCGCCACATCATGGGCACCAGCAACGACATCGAATGGCGGGTGGTGAGCTTTGCGGCGGAATGAGCGTGCTCGAGCAATCCGGAGGCCGCTCCGCAGGCGTATTCGTCGTGCTGCCCATAAGGTCGCGTTTTCCGATCAACCAGATAGATCCTCTCAGGAGAGCACCCATGCCAATTCGTAACTCGAGAATCCGAACCCTTACCGCCGCGGCGACCGTCGCGCTCGCCCTGTTCGCCTGGGCCCCGGCGACGGCCGCATCGTGGGACGTCAACGCCGAGCACTCGCACGTCGGTTTCTCCGTCAAGCACTTCTTCACCCCGGTGCAGGGCGACTTCACGGAGTTCGAAGTCGAGCTGTTCTACGACGCCGGCGACCCCGACGCGAGCACGGTCGAGGTCACCATTCCGGTCTCCAGCATCAGCACCGGCAACAGCAGTCGCGACGGTCACCTCGTGACGCCGGATTTCTTCGACGCCGCCACCTACCCGAACATCACCTTCAAGAGCACTTCGGTGCGCTCCGAGGGCGACCGCTTGATCGCCACCGGCGATCTGACGATCAAAGGGGTAACCCGCGAGATCGAGCTGCCGATCACCGTCGCCGGCGTCCAGGAAGTCCCGGAGCAGATGCGGCAGATGCTCGGCGCCACCCGAGTCGCGGGCTTCGAGGCTTCGACGACGATCGACCGTGGCGACTTCGGCGTCGGCACCGGCAGCTGGGCGGCGACCGTGATGGTCGGCGGCGAGGTCACGATCAACCTCAGCATCCAAGCTCGGAACTGACCCGGGGCAGCCTGCCGCCGACACCCGGTCGGCGTTCCAACGGGCTGTAACCATTCGCGCGCCCCGGAGTCCTCATGGTCGAAAACCAAAGACTCCGCGGCGCGTGGCGTCGCGACTCCCGAAGGAGACCGACCATGCTGAAGCTCATTCCCCGACTCCTCGCCAGCCTGGCGCTCGGTGCGCTGCTCGCGTTCATCCTGCCGCTGACCGATGCGGACCACAGCGGCGCCGCGTGGGCGTCGACCAGCCTCGACGGCGACTGGCACGCCCGGCGATCGATCGGCGGTAACTGGCGGATCCGGTTCGAGGTCGGTTCGCGCTCCCATCACTCGAATAGCGTCGACGATCCGGCGCTGGCCTCGTTCCTGGAGGCCGGCGGCCTCAACCACTCGGTGCAGCGCGAGGCCGGGAGCTTCCTCCTGACGCGCACCGCCGCGGCGGCGAGCGATGGCGCGGCCGGCACCTTCCGGTTCACGCCCGACGAGGGCTACATCCGGGCAATGGCCACCCGCGGCCACCGCGATCTCACGGACCGCAAGCTCTATGAGCTGGCGATCCTCGACGTGACGACGACCTTCATCGACGATCTCGCCGCGCTCGGCTACGCCGAGCTCGACCTGGGCCGGCTGATCGAGATGCGCATCCACGGCGTCGACAGCGAGTTCATCGCGCGGCTGTCGGCCCTCGGCTACGCCGATCTCCCGGCGCGACGCCTGGTGGAGATGGCGATTCACGACGTCGACCCCGCCTTCATCTCCGGCCTGGCCGATCTCGGCCTCACGGACCTCGACGCCGCGCGTCTGGTGGAGATGCGGATTCACGACGTGACGCCCGAGTTCATCCGCGGCATGGCCGAGGTCGGCTACCGGGATCTCTCGGCTTCGCGACTGGTCGAGATGAAGATCCACGACGTCTCGCCACGGCTCGTCGAGGAGCTGACTCGAGCGGGCGTCGAGCGACCGGAACCGAGGCGGTTGATCGAGCTCGCGATTCACGACGTGACGCCCGGGTACCTGGAGCAGATGGCGGCGCAGGGCTACCGCGACCTGCCGGCCGAGCGTTGGGTGGAGGCACTCAACCACGACGTGACCCCGGCCTTCGTCGAGGATCTGGCGGAGCTCGGCTACCACGACCTGCCGCTGTCGAGGCTGGTCGAGATGAGGATCCACGACGTCACTCCCGGCTACATCAGCAAGCTGCAATCACGTGGAGTCGAGCGACTGACGCCTGAACGGCTGATCGAGTCGAAGATCCACGGCTTCGACCGGCATCTCGTCTCGGACTGAGCCCGACTTCCGACGCGATTGGACGACGGTGCCCGAGGCGATAGTCTCGGCCAACGATTGTCGGGTTCGCGCGGCGCGTCCAGCGGGGGGGTGAGCCTCTCGACGGGCGGCTCGCCGGTGTCTCGACGATCTGCGGAGACCGAAGATGCCCGGAGTCGATCCGAACAGCGCCACCGCTTCCGGCCCGCGCCTGAGTCGCCAGATGGGCCTGCTCGGCCTAACCGCCACCGGCGTCTGCGCGATGATGGGTGCAGCCATCAACGTCATCCCGCTGATGGTTCAGCGCAGCGTCCCGGGCATCGGACCCTGGGTGCTGCCCTCCTACCTGTGTGCGGTCGTCCCGGCGCTGCTGGCGGCGTTCGCCTACGCGATCCTGGCGTCGGCGATGCCGCGCGCCGGCGGCAGCTACATCTACGCCAGCCGCGTGCTTCATCCCTACCTGGGATTCGTCGCCAGCTTCTCGCAATGGTTCGGACTGAGCATCGCGATGGGGGTGGTCGCCTACCTGGTGGTGCCGTTCGTTCGCGACGTCGCCGCGTCGACCGGCTTTCCCGGGCTCGCCGAGACCCTGATGACCGGGCCGATCCGGGTCGGCGTCGCCCTGGCCTTCATCTGGATCTTCACCTGCGTCAACCTGCTCGGGCTGAAGATCTACGAACGCACCCTGGTGCCGTTGATGATCGTGATGTTCGCCTGCGGCTCGGTGGTGATCTTCTCCGGCTTCTCGTTCGACCACGCCGACTTCGCCGCCTCGGTCCTCGCCCGCGACGGCGTGACGATCGACCTCACCACCCGCGGCCGGTTCGACCCCACAGCGTTCATCGCCGCTTCGGTGATCCTGTTCTCGAGTTTCATCGGCTTCGACTCGATTGCGCAGGCCGGCGGCGAAGCGAAGCGGCCGAGCCGCAACCTGCCGCTCGCGATCGCCATCACGATCCTGACGGTCGGCACCTTCTATTTCCTGTTCACCGCCGCCGTCTACCACGCGGTACCGTGGCAGTACGTGGCCGAGCGTGCCGCCACCGAGGATCTCACCGCCCCCGGCCTGCTCGGCTACCTGCTCAGTCCGGGCTGGACGGTCGTGATCGTCGCCGGCGCAGCGATCGCGCTGATCAACGACCTGCCCGCGATGCTCCTCGGCGTTTCACGGCTGATGTTCGCCTGGGCCGAGGACGGTATCTTCCCGTCCTTCGTCACCGCGATCAGTGAGCGCCATCGCGCCCCCTACGTGGCCATCATGCTCTCGAGCGGGATGGCGTCGGTGGCCATCTTCGGCTGCCACATGGCGGGCGACTTCTTCCTCGGCGTCGATCTGTTGGTGACCTCGATGCTGGTCAACTTCATGCTCATGTGCCTGTCGGTGGCCCTGCTGTCGAGGCGGCGGCCCGATCTCGCGGCCGGCGCCCAGCTGATCGACAAGCCCGGCCTGCGCCTCGGGGTCGGCCTGTGTGGCGCCTCGCTGCTGCTGATCTACCTGGTGGTTCACGTGGTCAAGGATCTCGCCGCCGAGCTGCCGGCCTGGTACTACCACTCGACCTGGCTGTGGGTCGTGGTGATGGCGATCGCGACCACGATCTTCCTGAACAAGTGGATGCGGCTCAGACGCCAGCCGGACGCGATCCGGCGCTTCCACGAGCTGCCACCGCAGTAGGTTGGCTAGGCCTGTGCGGTCTCGCGTCGCCGGCGCAGCTGGCCGCAGGCGGCATCGGTCTCGAGGCCCCGACTCTCCCGGAGATGCGCCGCGGCGCCGGCTTCCCGCAGCCGCTTGAGAAAGTCGATCGAGCGGTTGCGGCTCGGTCTTTCGTAGGGCAGCCCCTCGACCGGGTTGTACATCAGAAGATTGACGTGGGCGCGCAGATCGATGGCGATCCGTGCCAGCTCATCGGCATGGTGACGGGCATCGTTGACGCCCGAGAGCAGGCAGTACTCGAGAGTCACCTCGCGCCCGGTCAACTCGAGATAGCGGCGGCACGCCGGCAGCAGCGCCGCGAGCGAGATGCCCTCGGCCCAGGGGATGAGCTCGGCCCGCAGCGCGTCGTTGGGCGCGTGGAGACTGAGCGCGAGGGTCGCCTGCAACCCCTCACCAGCCAGCCGCTCGATCTGCTTCGGCAACCCGACCGTGCTGATGGTGACCCGGCGCTGGGCGATGCCGAGCCCCCATTCCGCGTTGATCCGCCGCACCGCCTCGACGGTGACATCGTAGTTGGCGAGCGGCTCGCCCATGCCCATGAAGACGACATGGCTCAGCCGCTCGTCGCGCTCGGCCAGGAGCTCGGCGACGCTCACGGCCTGCTCGAGGACCTCGCCGACCGTCAGGTTTCGCATCGAGCCGCCGATGCCGCTGGCGCAGAAACGGCACCCGACGTCACACCCGACCTGGGTCGAGAGACAGACCGTCCGCCGGGCGCT
>JAJCXP010000111.1 GCA_029263375.1 Acidobacteriota bacterium | reverse complement strand
GCCGATCCGACCGCCGAGGCGGGTGCCGCAAGCGTCGCTGGCAGCCGACTTCAGGTGCGCGTCGCTTCGGGCGCGGTTTCGCCGTAGCTCGTTTCCGCTGCCGAACGGGCGCCGGTTCCGCCGGAGCCGATCAGCTGGTCGAGCGGCGCGTGGTAGAAGTCCCACGGTGGCCGATCCGCCCACGAGCGAGCTATGATCACCACCTCTACGGAGGTGCGCGCATGGAACAGCCGACTCAGTCTCAGCTCCATCAGCGCCCGATCCACAGCGTCGTCGACCTTTTGGACCCCGATAGTCAGCAGCTGGAAGGGCTCGACGTGGAGGAGGCCCGGCGCCGCATGCTGGACGGCGAGCCCGGCGCCGTGCGATCCATCCGGGGTTCCTTCGCCCTGGTCGCCCGGCGGGGGGACCAGGTGCGTCTGGCGCGGAGCCTGGATCGGCCTCTGCGCTACTTCCTGGCCAAGGAGGTTGCCGGTCCGCTGCTCGTGGTCGCCGATCGCATCGACCAGATCCGGGACTACCTCGTCCGGAAAGGCCTGGGCGACCAGTTCCACCCGACCTACACGCGCATGGTGCCAGCACACCATCTGACCACCCTCCGGCTGGTCGGCTGCCCGGATCCCAATCCTGAGCACCGACGGTTCGTCGAGCCCGACACCAAGGCTCTAGGCGAGGATGTGGAGGGCATCGGACGACGCTACGTCGAGGCGCTGCTGGCGGAGATTCGCGCCTGGCTGGCAGTCGTGCCGAAGCGCGAGCCGATCGGCGTCCTCTTCTCTGGCGGGATCGACAGCGGCTCGGTTCTGCTCGGGCTCTACCATGAGCTGCTGGCCAGCGAGCAGAGTCCGGCCCGCCTCAAGGCGTTCACACTCTCGATTGCCGGCGTTGGAACCGACGCCGGCCAGGCGAGAGAATTCCTGCGCGCGGTGGACCTCGAGATCCTGGCCGAACAAGTTGACGTTGCCGCCGGCCGGCTGGATCCACTGGCGGCGGTAGAGGTCATAGAGGACTACAAGCCGCGGGACGTCGAGTGCGCGACCGTGGCGCTCGCGCTCCTGGCCGAGATCCGCGATCGCTATCCTGACTGGAAGTACCTGGCGGACGGCGACGGTGGAGACGAGAACCTGAAGGACTACCCGATCGAGGAGAATTCGGAGCTGACGATCGTCAGCGTGGTCAACAACCCGCTCCTCTACCAGGAGGGCTGGGGGGTCGACTGTATCAAGCACTCGCTCACCTACAGCGGCGGCCAGAGCCGGGGCTGCGTTCGCACCTACGCTCCGTTGCGCAAGTTCGGCTTCCTCGGCTTCAGCCCGTACACACGTCCTCCCCTGGTTTCGACGGCGGCCTCGATCCCGTTCGACGCCCTGACCGGCGGCTCTCATGAGGCTCTCTACGAGCTCAAGGGGGAGATCGTCAGGCGCGGCCTGGCTGCCCTGACCGGGCTCGAGCTACCTGTCTTCCCGAAGAAGCGGTTCCAGGAGGGAGTACTCTCGCCGGAACTCTTCGCGGTCAGCTTCCGGGCGGACCAGGACGCCTATCGCCGCCACCTGCTCGAGCAATTCTAGCTCGGGTTGGTCCCCCAACTGTCGGCGGCGTATGACTCAGCGCGTCACGGAGCCGGGCTCTCTGGATCGTGAGATCCGAGCCCTGAGGCCGCCCAAGAACCCGGTCGATCCCTCGCGGCCGATCAAGGTGCTGGTGGAGAGTGAGCGCCACGCCGACGGTGGAGTCCGATCGTGGCTGGTGGCGTTTCTGGCCGGCCGGGAGTGCGCCTTCACCTGCGTGTTCTGCGACCTGTGGCGCAACACGCTCGACGGCCCGACGCCGCCCGGCGCCATCCCGCGTCAGCTGGAGCTGGCTCGCTCCGAAGCTGGGCAACTGCCCGCGGGATCCGGGATCAAGCTGTACAACGCGAGCAACTTCTTCGACGAGAAGGCAGTGCCCAGGGCCGACTGGCCCGCGATCTTCGACGCGGTTCGGCCCTTCGAGACCGTGACCGTCGAGTGCCACCCGTGCCTGATCGGGGAGCCTTTCCGCGATTTCGCCGGGCGGCTCGACGGGCGACTCGAAGTGGCCATGGGGCTCGAGACCGCTCATCCCGAGGCCCTCTCGAAGCTCAACAAACGGATGACCATCGACGACTTCGATCGCGCCGCCACTCGGCTGGAAGAAGAGGGCGTCGGCCTGCGGGTCTTTGTACTCGTCGGCGCTCCATTCGTGCCGTCGGACGAGACCGTCGATTGGACAGTGCGCTCCGTCGAGCACGCTCTCGCCGCGGGTGCCCGAGTCGTCTCGCTGATCCCGATCCGGCTAGGGCGCCCCTACGAGGGCTACATAGCCACAATCGCTCGCCACGGCGGAGCCGCACCGGTCACGCTCGGAGCGGTCGAGCGAGCGTTCGAGCGGAGCCTACGATTGGGGAAGGGGGTGATCCTCCTTGACCTCTGGGACGTCCAGGAGCTCGCGGAGTGCCGGCGCTGCGCCGAGGCGCGGATCGCCCGGCTGACGAGGATGAACCTCACCGGCGGTCCCGAGCCGAAGGTCGACTGCGACCTCTGCGGAGGCCGATGACCGCGAGCGCGCCTCGCTACGAGGTCGCCATCATCGGCTCCGGCTTCGCGGGCACGATCCTCGGCCGGATCTTGCACCGGCTGGGCCGTCGCGTCATCGTCCTGGAGCGATGCAAACATCCGCGCTTCGCCCTGGGTGAGTCCTCAACGCCGCTGGCCAACCTCTGCCTGGAGCGGCTCGCCCGGCGCTACGGCCTGGAGGATCTCGACCGGATCGCGGCGTACGGCCGATGGCTGGACAACTATCCCGATGTCGGCCGGGGCCTCAAACGGGGGTTCACTTTCTACGGCCACTCGGACGGGGAGGCCTACCGGAACTCCGAGCGCAACGACCGGCGGCTGCTGGTCGCGGCCAGTCCCAACGACGCCTCGGCGGACAGCCACTGGCTGCGGGCAGAGCTTGACCAACACCTAGCCGAGCTCGCGCGCTGCCAAGGTGTCGAGATCCTCGAACGGGTCGAGCTCGAGACCATCGAGAGCGATCCCCTGCCGATCCGTCTCGCCGGCCGGCATCGCGGAAAACCATTCGAGCTCTCCGCGGATCTGGTGATCGACGGCTCGGGCGCTGCCGGCTTCCTGGCCGGCCGGCTGCCCATCGCCGCCGCCCGCGATCTCCTCCCTTTTCGGAGTCACCTCGTGTTCGGACACTTCGAGGGGCTGCGGCCGTTTGCGGAGATCGCGCGAGAGACGGGTTCGAGTCAGAGTCCCGGTCCCTACCCGGAGGAGCGAGCGGCCGTGCATCATCTCTTCGACGATGGTTGGATGTACATGCTGCCCTTCGACGATGGCCTCGTGAGTGCCGGTTTCGTCCTGCGCGACGAGCGCGGCGGCTTTCCGCCGCACGCTGAACCGGGCGAGCTGTGGGAGGATCTCCTTGGCCAACTGCCTACAGTGGCGGCACAGTTTGCCCACGCCCGTCCGATCCGGGGACCGAGCTTCGTCTCCGACATCCGCTACCGGCGCCAGCGCGCAGCGGGGCCTGGTTGGGTGCTGCTCCCGCACGCGTACGCGTTCTACGACCCGCTCTACTCGACCGGAATCGCCTGGAGCCTGCTCGGAGTCGAAAGGCTGGCGTCGATCCTCGAGGCGATCCCCGCCGCGGAGACCCTGAGCCAGCGAGCGCTGGGTCCCGGTCTCGGCCGCTACGAGCGTCTGCTGGCCGCTGAGGCCAACCGAATCGAGCTGCTCCTGCTCGGGGCCTACCGGGCGATGCCCGACTTCGAGCTCTTCACGAACCACTCCTTCCTCTACTTCGTGGCGGTCAGCTGGGCCGAGACGGTGCAGCGGCTGGATCCCGACGGACTCGACGGCGAGCCGGCGGCCTGGCAAGGTTTCCTGGGTCTTGGCGATCAGGTTCTGGACCCACTCTTCGCGGAAGCGGTCCGCCGCCTGGGAAGTGTCGCAAGAGCAGAGGATCGGAGTGCCTTTGCGGATTGGATCCGTGCGGCGATCGCGCCTCGCAACATCGCCGGCCTTGCGGAATCGGCCCGCAGGAACCTCTATCCTGTCGATCTCGAGTTGCTGGTCGAGCGAGCGGCGCTTCTGGGACGGACGCGAATCCAGATGCGGGCGGCCTTGCCGCTTCTCCTGCGCAGCCGCTAGCCTCCCGCCAAGGTGATGGAGGAGGACCCGGCTCCGTAGAGGGGAAGGGGTGCGCGCGGCCTGTCCCTCGTCAAGCGTGCTCCTGGACTAGAACGGTGGCTACGGAGGCTGGTCGGTTGGTGTGTCGAGTTCGCAGAAGTTGGCCCGATCAGCCGGATCGAGGAGATCTGCTGGAGGAGCGACGAGCGGGGCACGGTGCTCGAGCTGGTCGCCGACGGCACGATCGCAGCCGACGGCTATTCGATCGAGCGCCTGGTGGACCCGCCGCGGCTGGTGATCAAGGTTGTCGGGGTGGTGGCGCCGCTAGCCCGGCCCAATCTGGCGATCGGCAGCAGCGAGATCGTCGGCGTGCGCACCGGCCTGCACGGCGCACCGCCTGATTCGGCGCTACACGTGGTCGTCGACCTGGCCGATCCGACCGCCGAGGCGGGTGCCGCAAGCGTCGCTGGCAGCCGACTTCAGGTGCGCGTCGCTTCGGGCGCGGTTTCGCCGTAGCTCGTTTCCGCTGCCGAACGGGCGCCGGTTCCGCCGGAGCCGATCAGCTGGTCG